>JAVFAR010000032.1:0-25616 GCA_034002365.1 Trichloromonas sp.
TGTAGGACATGGCGGGCTCCTTCTGATTGGTTGGTGGTTGGCGCTTCCAACTTTACCAGAAACCCTGTCATGTCCTGCTTTTTAACCCCTTGCCTCAGTGGTGCACTTTGAACTGGATTCTACCCCGGCGGGTTCTGGGGAAATCTGTCAGAAAGGCTGAATAAGGGGCGGCTCATCAAGCTTGGTGATATTACAAAATCTACGCAGGGGCTATCTGGCAGCAGTTTCACTAAGGTTGAGCTGGCGACTGAAAACTCTTTTCCCTTCCTCGAAAAAGGGAACGCCTACAATTACTCGCTTGTCACGGAAAATATTTGTTTTGTTGAAATGGCTGGCAAGAACTCTCTACTTCAATTTTATCAGCAAGAACCAAAAATACTTATTCGGAGAATAATCAACCGACAAGACAGACTCACGGTTGCCTATACAGAGGATCGGATGGTCTTTAAAAAAGACATCAATCCCTTTATCCCTACGGATGTCCAGTTTTCTGCAAAATATCTCCTTGCCATCCTTGCCAGCAAATTTATCTCCTGCCTCTATGTGAGTTCATCCGTCATCGCGACCAAGGATGATTTTAGACAGACTACGCTGAGTGAATTGCGCATGTTGCCGATTCCGGCAATTCCTTCGGAAGATCAAGCCCCTCTCATCGCCCTCGTCGACCAGATTCTCGCCGCAAAAAAAGCCGATCCCCAGGCCGATACCCGAACCCTGGAACGGCAGATCGACACGTTGGTCTATGAACTCTATGGCTTGACGGAGGATGAAATCTCGTTTGTGGAGGGGGTAAAATGACTTACGACGGTTCCAGAAAATCGTTCCTCTTCACCCGCCTCCTCCCCGCCCTCAAGGGGCAAAGCGCCTACTTCTCCCTCGCCGCCGTCAAGCGCGCCCTGACCGAGGCCGAAATCGCGCTGACCGACGGAACGGCGCATTTCGAACGATTGAACGGGACCATCCCGGCGGGTGGCAAACCGTGTAGGGACTTCTTCTTCCTTTCGCCGGTGGATTACTCCAACTGCTTCGAACGGATACGCGACGGCAAGTTAAACGGGCGGAGTTCGGTGTTGATGCAAGTATTGGGTAACACCCAAGGGGTTGAACCATGCCGCACCGCTTGATTGAACTGCACAGCATCATGCCTCTGGTCAATATCCCTTCGGTGATGAAGCATGGTATCCTGTCCCATGAAGAGGTGACCAAGCTGCCGCACGATTCCGTGGCACTGGCGGAAATTCAGCAACGCCGCGACGTGAGGCGGGTGCCTGGCGGCCTGAACCTGCATCAATATGCCAATCTGTACTTTTGCGCCCGTAACCCGATGCTGTTTCTGAGGAAGAACGAAGCGTCGAGCCTGTGCGTATTGCGCGTTGACAAGCATGTACTGACCTTGCCGGACGTTGTCCTGGCCGACCGGAACGCTTCCAGTGACTACGTGCGTTTCCTCAAGTCGCCCGAAGGCTTGCGCGAACTGGATTTCAATCTGATTTTCGCGACATATTGGACAAGTGAAGACCCGCTCGAACAATGGCGCAAAAAGTCAGTCAAGTGCGCAGAGGTTCTGGTGCCGCACCGGGTTTCAGCCGATTTGGTTGTAGGTGCCTTTGTGTTCGATGCCGCAGCCGAGACGAAACTACGTCAGACCGGCTTCGACCTGCCTGTCACCCGCGATCGCAATCTGTTTTTTGCCTGAGGTCATGCCATGATCAAAGTTCTCATCGGCAATTTGTTCGAAAGCAAGGCCCGCACCCTGGTCAACACGGTGAACTGTGTCGGCGTTATGGGAAAGGGGGTCGCGCTGGAGTTCAAGAAGCGTTATCCCGGCCTGTTCACCGACTATGCCCGGCGGTGCGCCGATAAAGAAATTAAGCCCGGGATCCCGTTTCTTTATACCGATCTGTTCGGCACATCGATCCTGAATTTCCCGACCAAGGACCATTGGCGGTCACCATCCAAGGTGGAAGACATCATCCGCGGCCTTGATCTTTTCGCCGAGAAGTACCGCGAATGGGGGATCGATTCCATTGCGTTCCCGCCCCTGGGCTGCGGCAATGGCGGGCTGGAATGGAGCGTAGTCGGGCCGATCATGTACCAAAAGCTTGTCGGCCTTGATATCGACATTGAAATCTATGCGCCATACGGCACACCGCGCCAGCAGTTGACGGCGGAATTTCTGTCGCAGTCGGCGTCGCTGGAAAAAGCGCATGCGCACAAGCGGGCGCAACACAAATTAACGGCGGAATGGGTCGCGTTGCTCGAAGTCCTGTATCGGCTTGAAAGGCAACCCTATGCCAACCCGGTAGGACGGACGATTTTCCAGAAGATCTGCTACACCATAACCGAGCAGGGGATAAAGACCGGATTCCAGTTTCGACAGAACAGTTACGGTCCTTTCTCGGATGAGGTCAAAACGGCGCTGAGTACCTTCGCCAATGCCAATCTTATTTATGAAACCCAGCTTGGCGCAATGACGGCTCTGAAAGTCGGCCCGGAGTATCCGGTGATCCGCCATCGGTTTGCGGAAGAACTGCGCGATCTCCAACCCAAAATCAGCAAGACCGTCGATCTTTTCAGCCGTATCAAGAGCACACAGCAGGCCGAGGAAGTCACCACCGTTTTTTATGCGGTTCGCGAACTCAAAAAACAGCACCCGAATGGTAATGTCAGTGAGCAGGACGTGTACGAGTACGTTCTCAAGTGGAAACGGCATTGGAACAACGCGGACAAGCAAGATGCCATTGCCTCGTCCATCCGCAACCTCGCGATACTGAACTGGGTGAAGGTGACATTTAGCGGCTCGTTGCCAATTGAGGACGCACCGTGAAATAACATGAGTGGTCATGAGAAGTTGTCTACCTTACTCACAAAAAAGGCGGCCTTCGGGCCGCCTTTTCATTCATGAAACATCCCCGGTTTAGAACTGCCAGGTCGTTCCGAGGTAGACCATGTCCGAATCGTAGTCTTCGAGATCAACGACCTTGCGGTAGCCGACGTTCAGCGCCCAGGTGGCGGAGAAATTGGCCCGGTATTCGGTGCCGATTTCAAAGTAGTCGGTATCGCCGTAATCGTAGGTGTAGTCGGTGGCATCGTAGGTCCAGGTGCCGAAGAGGTTGACGACCTGGTCGGGGGTGACGCGGTAGCCGACGTTGGCGCCGAGTTTGACCAGATCCTGGCTGTCGTCCTTGAGATCGACATCGTCCTGGTTGTACTGGTAGGAAACCCCGCAGCCGAGTTCATAGAGTTCCTGGCTGTACCGCAGACCGGCGCTCAGGCCGCCGCCATAGGTGTTGAGGTCGTCATCCTGACCAAGAATGCGGAAGTCGGTGAACATGTAGTTGAGGTTGGCGGTAAAAGTCGCTTCCAGCTCTTCGGTGAGGCTCAGGTGGTACTGGCCGAAGAGGATGGAGCCGATGCGGTTGGCGGTGAAGCTGTCGAAATTGAAATAGTCGTAGGGCACCATCACGCCGAAGGTGAAATTGTCCACGTCATAGGCCAGGCCGAGGTTGAAGCCGCTGACCATGCCGTTTTCATCACCGGCCTTGTCCACCCACTCGGTGCGCAGCGAACCGCCCAAGGTGCGTACCGCCCCCTGGGCCTTCTGCGCCGCCTGACGGGTCTTCTCGGTCGTCGTCCGCACGGTGGGAACGACCAGTTCGTTGAAGACCAGTCGCGAGGTCGTCGCCGAGGCCGAAGTCGGTTCGGTAAGCGTTCCGGCCGAGGTCAGGGGAATACCCAGAGTATGGGCAATCAGCATAATGGTCGCCTGACGGTCGTCGAGGTCGAGGTCGTAATACGTTTGGTCGCCAATGGTCAATTCCGAGAAACCGCCTTGCGGATCGCTAAACCAGGAGAGGATTACACCGTTGACCTCGACCGATCCTGAGATCTGGCCGAAGTTGTCGTCATAAATCGCGCCCAGATCGTCCAGATTATTGGCGGTGTAGGACGCCTGCGCGGCCGGGACGCATACCCCGGCCAGCAAAGCCAACAGCAATAGCGGGAGAACCAACAATTTTTTCATGGAACCTCCTGAGAATGTGATGGAAAGCTGTTTTCCTGATTATTTCAGCCGCCGGATCAGCCCGGCCACGGCCTCGCGGATGGCGCCTTCCGACGCTTCGCCGACGTCGCCGCCGCGCCCCGTGCCGCTGCCGGGAACATACTCGAGGGTTTCTACGTCGACGCAGCGAACCTGGACCCCCATCCGGGTATTGAAATTACTGCGCGCCGAAAAACCGCTGACCTGCTCGCCCCCCTGGGCGAAATCGTAAACCTCGCCGTAGATGACCTTCTGCGCGCCGAGGAGTTTGCCCATTTCCACCGCCGTCCCCTGATCGACCATGCCGGCCATGCTCAGCCATTGGCGGTCGAGGACATCCTTGACCACCTCGGGTTTTTCCTCGACAAAGCGGAAGCGGTTGGTGTCGTAGAGGGTTTCGATGACCCGGTTGTGAATGCCGAGACCGACATCCTTGGCCAGCAGATGAGGATAGGCTTTCGCGGCCCGTTCGGAAAGACCGAGAGGGAGGACGGCGACCACGGTCTTGGGGCCGTCGTAGGGAGGAAAACTCGCCAGGTCGGAAGTCGGCTTGAGCGGTTCTTTTTCTTCCACATACGTCGTGGCGCAGCCGGAAAAAAAGGCACAGAAAAGGATCGGCAACAGCCAAAAAGCCAGTCGTCTCATTGTCCCTCCACCCTTTGGTTCATGAGTCCGGCCACCGCCTGGGCGACCGCTTCCTGAGTCGCCTGGCCGACGCTGGTCTGGTCGAAATGGACCTGGTCTTCGCGAATCTGAAAGAGCACACCCCGCGCCTTGGTCGTACCGCTGCCGCTTCCCTGGCCTTTTAGCGGAGGATTTTCTCCTTCCCGCACGGAGACTTCCACGGTGATTCCGACGTCGACCTTGCCGCTGGAGAAAGGGCCGGCGAAGCCCCGGAAGCGGGACTTGTCGAACTTGACGATGCGCGCCGAAGCCACGGCATCGCAGCCCAGTTCGGCGCGGTCAACGCTATCCGCCGTTGCCTCGGGAGAGAGCGCGGCCCGAGCCACCAGCTCCCCGATGCGCCCGGAGATTTCCGCGTTGTCCTCCACCGGCACATAGCGGCCGGTGTCGTACAGCTCCTGCGCCACCAGATGGGCGATCCCCTGGGCAATGAGCAGCTTGCCGAATTCCGGCTCGTCGGTGGCGTTAGTCACCCCGACCACGGCCAGACGCAAAAGTTCGGCATGGCTGAGAGCTGGGGAGAGAAAGAGAAACGCGAAGCAAAGAAAGAGGAAGACCGAAGGGCGGCGGGAGGGCTTGCCAGAGACGGACGAAGAGTGCGGCATCGGCGGATATCTTTTCGCGAAGGGAGCGGGTTGCGGAGGGGGAGGTTGAGGACAACCTCAGTGAAACGGCATGTTTAAAATTATATACAATAGAACGCTTTTTGCTGTCAACAGCACAAAACCCGGCATTCAGCCGGGTTTTGTGTTTCGTCGGAAGCCGGCGGAAGCTATTTCAGCTTCCAGGCCGTCCCCTCCTTGGAGTCGAGAAGCATGATCCCCTGGGCATCGAGTTCGTCGCGAATCTGGTCGGCGCGGGCGAAGTCGCGATTGGCCCGCGCCTGCCGCCGTTCCACGATCAGCGCCCCGATTGCTTCGGCGCTCAGCCCGCCGGCCTGGAGTCCGGCATTCTTCTGTTTCTCCAGCCAGGCGACCGGTTCCGATTCAAAGAGCCCGAGGACGCCGCCCAGACGGCGCAACTGCTCGCACCCTTGCCGCAGCCCGTTCAGCAGAACCGGATTTTGCCGGAGGGAGGTTTCCGCGACGATGCGGTTCAATCCCCGCACCAGATCGAAGAGATGGCCGATGGCCAGGGCGGTATTGAAATCGTCGTCCATCGCCTCGCGGAAGCGCTCTTCCACCCTGGCGACGCGGCCGAGGATCTCCCGCAACTCCGCCGGCACCTCACCGGCGGACGCCTCCGGCGTTGCCGGGGCGGCCAGGGTTTCCTCCGCGGTCTTAAGCCCTTCATAAAAACGGGTCAGCCCGGCCTTGGCGTCCTCCAGGTTCTGGTCGGAGAAATCGATGGGCGAGCGGTAATGGGCGGAGAGGATGAAGAAACGCACCACCTCGGCATCGTACTTTTGCAGGATGTCGCGGATGGTGAAGAAGTTGCCCAGCGACTTGCTCATCTTCTCCTGGTTGACGTTGACGAAGCCGTTGTGCAGCCAGTACTTGACGAAAGGCTTGCCGCTCGCCCCCTCGCTCTGGGCGATCTCGTTCTCGTGGTGGGGGAAGACCAGATCCTTGCCGCCGCCGTGGATGTCGAAGGACTCACCGAGATATTGCATGCTCATGGCCGAGCATTCGATATGCCAGCCGGGGCGCCCCGCTCCCCAGGGGGAGTCCCAGGAAGGTTCGCCGGGCTTGGCCGCCTTCCACAGGGCGAAATCCATGGGATTGCGTTTCTGTTCGCCGGGGGCGATGCGGGCGCCGGCGCGCATCTCATCAAGGTTGCGTTTGGAGAGCTTGAGGTAACCGGGGAACTTCTCCACCGAGAAGTAAACGTCACCGCCGGAGGGATAGGCCATCCCCCGTTCGATAAGACGCTCGACAATGGCGATGATCTGGGGGATGTGCTCGGTGGCCTTGGGCTGACAGGTCGGCAGGTCGAGGCCGAGAGCGGCCATGTCCTCGTCGAAGGCGCGGATGAACTCCTCGGCCAGGGCCTGGCTGTCGATCCCCCGCTCGTTGGCGCGGTTGATGATCTTGTCGTCGACGTCGGTGTAGTTGCGGACGTAGTTCACCTCGTATCCGGAAAATTTCAGATAGCGGTAGACGATGTCGAAGACGATGTTGGCCCGGGCGTGGCCGATGTGGCAGTAATCGTAGACGGTGACGCCGCAGACGTACATGCCGACCTTGCCGGGGACCAGCGGCCGGAACTCTTCCTTGCCGCCGGAGAGGGTATTGTAGACGCGCAGAGCCATGAAGCACCTTTCCTTCGCGATGATGCGGTCGCGGGGACCGGAATGGGTCAGACCTGTCCGGCCTTCGCCCAGGAATCGCGCAGGGTCGCGATCTGGTTGAAGATCGGGGCCTCGGCCGTCGAATCGACGGCATCGAGGCAGTAATAGCCGAGGCGCTCGAACTGATAACGCTCCGCGGCACCGGCCGCGGCCAACGCCGGTTCCAGCCGGCAACCACGGAGGATTTCGAGGGATTGGGGATTGAGCAGGTCGCGGTAGCTGCCGCCGGCGGCCTTGGCGGAATCGGGGTTGGCGGCGGTAAAGAGCCGCTCGTAGATGCGTACCTCGGCGGCGACGGCATGGCGGGCGGAAACCCAGTGGATCGTCCCCTTGACCTTACGCCCGTCGGGGGCGCCGCCGCCCCGGCTCGCCGGATCGTAGCTGCAGCGCAGTTCGACGATTTCGCCACTCTCGGGGTCGCGCACCACCGACTCGCAGCGGATGAAGTAGGCACAGCGCAGCCGCACTTCCTGCCCCGGGGCAAGGCGGAAGAATTTCTTCGGGGGATCCTCCATGAAATCGTCGCGCTCGATGTAGAGCTCGCGGCAGAAGGGGACCTTGCGCGTGCCGAATTCGGGCTTCTGCGGGTGGTTGGGGGCGTCGAACTCCTCCACCTGACCTTCCGGATAGTTCTCGATCACCACCTTCAAGGGGCGCAGCACCGCCATCACCCGGGGCGCCGTCTCGTTCAACTCTTCGCGGACGCAGTCCTCCAGCACCGACAGGTCGATCCAGCTGTCGCTCTTGCCGACCCCGATGCGCTCGCAGAAGGTCCGGATCGCCGCCGGCGGATAGCCGCGGCGACGCATCCCCACCAGCGTCGGCATGCGCGGATCGTCCCAGCCGGTGACGTCCCCCCGTTTGACCAGTTCGAGCAGCTTGCGCTTGCTCATCACCGTGTAGCTGAGATTGAGCCGGGCGAACTCGATCTGCCGGGGATGGGGCAAGCCCGGCAACTGGTCGAGAAACCAGTCGTACAGGGGGCGATGATCCTCGAATTCAAGGGTGCAGATGGAATGGGTGATCCCCTCGACGGCGTCGGAGAGGGGATGGGCGAAGTCGTACATGGGGTAGATGCACCAGGCGTCGCCGGTGCGGTAGTGGCTGACGCGCTGGATACGGTACATGACCGGGTCGCGCAGATTAATGTTGGCGGAGGCCATGTCGATCTTGGCCCGCAGGGTATGGGCGCCATCGGGAAATTCCCCGGCGCGCATGCGCGCGAAGAGGTCGAGATTTTCTTCCACGGAGCGGTGGCGGTAGGGGCTCTCCTGTCCCGGCCCGGTGAGGGTGCCGCGTTGCGCCCGCACTTCCTCGGCGCTCAGGCTGTCGACATAGGCCTTGCCGGCGCGGATCAGCTCGACGGCGAACTGATAGAGGCGCTCGTAGTAATCGGAGGCATAGTAGAGATGCTCGCCCCAGTCGAAGCCGAGCCAGCGCACCGCGTCCATGATCGCCTCGGCGTACTCGACGCTCTCTTTTTCGGGGTTGGTGTCGTCCATGCGCAGATGACAGCGCCCGCCGAAATCGGCGGCGAGGCCGAAATTGAGACAGATCGACTTGGCATGGCCGATGTGCAGATAGCCGTTGGGCTCCGGAGGGAAGCGGGTGATCACCCGGCCGTCGTTCTTGCCGGCGGCGAGATCGTCGCTGATGAGGGTGCGGATGAAGCTGGGAACGGGGGTCGCGGTCGTGGTCATGGGTGAGAATCCGTCAGGGCAAAATGGGCATTCAAAAAAGGAACGGGCGGAACATTCGTCAGAAGATCTCTTCCAGGCCGTCATCGACCTGCAGCAGCACCACGGCGTGGGCGGAGATCCCCTCGCCGCGCCCTTCGAAGCCAAGCTGTTCGGTGGTCGTGGCCTTGACGTTGATCCGCTCGGGATCGGCGCCGCAGGTCGCGGCGATACTTTCCACCATCGGCCGGATATAGGGGGCGAGCTTGGGCCGCTGGGCGATGACGGTGGCGTCGAGGTTGCCGATGGTGTAGCCCCGCTCGCGAGCGAGAACCATCACCTGGGCGAGGAGTTTGAGACTGGAAATCCCCCGGTAGGCGGGATCGCTGTCGGGAAAGTGTTTGCCGATGTCGCCGGCGCCGAGGGCGCCGAGAATGGCGTCGCAGATGGCGTGCAGCAGCACGTCGGCGTCGGAATGGCCGAGCAGCCCGAGACTATGGGGAATCTCGATGCCGCCGAGAATCAGTTTGCGCTCCGCCACCAGGCGGTGCACATCAAAACCGTGACCGATGCGCATCATCTCGCCGTCCCTTCGGAACTCGCCAGAAAGGCCCGGGCCAGCAGCAGATCCTCGGGCGTGGTGATCTTGATGTTGCGATAATCCCCCGCGACCATCGCCACCGGCAGGCCGAGCCGCTCCACCAGCGAGGCGTCGTCGGTCCCGGTCCAGCCTTCGGCCAGGGCCTGTTCGTGGGCGTCGCGGATCAGGCCGTAACGAAAGGCCTGCGGGGTCTGGGCCTGCCAGAGCCGCCGGCGCGGCGGCGTCCCCTGGATCAACCCGCCGTCGACTTCCTTGATGGTATCCTTGACCGGCACACCGACGACGCAGGCCCCGATGCGGCTTGCCGTATCAATCGCCGTGTCGATGCAGAGGGGCGGACACAAGGGGCGCACGCCGTCGTGAATCAGCACGATGTCTTCCGCCTCGGCGGCGCAGGCGCGCAGGCCGTTGCGTACCGAATCCTGGCGTTCGGCGCCGCCGGCGACCAGACCCCGCACCTTGGCGAAACCATAGCGCTCGACCACTTCCCGGCGGCAAAAAGGGACCTCATCCGCCGGTGAAATGACATAGATGCCGGCCACCCGGGGATGTCCGTCGAAAAGAGCGAGGGTGTGGGCCAGTATCGGGCGGTCGGCGAGAGTCAGGTACTGCTTGTTGAGGGAAGCCCCCATGCGCCGCCCCAGACCCGCGGCGGGAACCAGGACATAAACGTTCATGCAACCCCTTTCCCCCCGATTTCGCAACAGCCGTCCCGCGCCCCTCGGAGCGAGGGCGGGTCCGTGTTATACCACCATGGGCGGCGAAAGTCATGGGCAAAGCCATGGGGAAAACGACGTTGCGGGCGGAAAGAGGGGAAAGCAAAGGGGGATGCCAAGTGCCATCCCCCGATGAATAACCGTGACCGGAAAGAAGCGCCGCTTCTTAGTGGAGAAAGATCTTCTCGACCCGCTCGAAAACCTGGACCTCGTCGCTACCGTCGGCCAAAGCCAGCTCCTTGACCAGCAATTTACGGGTCAGATCCAGCACCTTTTTCTCGCCGTAGGAAAGCTCCTTGCTTTCCTTGAGCTGATACAGTTCCCGCAAAACCGAAGCGACTTCAAAAAGGTCGCCGGAGCGGATCTTTTCGTTGTACTCCCGCTGGCGGCGGCTCCAGGAAGCGATCAGCCCGCAACCGCCATGCTTCTCTTCGAGGAGGTCGTAAACCGAGGCGACGCGGTCCTTGTGGATCAGGTTCCGCAACCCGACATGGCTGGCATTGCCCACCGGCACCATGATCGTCATATCGCTGTCGACAATGCGCAGCACGTAAAAATCGTGCCGTTCTCCGGAAAATTCCCTGGTTTCGATCGCCTCGATTTTCCCTACGCCCTGAGCCGGGTAAACCGCCATCTCACCGATTTTAAACATTTTGGTACTCCTTCCGCTAACATTGACGAAGGATAGAATCTACCACAGAAGCCCCAAGGCGTCAAGGCAAGACACGGAGAAACGGGCACTTAGGCAATTCATCCCACATCGCGTCGAGGTCCGACGACCGGCCGGAAGAGCGCAAAAAAAGAGGCGGACCCCAGAAGGACCCGCCTGTCGCGAACATTCGGCGTCCGAGCGCCTTGCGCCCGAGCCTGTTAGCCCGGCCTGGAGAGGCCGCCTTTTCGGCATGCGGTTAGCGCCGCCCTGCCTCGGTATAGTTGACGATGAAAGCGTCGAGGGCGAGCCGCTGCTCCGTTGTCAGGTCACCAAAACTCAGGCCACGTCGGCGCATGGGGATGAAGCCGTAATCCAGGGGGCAATCGGAAACCGCCCGCACCGGAAGGCCCCCGAGCGCCAGGCTCTCATCGTGAAACAGATCGATTTCGTCGGCGCTCCCGCCCAGTTCGCCGTCGCCAAGATAGCGAAAAGCCAACCCGCCGACGCTGATATCGATCACATGGACCATCGTTTCGGGGGCTGACCTTACCCGCGCCAGCGCCCGTCCATGGGTTAAAAACCGGCGATGCTTTCGAGCGATCCGCACCTGTTCCATGACGTTTTCAGCCTCCCGCGCACTTAAGGAATGAACTTTTCAACACCCTCTTAAGTTCTGCAATATTCACGCCACCCAAAGGGCCGAATTTCCACGAAAAAGGCCCGCTTCAGGAGTCTTTTTGTAAAAAATTCCGACACCCGCGATGGAAAATTTTACACTTCAGGCAACCGGGAAGGCTTTTTAATACTCATCCATATCAATGCGGAAAAAGTCCTGGGCGCGAGGACGCTCCTCGTCGACGGCATAGCGGGTGGGCGCGGTTCCCGGCGCGAAAGCCTCGACGATAGCGCCCGACTGCGCCTCGGAAGCGAGCAGACCGGTGCGGGGGTCGATGACGCAGAATTCGATGGTATCCGGAACCGGGAAGTCGCTCGGAGGCCAAGCCTTGACCGCCTCCTTCATGAAGGAAAGCCAGGCGGGCAGTGCCGCCCGGGCCCCTGTCTCTTTACTTCCGAGGGGACGCTCCTGATCGTAGCCGGTCCAGGAAACCGCCACCAGTTGCGGGACATAGCCGGCAAACCAGGCGTCCTTCAAATCATTGGTGGTGCCGGTCTTGCCCGCCGTCGGCCGCCCCAACGCCTTGGCCTGCTGCCCGGTCCCGTTCTGAATGACACTCTCCATGAGATTGGTGATCAGAAAGGAGGTTTCCGGGGATATCACCCGCTCGCGACTGACGGAGAGCAGACGCTGCCCCGAACGGGCTCCTCCCGGGAAGTCGCCGGGATTGATCGACTCCAGCACCCGCCCGTCACGATCGGCCACCCGCGTCACATAGAAAGGGGTCACCCGGACACCACCGTTGGCAAAGACGCTGTAGGCGCCCGCCAACTCCAGGGGAGTCACGGCAGAGGAGCCGAGAGCCAAGGTCAGATCGCGATTGAGAGGGGATTCGATGCCGAGTTTCTTGGCATAGCCGAGGGCATAACCGACCCCGATATCCTCAAGAATTTTGATAGTGACGATATTGTTCGAATGGGTCAGAGCCTCGCGAAAGGTGATGGGCCCCTTGAACTTGTGATCATAGTTCTGCGGCCGCCACTCCCCCTTGCCCGTCTGGGGATAGACCAGGGGCGTGTCGAGAATCACCGTCGCCGCGGTGTAGCCTTTATCCAGGGCCGCCGCATAGATAATCGGCTTGAACGCCGAACCCGGCATCCGCCGGGCCTGGGTCACCCGGTTGAACTGGCTGCGGTAAAAATCGTAGCCGCCGACCATGGCCTTGACCTCCCCCGAGGCGGGATCGAGGGCGACCAGCGCCCCTTGCGCTTCCGGCTCCTGATCGAGAGTGAGGGTGAGACGGCCATCTTCAGCGACCTTTTGCACCCGGACCCGCAACAGCGACCCGAGCGGCAACCGGGTCTCCTTGCCATTGGCGTTGCCGGCCGGAGCCTGATCGGCCCCCACCACCCGAACCTTGCCGGCCCAGCCGAGCCCCTTGAGGGGGAGTTCCCCCTGGCGGTTGCCGAAACGCACCTGCAAAGACTGAGCGGTCGATCCGGTCAGCACCGCGTCGAGCAGACTCCCCGAAACTGGCGGGTGGGCATCGAGTTCCGGCGCCTGATCGTTGAGAAATTTCTCGATGTCGGCCTCCTTGAGCACCCGCTCCGGCCCCCGGTAACCGTAACGCCGGTCATGCTCCCGCAGGTTCTCCTGCACCGCGTGATGCGCCGCCTTCTGCATGGCGAGGTTCATGGTGGTGCGGATTTCCAGCCCGCCGGTATAGAGCATCTCCTCGCCGTAGGCCTGTTCCAGATAGCGCCGCACCTGTTCGGTGAAGTAGGCCGCCTCATGGGTGTGGGCGTTGGTGCGGGGGTGGATGGTCAACGGTTCGTCGAAGGCCGCCGCCGCTTCCTGCTCGGTGATGTAGCCGTCGTCGGCCATGCGGCCGAGGACATATTTCTGCCGCTCCTTGGCCCGGGCGAAATTGCGGTAAGGGGAGTAGCGGCTGGGGGCCTGGGGCAGTCCCGCGAGCATCGCGCACTCGGCGAGGGAGAGATCCTCGACGTTTTTGTTGTAGTAATTCTCCGCCGCCGCCTGCACGCCGTAGGCGCCGTGGCCGAGATAGATCTGGTTGAGGTAGAGATAAAGGAGCTCGTCCTTGGAGAGGCGTTTCTCCATGCGCCAGGCGAGAATCGCCTCTTTGAACTTGCGGGAGAATTTCTTTTCCGGGGTCAGCAGCAGACCCTTGGCGATCTGCTGGGTAATGGTACTCCCCCCCTGAACGACGCCGCCCGCTTTGAGATTCTTCAGGGCGGCGCGGAGAATGGAAAAGAGATCGATCCCCTGATGCTCGAAAAATTTGGAGTCCTCGGCGGCGACAAAAGAGCGCACCAGCCGCTCGGGCATGCGCGCCACCGGCACGACGATGCGCCGCTCCCGGTAGAACTCGGCGATGACCTCCCCTTCGTCGCTGAGCACCCGGCTGATCACCGGCGGCCGGTAATCGCTCAGGGAGTCGAGTTTGGGCAGGGAACCGGCGACGTAGAAGTAGGCGCCGGTCAGGGCGCCAATCCCGAGCAGGACGAGAACCAGGCCGGACCAGAGAAGATAACGAAATAGCGTGGGCATGGGCAAACCCCCTCATAAATCGATAAATTTGCCCATGGATACCACAAACGCCCGCCCCTGGCCATTTATTTTGCCGTCCCCGGGGGGGCGTGATATAGTGACGATCCTTTGCACGCACGGCCGTAGCCGTCCCGTTATCCACCCTGTTTTCCCCGGCGAGGAGGATTCATGTACCGGCGCACCAAGATCGTCGCCACGGTCGGACCCGCCAGCGAATCCGACCAGATGCTGCTGGCCCTGATGGAAGCCGGCGCCGACGTCTTTCGCCTGAACTTTTCCCACGGCGATCACGCCGGAAAGGCGCGCATCATCCGCCGTCTGCGGGAGCTTTCCCGCCAACGGCGGCAGGCGGTGGCCATTCTCGCCGACCTGCAGGGACCGAAAATCCGCGTCGGCCGGCTCCGCGACGGCGCTCTGCCTCTGCGCACCGGCCAGGAAGTGGTTCTCACCACCCGCGACGTGCTCGGCGAAGGGACACTTATCCCCATCGATTACAAAGGCTTGCCGAATGACGTCAAGCCCGGCGACGCGATCCTCCTCGACGACGGCCTGCTCGAACTGCGGACGCTCGCCGTGACCGACGAGGACGTGCGCTGCCAGGTGGTGGTCGGCGGCACCCTCAAGGACCGCAAGGGGATCAATCTCCCCGGCGCCCGCGTCTCCATCCCCGCCATGACCGAGAAGGATCTTGACGATCTGCGTTTCTGCCTCGGCCAGGAGATCGACTACCTGGCCCTCTCCTTCGTCCAGCAGGCCGCCGACGTCCTCGATCTCAAGGAACGGCTCTATCGGGAAAAGAGCGGCATGCGCGTCATCGCCAAGATCGAGAAACCGCAGGCGGTGGAGGACTTCGCCGCCATTCTCGACGCCGCCGACGGCATCATGGTGGCGCGGGGGGATCTCGGCGTGGAGATGAATCCCGAGAAGGTGCCGCTGATCCAGAAACGCATCATTCGCATGTGCAACCAGGCGGGGAAACCGGTCATCACCGCCACCCAGATGCTGGAAAGCATGATCCACAACCCGCGCCCGACCCGTGCCGAGACCTCGGATGTGGCCAACGCCATCCTCGACGGCACCGATGCCGTCATGCTTTCCGGCGAAACCGCCGCCGGCAAATATCCGGTCGAAGCCGTCTCCCTCATGGTGCGGGTAGCCCATGACGTGGAGCAGGACCCGGTACTGAAAACCAACGTCTTCCACCCGATCCCCGAAACCCTCGGCTACCGCCGCCTCTCCGAGGCCATCGGCCAGGCCGCCTGCCGGGTGGCGGAAACGGTCGGCGCCGCCGCCATTCTCGCCTTCACCCAGACCGGGGGGACCGCCGCGCTGGTCGCCAAATACCGCCCGGACCTGCCGATTTACGCCATCACCCCGTCCCAGACCGCCCGCCGCCGCCTCTGTCTTTACGCCGGCATCCACGCTCTGCGGGTCGCCATCGAGGGGGATACGGAAGCGCAGATCCGCTCGGTGGAAAAGCTCATCCTTTCCCGAGGCGTGCTGCGCCGGGGGGATATCGTCGTCATCACCATGGGCAGCCCGGTCTCCTCCCCCGGCACCACCAATCTGCTCAAGGTGCACCGTCTGGGCACCGGCGATTTCTACGAGGTTTACTAGCCAAGGAGCACCCCCATGCCGAACCGTAAAAAAGCCGTGGTCCTCTACAGCGGCGGGCTCGATTCCACCACCTGCATGGCCATCGCCCGGGCCGAGGGGTTCGCCCCTTACGCCATGAGCTTCGCCTACGGCCAGCGGCACACCGTCGAACTCGACAAGGCCCGCCGTTATGCCCCGCGAATGGGAGCGGTGGAGCACCAGCTGGTGGAGATCGACCTGCGCCGCATCGGCGGCAGCGCCCTGACCAGCGCGCTGGAGGTGCCCAAGGAGGGGGTGCGGGAGGGGGAAATCCCGGTCACCTACGTGCCGGCGCGCAACACCATCTTTCTCTCCTTCGCCCTTGGCTGGGCCGAGGTGCTCGGCGCTTTCGACATCTACATCGGCGTCAACGCCCTCGACTATTCGGGCTATCCCGACTGCCGCCCCGAATACATCGCCGCTTTTGAAACCCTGGCCAATCTCGCCACCCGCGCCGGGGTCGAGGGGAGCGGCCGCTACCGCCTCCATACCCCGCTGATTTCCCTGTCCAAGGCCGAGATCATCCGCCGCGGGCTGGAGCTCGGCATCGACTACGCCCTCACCCACTCCTGCTACGATCCCACCCCCGACGGCCTGGCCTGCGGCCGTTGCGACTCCTGCCGGCTGCGCCTGAAAGGCTTCGCCGAGGCCGGGGTGCCCGATCCGGTCCGCTATGTGAGTGAGGCGTAGAGCCGGTGAGGGGTGAAGAGTGAGGAGAATAAATCAAAACGACCCGAGGAATTGCCATGATCAATCAAAATGAAAGTCCTTCCCCCTTAACTCCTCACTCCTCACCGGCCCCTGCCGCCATGCCGGACTTGCAGCAGTCCCGCGACGAGCGCAACATCCCCATCGACAAGGTCGGGGTGAAGAACATCCACTATCCCATCGTCGTCCTCGACAAGAGCAAGGACCGGCAGCACACGGTGGCGAGCATCAACATGTACGTGGATCTGCCCCATCACTTCAAGGGCACCCACATGAGCCGCTTCATCGAAATTCTCAACGAGCATCATGGTGAAATCAGCATCGAGGGGATCGACGCCATCCTGGTGGAGATGAAAGAGCGGCTGGAGGCCTCCAGCGCCCACCTGGAGCTGGAATTCCCTTACTTCATCGAAAAGCGGGCGCCGGTCTCGGGGGCGCGCGGGCTGATGGAATACCAATGCCGGATGCTCGGCAGCCTCGGCGAGACCGGCGATTTCATCCTCGGCGTCACCGTGCCGGTCACGTCCCTCTGCCCCTGCTCCCGGGAGATCAGCGCCCGAGGCGCCCACAACCAGCGCAGCGCCGTGACCGTGCAGGTGCGCTACCGGGACCATATCTGGCTGGAGGATCTCATCGACCGGATCGAGGCCTGCGGCAGCGCCCCGGTCTATTCCCTGCTCAAGCGCGAGGACGAAAAAGCGGTGACCGAGCAGGCCTACGACAACCCCAGGTTTGTCGAAGACATCGTCCGGGCGGTCACGGAAAAACTGCAAAGCATTGAAAATATTACCTGGTTCCGGGTCGAGTGCGAAAACTTCGAGTCGATCCACAACCATTCGGCCTACGCCCTGGTCGAACAGCGGCGCTGAGCGCCCCCTGTGGACAAGTCTGTGGAAGAGGTGGATAAGGTGCCGGGCCGATTGTATACAATCGACCGAAGCCGAACCCGGCTGCCGGCCCTCGGCATCTTCGCCAAGACACCGCGACCGGGACAGGTCAAGACCCGATTCTGCCCGCCGCTGACCCCGGAGGAGGCGGCGCACCTCTACCAAGCCAGCCTCTTTGAAACCCTGGAACGGATGGGACAGGGAAGTTTCGCGCCGACCCTCTTCCATGCCGGCGCTCCGGACTGGTTCGCGGCCCATTGCCCCGGCCTGCCGCGCCTGCCCCAGGGGGAGGGGAATCTCGGCCGGCGCCTGGAACGGGGGCTGACCCACCTGCTAGAACAGGGGGCGCCGGCAGCGGCTTTGATCGGCAGCGACAGCCCCGACCTCCCGGTAGAACAGGTTGAAGCGGCCTTCGCTCTGCTGGAAACGGCCGAGGTTGTAACCATTCCCGCCATCGACGGCGGTTATGTGCTGATCGGCGCGCGCAGGCCCTATCCGGAGCTCTTTCGCGACATGCCCTGGAGCACCCCCGAACTGCTCGCCGCCACCCGTTATCGGGCGCAAACGCTGGGCCTCGACTACCGGGAGCTTTCTCCCTGGGAAGACCTGGACGATCTTGCCGCCCTGCGCCGCCTGATCGACCGCTCTCCCCATTCGGCCACGGCTCGCCACGCCCTGGCCCACCTCCCCCGGCACATCCGCCCCCCGGGGACTTGCAATCCCCCGGCCCGGGGAGGTATAACGGGCATCGACCCGCGGCAAGGAAGAACATCGTGAGCGACCTGGAATATCTCGAAAATCTCTTTCTCATCCCTGACGGCGCGGAGCGCGAGCGGCGCTGGCGTGAGGATCCGGAAGCGCGCCGCATCCTCCCCGAGCTCTATCGCCTTGACGGCATCCCCCAACCCCCCGACTATCATCCCGAGGGGGATGTGCTGACCCATACCCTGCTGGCGATCCGTCACCTGCCGCCCCAATCCGGACTCCGTCTGGCCTGGGGGGCGCTGCTCCACGACATCGGCAAGGCCGAGACCACCCAGGAAGTCGACGGCCGCATCCGCGCCTTCGGCCATGACCGGGCCGGGGTCGAACTGGCCCGCGGCATCATGGAACGCCTTGGCATGGAACCGGCCAAGATCGAGGACATTCTCTGGCTGGTGCATCATCACATGTTCGCTCTCTCCTGGCAGGTCAGCGAAGAAAATCAACTCAGCCGCCGCCAGTGGCGTTTCATCAAAGACCCGCGCTTTCCCCTCATGCTCGACCTGATGCGCCTCGACGCCCTGGCTGCCGGCGCCAATCCGGCCAAGCTCGCCCAGGTCGAATTCTACCGCCGCGCCCACCGCGCTCAGGCCCCCTGAGGCGCGCACGCCGGCTCCGCGAATGCCATTGACTTGGGCGCGCTCTTAGCATAATAATCGCCGGGCTGTCCCCAACCCCTTTATTCATGGGAGGAAACCTTGGATCTGGTGCTCAATGCCGGGCCGGTCGTCAAACTGGTCCTGCTGCTTCTGGTCTATTTCTCGGTGGTCTCCTGGGCCATCATTTTCTACAAATTTCTGGTCATTCACCGCGCCACCCGCGACTCCGACCGGTTCCTCGACTTTTTCTGGGCGAAAAAGCGTTTCGACGTCATCAATCAGGGACTCCGGGATTATCCCAATTCGCCGCTGACCGTCCTCTTCCGCGAAGGCTACCAGGAACTGCTGAAAATCCAGGGGCGCCGCCCCGGGGAGGAGGAGGGGCAGCTGAGCACCGATCTGGGCGGCGCGGAAAACATCGCCCGCGCCCTGCGCCGGGCCACCACCCTCGAAACGCACCGGCTGGAAAAATTCACCACGACCCTGGCCACGACCGGTTCCACCGCCCCCTTCGTCGGCCTTTTCGGCACCGTCTGGGGGATCATGGACGCTTTTCGCGGCATCGGCGAAAGCGGCAGCGCCTCGCTGGCGGTCGTCGCGCCGGGCATCTCCGAGGCACTGGTGGCGACCGCCATCGGTCTGATCGCGGCGATTCCGGCGGTCATGGGCTACAACCATTTCATGCACAAGGTCAACGTGCTGACCGGCGAAATGGACAACTTCAGCCAGGAATTACTCAACATCGTTGAACGCATGCTGCGGAGAGGGTAGATGGATATCGGACCGAGCCGCGGCAATCGCGGACCTGTTTCCCAGATCAACGTCACCCCTTTTGTCGACGTCATGCTGGTGCTGTTGATCATCTTCATGGTCACCGCGCCGATGATGGAGCAGGGGGTCGACGTCAATCTTCCCGAGGTCGCCCAGGCCCCCAGTCTCGCCGCCAACAAGGAGCCGCTGGTGATCACTGTCGAGAAGGACGGCGCCATCTCCATCGGCCGCACCAAGATCGAGGACGCCGCCAAACTGACCCCGGTACTGCAACAGATCCTCAAGGAAAAGCCCGAGGATGAACAGGATGTTTTCCTCGAAGCCGACCGCGACGTCCCCTACGGCAAGGTCGTTCCGGTGATGGCGGCGATCAAGAAAGCCGGCGTCGTCAAACTGGGAATGGTTTCCCAGGAACCCCGCTGACCCTCCACTGGAAGCCCCCGCGGCTGTCTGTTCTTCTCTATGCATCCGAATCCGCACATACGGCAGGGCATTAAAGCCCGTCCCGAACCGGGGCTGACCCGCATGCTGGTGGTTTCCCTCATCATCCATGCCGTGCTCCTGCTCCTTTTTTCCGGGGTCATCCTGCCGAAGATGAAGACGCCGCCCAAGCCGGTCTATGTCGTCGACCTGGTGAACCTGCCGGTGAAAGACCCGCGCGCCGGCCGTCCGGATGTGCGCAAGGGGCCGGAGAAGACCGAACCGGCGCCGGGCGCCAGCGCACCGGAGCCGAAACCGGATGCGGTGCCGCTGCCGCCGAAACCGGAAGTGAAGCCCGAGGTCGTCAAACCCGAGCCGCCCAAGCCGGAACCGAAGCCCAAGCCGGAACCGAAGCCCGAGCCGGCCCCGAAACCGACGCCCAAGGCCGAAACCAAGCCGAAGCCCGAGAAACCGAAACCTGTGGACAAGCCCAAGGTCACGGCCAAGGACGAGCAGAATCTGGCCAGTGCCTTGGATAAGCTACAGAAAAAACAGGAATACGCCGGCGTGCAGGACAAGATCGCGGCGATGGCGGCGGCCCGGAATAAAGGGTCCGCCGGTGACGCTCCGGTCGGCATGCCCGACGGCAAGGGGACGGAGGAAGGTGTTTCCAGTGACGCCTGGCTGCAGGAATATCTTAAACAGGCCTGGCGGCTATCCAAATATCAGGTCGGCCGTTCCGATCTGGAAGCCAAAGTGCAGCTGACCTTCGACGCCCAGGGGAAGCTGGCCAACTACAAGTTCACGGATAAATCCGCCGATGCCCGCTTCGACGATTCCGTGGTCCGTGCCGTTTTACAACTCAAGGACTATCCCGTGCCGGCGCTCGCCGGATCGCGCAAGGATGTCGTGTTTAACCTGAAGGAATTACAGAGATAATGAAAATTTTAACGTCCCTTTTCATCATGCTCCTGACCCTCGTCTGCATCACGCCGGCAGCCGTTCGCGCCGAGATCGAAGTCAGCGCTCCCGGCCAGCAGGCCGTGCCCCTGGCCGTCACCCCGTTCCTGCCCATGGAAGGGGCCGCCAACCCGGAACTGGCCAAGGAGATTGACGAGGTTCTCTCGTGGGACATGGATCTTACCGGCATGTTCAGCCTGGTCGACCCGGCCTCTTTCCTCAGTGACGCCCGGGCGCTCGCCCTCAACAGCGTCGAGATCGACTTCGCCCAGTGGCGGCTGCTGCGCGCCGACTATCTCATCAAGGGCGGCTATGTGGTGCAAGGGGATCAGCTGACCCTCGAAGCCCGCCTCTTCGACGTGGTCGAGCGGCGGCTGCTGGCCGGACGGCGCTACACGGGGAAGGTCGCCGACGCGCGGCGCATGGCCCACTCCTTCGCCGACCAGATCATGAAAAGCCTGACCGGTGAAACCGGCCCCTTCAACACCCGTCTGGCCTTTATTTCCAATCGCACCGGGCACAAGGAACTCTACCTGATGGATGTGGACGGGCATAACCCGACGCGCATCACCGACCACCGCGCCATCGTCCTCAACCCCGATTTCTCCCCCCGCGGGAAAGAGCTGGTCTTCACCTCCTACAAAGCGGGGAATCCCGACCTTTACCGCAAGGAGACCTACTCGGGGAAGGAGGTGCGCATCTCCGCCCAGCCGGGCCTGAACGTTTCCGGCCGCTACCGCCCGGACGGCCGCGAACTCGCCGTCACCCTCTCCCGCGACGGCAACGCCGAGCTTTATCTGATCAGTACCAGCGGCTCCATCAACAAACGTCTCACCGACGCCTGGGGGATCGACTCCGATCCCAGCTGGAGCCCCGACGGCAGCCAGATCGCCTTCGTCTCGGACCGTCAGGGGAATCCCCATGTTTTCATTCTCGATGTGAGCAGCGGCCAGGTCCGGCGGCTGAACAGCTCGGGCAAATACAACGTCACCCCGGCCTGGAGCCCCAAAGGGGACCGCATCGTCTTCAGCCGCATGGCCGGCGGGCAGTTCGATATCTTCAGCATCAATCCCGACGGCAGCGACGAACGGCAGCTGACCTTCGGCGGCGGCAACAAGGAACATCCGCGCTGGAGCCCCGACGGCCGCTTTATCGTCTATTCCTCCAGCGCACGGGGCAAGCGCGGCATCTACGTCATGCGCGCCGACGGCAGCGGCGCCCGTCCGGTCGCCCTTGGCGGCGGCGACAACAGTCACCCGGCCTGGTCCGGGGAGTGGTAAGTCCCCTGAAAACAGTTGTTTTTTAATCCGCCTCGCGTATAATCAGTACGTTTTTCATGATCCGAAGCCCTTCGGGCCCAGGCATAAAGACCCATCAATCACACCAAGGAGAGAACAACGATGAAAATCACCCTGCGTCTGCTGCTGTCCATTACCCTGCTCGCCACCCTGGCCGTTGGCTGCGCGAAAAAACCGGCAGCCGTCGTGACCACCCCGACCGATACCTCCGTTATTTCGAGTGCACCGGTTCAGGAGCCCTCCGGCTATGGCGACGGCTCCCTCGCCTCCGGCGGCGTCAGCGACCGTCCGGCCTCCAGCTACGATGCCCTGCTCGGCGGCGACATCGCCGGCCTCAACCGCATCTACTTCGGCTTTGACCAGTTCACCCTCAGCGACGAAGCCCGGGCGACTCTGGCCAACAACGCCGACTACCTGAAGGCCAATCCGGAACTGAACATCCGCATCGAAGGGCATTGCGACGAGCGCGGTTCCGACGAATACAACCTGGCTCTCGGCGAGCGCCGCGCCAATGCCGCCAAGAGCTACCTGATTTCCCTCGGCATCGCCCCGCACCGGCTGAACATCATCTCCTTCGGCGAGGAAATGCCCCTGGCCGTCGGCAGCGACGAAAGCGCCTGGGCACAGAATCGCCGCGCCGAGTTCAAAGCCTCCCGGTAATCTTTCCCGCCACCCCCCCGGCCGCGTCCCGGCGCGGCCGGGCCTGCCGAAAAAGGAAGTCCGTTATGACCCCTTGGATCAAACTTCTTCTGCTGCTCACCCTGGTGACGGCTCTCTCGGGCTGTGCCACGCAGCGGCAGTTGCGTATGGAACGGGATCTTGACGAAATGAAGAAACGCCTGGCCAAGGCGGAACTGAGCCTGGCCGCCCAGGGCAAGAGTCTGACCGGTGAACTGGAACAGCGGCTCGACACCCTCGGCCGCACCCAGGCCGATCTGCAGGTCGCCCTCGACACCCTCAAGATCGACGTCCAGTCCATGAATGGGCGCTTCGAGGATCAGGCCCGGGAACGGGACGATCTGCGCAGCGACATGCTGCTGGTCAAGGATGACTTCGGCCTGAAGCTTACCTCCCTGGAAGACCGGGTGCAGAAGCTGGAGCAGAACCGCGCGGCCCTCGGCGGCGGTATCGTCGGCGGCATGCCCAACTCGCCCGAGGCACTCTACGAAGTCGCACTGGAAAAAATCCAGAAAACCGGCGACTACGCCGGCGCGCGGGAAAGTCTGCAACTCTTTCTCAAGGACAATCCCCAGCACCCCCTGGCTACCAACGCCATGTACTGGATCGGTGAAGCCTACTTCGGCGAAAAGAGCTATGAGAACGCCATTCTCCAGTTCCAGGACGTGATTCAGAAACACCCCACGCATCCCAAAACCCCCGCGGCCATGTTCAAGCAAGGCCTGGCTTTCCAGGCTCTGGGTGACACGCAGAATGCCAAGATCATCCTGCGCAAGGTGCAGGAAACCTACCCTCAGTCCGAGGAAGCCGTCAAGGCCAAGGCCAAACTCGCCGAACTCAAGTAAGCGAATAAGTCCAACATCCGCCCATATTGAAAAAGCCGTGCTGGTTTTCCAGCACGGCTTTTTTGTTGCCCGAACCAAAACTACCGTTCTCGTTCTCGTCCGCTTCGAATCAAGGCGAGAAATTCCGTGCAGGAAGAGACCCCTCTGACTTTTTCCCGAATCTCCTTGACCTTGAAGGTTGTCGCGATATCGGCGAGTATTTCCAACTGCGCTCCGTCATCCTGCAAAGGCGTGAGGATCAGAAAGATAATATGCGCCGGAAACCCGTCGGGACTGTCGAAGTCGATCCCTCCCGGTGACAGACCCGTCACCAGCAACGGACTGGAAAGACCTTTCAGACGCGCATGGGGTACCGCCATTCCCCGCCCGATCCCGGTGGCCATGAGACTTTCCCTGAGCAGCACGGCATCCCGGATCTCGCTCTCCTCAAGTCCGGCCACTTGGGCGGCGGATGCCGCCATTTCACTGATCGCGCCAAAACGGGTATGCCCGGACAAGGGGTTGATGAAGGTGCGGGCGCTCAGATAGTCGGTAAAACGGCGGGAGCGTTTCAGCCGTAACAGTCGTTGCAGCATCGGCCCGCTCATCAGCGAGGTCGCCAGCGCCATGAAGACCAAGGCGACAAAAAGTTTCTCTCCGATCATTCCGTATTTCAGGGCCAGCATTCCCAAAATGATCTCCATGACCCCACGAGCGTTCAAGCCGAATCCTAGTGCCCATGATTCACGGCGAGCCAAGCCGCTCATCCGTCCGGCGATCCCACACCCGAGCACCTTGCCGAGGCAGGCAATCACTAATACGGTAAGAACCAAAAGGGGGTCGAAATGCGCAAGAAAATCGACCTTAAGGCCGATGCTGGCGAAAAACAAGGGGGCGAAGATGAAGGAAACGAACTGCTCGATGGTCGCACGGGTACGTTCACGCAAATGTTCCGAATCCCCGAGCGCGACCCCGGCCAAAAACGATCCAAAGATAGCATGGATACCGATCCATTCGGTAAAGGCGGCGGCGATCAGCGCCAAGGACAGGGCGAAGCCAAGAACCCCCCCGGGCCAACTGGTGTGGGCTTGTACCCAGGGGAGAATACGGTGAGTCAGCCAGCGTCCCAGGGTCAGCATTCCCAGAGCGAAAACCAGCGTCAGGACGATGGTCTGGCCAATGCCCAGGGACCCGCCTCCCGTGCCCAGCATCCCCAAAATGACGGCGAAGATGATCCAGCCCACCAGGTCATTGAAAACCGCCGCCGCGACCACGAGCATCCCCAGATCGCTGCGATAAATATTAAGATCCATCAGGGTCTTGGCAATGACCGGCAGAGCCGATATGGAGAGAGCGGTCGCCATGAAGAGAGCGAAGATCAGAGGATCGGCACCGGCCTCCCAGCCCATCATCACCGGAAAGTACCAGGCGGCGACAAAACCGACCGAGAAGGGAACGGCGATACCGGCAAGCCCGACATTGACCGCGGTCTTGCCCTGACGCCAGATGGTGGAAAGGTCGACTTCGAGACCGGCGACCAAAAGAAAAAGGGTGATCGCCAGGGTCATCAGGCCATCGAAGGCGAGCGCTCCACCCCCATGGGCCGGGAAAAGATAGGCCCGCCAGGTTGGGGCCAAGGATCCAAAAATAGTTGGCCCCCAGAGGATACCGGCAAGAATCTCCCCCAAAACCGCCGGCAGACTGAAACGCCGGGCCGTTTCCCCGAGAATCCGCGCGCTGGCCAAAAGCAGGCCGAGAGCCAGCAGCAGGGCGGTGATTTCACTGTGGGTGAGAGCGCTCATGGCAGACCGATTCTTGAGCAGACGCAGTTATCGACACCCCGGACAGGTATGGGACAGGCAATTCACCCTACCGAGAGCACAAATCCGTTGCAAGAAAAATCTGTCGGGTGTTTTTTGGAATCATCAAATAATCAGGCTAGTTGTGAATGTTCAGATCAAAAAAAACAGGCCGCCCTCCAAGGAGAGCGGCCCGATTTTTTTGATTAACCGTTGGCGTCGCTTCAGCCGATTACTTGCCGGCCTCCGTTGCTTCGCTGCTCGAGGTCACGCCCTTGGCGATGCCGATGACCAGCATCCCCGCCGGAACCAGCTGGGTGGCGACGATCAGGCCGAAGAAGCCGAGAAAGAGCCAGACGAGGAGACCGCTGCCGCCGCTCGCGGAACCGGCGGCGAATGCGCTGGCGGCCAGGGTCAACAATCCGGT
>JAVFAR010000033.1:0-24897 GCA_034002365.1 Trichloromonas sp.
AGCAACGTCGCCTGGGTGATTTTCTGCAAGCGCTCGTTGACCGCGATGGAGCGGTTGCTCAGGGACAACAGGGCGATCAGGGCGATGCCGGCGATGGCCAGGGCGATCATGACTTCGAGCAGGGTGAAGCCCGCCGCGCGGGGGTGTCGCTCAGAACTCACGGTCCCCCTCATGGATTTCCGCGGTGCCGGTAAAGGGGTTGATACGCAGGGTCAGGATGCGGTCCTTGTCGTCGCCGAGGCGGATGGTCGTCTCCTCCATATAGCCCACCGGCAGGATGTCGGCGGTAATCTCGCCGCTGCCGAAGGTGCCGCGCCCGGCGATGCTCAGGTTGCGGAAATGCACCCCGCTCTTGAGGCGCTGTTGCCGGGCCGGTCCCGTCCCCTCGTCGGTCAGGGTGCCGTCGACTTCCAGGCGCGCCGCCCGATAGGCGTCTTCCTCCAGGTCGAAGGTCAGCCGGTAGGGGCGGCCGGAGAGGGCGGACTCGTTATAGAGATATTTCACCGTGCCGGCCAGACGCCGCGCCGCGCCGTCGAGGGCGCCGTCGCCCAACCGTCCCATCAGGGGGATGCTCAGGGCGCTGAAGAGGGCGATGAGCAGCACCGCCAGCGCCGTTTCGAGCAGGGTGAAGCCCCGCGCGTTATTCCAGTTCCCAGCTGTTGACATCCGCGTTGTTGCCTTCCCCCCCCGCCTCGCCGTCGCCGCCGTAGGAGATGATGTCGAAGTCGCCGTGAATGCCCGGCGACAGGTAGATATAGGGGCTGCCCCAGGGATCGGTGGGGACTTTCTTCAGATAGCCCCCTTCGTGGTAGCGGGGGGGGATGCGCCCGGTCTCCGGCTTCGTGACCAGCGCCTGCAACCCCTGCTCGGTGCTGGGATAGAAGCCGTTGTCGAGCTTGAACAGGCCGATGGCTTCCTCCAGTCCCTTGATGTCCACCGCCGCCTTGGTCCGGCGGGCCTCCTCGGGGCGCTCCAGCAGCCGCGGAACGACGATGGCGGCAAGAATGCCGAGAATGACGACGACAACCATGATTTCGATGAGAGTGAAGCCGCGATTCCCGCGTAAAAGGGATTTTTTCATGGGTATGACTCCTTTGTTTTTTCAGGATCGAGGCTAAAGGAAAAAGGAAGTATCCTAAAATCCTTCAGCCTTCAGTCTTTTTTCCTTCCTACCCCATCCCCTGGCTGGCCTGGAAGATGGGGAGGAGGATGGCGAGGACGATGAAGCCGACGGCGGTGCCCATGAGCAGGATCATCACCGGTTCGAGCAGGGAAAGGAGCCCGGCGATACGCAGCTCCACCTGGTGCTCGTAGGTTTCCGCCACCCGCGACAACATTTTTTCCAGCTCGCCGCTGCGTTCGCCGACCGCCGCCATCTGCGCCAGCATCGGCGGAAAGACCCCCGAGCGCCTGAGCGGTTCCGCCAGGCTCTCCCCCTCGCGCACGGCGTCGCCGGCATCGTTGACCGCCTGGCGCAGCACCCGGTTGGAGAGGAGGTTGACGGCGATGGCCAGGGCCTTGAGCAGCGGCACGCCGGCATGGAGCAGGGTGCCGAGGGTGCGGCTCAGGCGGGCGGTGGCGAGGAGCAGGTTGAGGGAGCCGAAAAGGGGCAGGCGCAGGCTCAGCCGGTCGAGCTTCAGCCGACCCGCCTCGCTTCGGGCGTAACGCCGCGCCGCTGTTGCGGCGACTCCGGCCAGGAGCAGGAGGAGCCACCACCAGCCGGCAAGAAAATCACTGCCGGCGATGAGCAGGCGCGTCGGCAAGGGCAGGGTTTGCCCCATGTCTTCCAGCATGCGGGTGACTTTGGGAACGACGAAGGTGATGAGAAAGACCAGTACCGCGCTGCCGATGATCCCCATCAGAATGGGATAGGCCAGGGCCGACTGCAGGCGGGAGCGGAGCCGGGCCTGGTCTTCGAGAAAATCGGCCAGCTGCCCCAGCACCTGATCGAGGGTGCCGCTGTGCTCCCCGACCTCGGTCATATTGATGAAAAGGGGGGAAAAGATGCCGGGATGCCGGGCCAGCGCCCGGTTCAGCTCGCTCCCCTGCAATATCTCGCCGCGCACCGTCCCCAGGGCGCGCCCCAGGGGGGAGGCGGCGAGCTGGTCGGCCAGGGTGCCGAGGGCTTCGTCGAGGGGGAGCCCGGCGCCGAGCAGGGTGGCGAGCTGGCGGGTGACGGCGGCCAGATCCTGCGGGGAAACCTTGCGGGCGAAGGGCCGGAAGCGGGAGGTGAAGAGGGAAAAGCCGGAGGTCGCCGCCGACCCCTCGGCCAGCCGGGTGGGGAAGATCCCCTGGGTACGCAACTGCTGGGTGGCCGACTTTTTTCCCGGCGCCTCGATGGTTCCCGCCACCTTTTTGCCCTGGGCGTCGAACCCGGAATACTCGAAAAGGGGCACGCTCTACACCTCCTCCTGAGTGACGCGCAGGACCTCTTCGATTGTCGTTTCGCCCCGCAGGGCCTTGGCCAGTCCCGCATCCCGCAGGGTCGGCATGCCCCGGGAGACGGCGGCGGCCTTGATCCCGGCGGCATCCTTGTTGCGCAGGAGCAGATCGCGGATTTCCTCATCCATGGTCAGCAGTTCGTAGATGCCGGTACGGCCCCGGTAGCCGATGTCCATACAGCGCGGGCAGCCCTTGCCCCGATGGAAGAGGGCGTCGGCCGGCACCGCCTGGGTCAGCCCCATCTCCCGCAGCATCTCGGGGCTTGGCCGGTAGCTCTCCCGGCAGTCGGGACAGATGCGCCGCACCAGGCGCTGGGCGAGGATGCCGACGATGGAGGAGGCGGCGAGGAAGGGTTCGATGCCCATTTCCACCAGCCGGGTCAGGGCGCCGGCGGCGTCGTTGGTATGCAGGGTGGAAAAGACCATATGCCCGGTGAGGGCCGATTGCACGGCGATCTCCGCCGTCTCGCCGTCGCGGATCTCGCCGACCATGATGACGTCCGGATCCTGGCGCAGGATGGAGCGGAGTCCGGCGGCGAAGGTCAGGTTGATCTTGGGGTTGACCTGGATCTGGCCGACGCCGGTGAGCTGGTATTCGATCGGGTCCTCGACGGTGATGATGTTCTTTTCCTGATTGTTCAGACGGCTCAGGGCGGCGTAGAGGGTGGTGGTCTTGCCGCTGCCGGTGGGGCCGGTGACGAGGAAGATGCCGTGGCTCTTGCCGATCATGCGCATCGTCTGCTCGAGAATTCCGGCATCCATGCCGATATCCTCCAGGCTCGGCACGCTGGAGCTCTGTTCGAGCAGACGCATGACCACCCGTTCGCCGAAGGCCGTGGGCAGGGTCGAGACACGCACGTCGAGATCCTTGCCGGCGATGCGCACCCGGAAACGGCCGTCCTGGGGGAGGCGTTTCTCGGCGATGTTCAGCCCCGACATGATCTTGATGCGCGAGACGATGCTCGCCTGAGCCTGGCGCGGCGGGCGCAGGACTTCGTAGAGGATGCCGTCGATGCGGTAGCGCACCACCACTTCCGTCTCGAAGGGTTCGATGTGGATGTCGCTGGCCCGCTCCTTGTACCCCTGGGTGATCAGGCTGTTGACGAAGCGGATGATCGGCGCTTCGTCCGAGGTGTCGAGCAGGTCGGCCGGTTCCAGGCCGCGGACGAGCTGGGTGTCGCCGCCGATCTCCTCGACGACTTCCCGGGCCTGTTCGGCGCGTCCCTCGTAGCCGCGATTGATGGCGGCGACGATTTCCGCGGCCGGGGCGACGGTCACGCGGATGCGCTCGCCGGTCAGGACCGCGAGGTCGTTGAGGGGGCGGCTGTCGAGGGGATCGGCCATGGCCAGGCGCAGCCCCTTTTCATCCCGCCCCAGGGGATAAATGCGGTACTCCTTGGCGTAGCCGATGGGGATCAGGGCCAGCAGTTCGGCCGGGGTGTCGCTCGGGATGCCGGTCAGACAGGGCAGCCCCTGCTGGGCGGCGAGGGCCTCGGCCAGCTGGGTTTCGCTGATCGCCTTGGCGGCGAGCAGGGCTTCCCCCAGACGCTTGCCGGTTTTGGCGGCGGCGGAAAGGGCCTCCTCGATGGTTTGCGGGGCGATGCCGTGACCGGCGACAAGAATCTCGCCCAGGCGTTTCCAGGCCATCATCGCGGCGCGTTCTCCGGCGCCGCGGCGCCGGCGGGTTGCAGGTTTTCGATGACCTCCGGCGACGAGACCTCGTTGATGCGGGAGAGATCCATGGCCTTGGCGGCGGTGTCGGTCGCCTTCTGCAGGTCGTCGGCGCTGCGGATGATGCGCGGGGTGATGAAGACCAGCAGGTTGGTCTTCTTCTCTTCGATCCGCTCCCGCTTGAAGAGCCAGCCGAGCCCGGGGATGTCGCCGAGGAAGGGGGTCTTGGCGATGGTTTTCTGCAGGTTGGTGCCGATGAGGCCGCCAAGGACGACGGTCCGGCCGTTCTGTGCCAGGACGGTGTTGCGCACCGAGCGTTTGGTCAACGTCGGCCCAACCTGGTCGACGTTGCCGACGTTGCTCGCGGCGAGGTCGGTGATCTCCTGATTGACCTGCAGGCGCACCTGTTCCCCTTCGGTGATCTGCGGGGTGAAGCGCAGGGTCAGGGCGACGTCCTTACGCTCCACCGAAACGCTCTGGGCAAGGCCGGTTCCGCCGGTGTCGGTCAGGCGGTTGGTGATGATCGGCACGTTGGAGCCGACGATGATCTCGGCTTCCTCGTTGTCGGAAGTGAGCAGGCGCGGCGCCGAGAGGATGTTCACGTCCGAGTCGGTCTTGGACAGATCGATGAGGGCGGAAAGGGCGGGGATGGTCACTTCCTTGCCGTTGACGACGGTGGTGATGGGGTTGAAAAGGCCGCCCAGGAGGATCCCTTCCACCGACTTGGTGAGCAACGACGGGATGCCGTTATCGTCGGGATTCAGATCCCCCAGATTGACCGGCCCGCCGTTGAGATTGCTGGTGCCGAAGATCAGGCTGTCGCTGCCGACGTCGATCCCTCCCTGAAGGGAGGCGCCGAGCTTTTTGGTGGCGTCCATGGAGAGTTCGAGGATGAGCGCCTCGACGAAGACCTGTTTGCGCTTGATGTCGAGCTGTTTGATGATCCCTTCGATGATTTCGTAGTCCGCCGGGGTGGCGTTGATGACCAGGGAATTGGTCGGCTTGTCGGCGATGATCCCGACGTTGCCGCTGGTCGGCGCGGCGGCGGGCGGTTGGCCGGCGGCCGCGGGGGCCCCGGCGGTGGGCATGATCTTGTTCAGGGTCTCGCTCAGGGTCTTGGCCAGAGCCTCGGCGTCGGCGTTCTCCAGGTAGTAGACATTGATATGGGAGCGCTGCTGGGAGGGCTTCTGATCAAGCCGTTCGATGAGGGAGCGAATGCCGGTAATATCCTCGCTGGAGGCCAGGACCACCAGGACGTTGGTGGCGGCGTAGGGAAGGACGCGACTGCCGTCGCCGCCGGCGGGCTGGGCGGCCCGTCCGCGGGTGCGGGGAGAGGTCGCCGCGCCTTGGGCCAGGACCTGATTGGCGATTTTGGCGACCTCGTCGGCCATGGCGTGTTGCAGGGGGATCACTTCGATCTGATCGAGAGAGCTGGCCCGGTCGAGTTCGCCGACGATCCCGGCCAGGCGCTCGATGTTGGCGGCGCTGTCGGTGATCAGCAGGGCGTTGGCCGGGGCAAAGGCGGCGATGTGGCTGGTCTTGGGAAGCAGGGGCGGCAGCACCGTCGTCGCCAGCAGGGTAGCGTCGGCGTTACGCAGCGGGATCAGGCGGGTCACGTACTGTTCACCTCCGCCCCAGCCCCCGACGGGCAGGGTGCTTTCCTTGGCATCCCGGATCGGCACGATTTTGTGGATCTTGCCGGAAGGGACGACGGTGAAGCCCTTCACCCCGAGGACGGTGAGGAAGAGATTGTAGGCTTCGTCGCGGCTGAGCTCCAGGGGGGAGGAGACCGTTACACTCCCCTTGACGGTTTCGTCGTAGACGAAATTGCGGCCGGTCACTTCGCTGATGACCTGGACCAGGGCCGGCAGCTCGATGTCCTTGAAATCGAGGTTGAATTTTTCCTCGGCCGCGCCGATGCCGGCGGCCGCCAGCCAGAGCAGAAGCGCGGCAAGGAGACTTAACGTTGTGCCTTTATGGAATGCCACCGGATGCTGCCTCCTCCCAGGGGTTGTCGGGATCAGAAATTTTCGAGGGGTGCCGGGCCGGGCCCGGGCGGACGCGCTCTTGCTCAATTGACTTCGTATTCAAAGACGGAGGGTTGCCCCTGCCGTTCGACGTGGACACGCAGGGACCGGGCTTCGCGCAGCTGCTGGAAGATCTGCAGGGCTTTTTCCGGGCTGTCCAGGGGCATGCCGTTGACCTGCAAGACCACATCCCCCTTGCGGAAGCCCATCTGGGTCAGCAACGAGCCCGGCTGCACCATGGCGATGACGAAACCGTCGGTGGCGCCGTTGACCAGACGCGGCTCCATACGCGCCGATTTGAGTACCTCGCCAAGATTGCCCCGGGCCTGCTCGACGACGCCCCCCTCGATCAGCCAGCGGTTCGGGGCGACGGGCCGGATGCCTGCGGAATCCGAATCCGTTTGCGTGGCGGCGGGAGCTTGCGGGCGCGCGGGGGAGGCGGCGGGAGTGGCCGCAGGGGAAGCGGAAGGCTCCTGATGCAGCTGCAGCAGGCTTAAGGTGCCGTCGGCGTTTTCGATGTGAGCGACGTTACGTTCGACCGCGAGCAGCTGTCCTCCGCCCGGCAGGGCATCCCCCGGGCGGTACGCGGTAATCGCGTTGTTCGCCATGATCAGGGCGAGAGATTCTTCAGCGCTGCCGGTCACGGTGCCGATGAGCTTGAGATCGGCACGAGGGGCCGCGACGGACGGGGGCGTCCCGGCTTCCGTCCCACGGCGCCGGGGCGTGGCGGCCGAGGCCGGTGCGGCGACAGGACCGCTGGAATCGAAGATGTTCCGCTGGGTGATGGCGGAATAATCTCGCGAAGCGGAAGCGGCGGCGGGGACGGCCCGTTGGCCCGAGGGGACGGCGGAACGGGAATGCTCAAGGCTGAGACCGAGCAGGCCGGCGGTCAGGCTGCCGAGGCACAGCCCGCTGAAGGCGATGAGCAGCAGCCAGACGGTCCGGGTATGCCGTTGCAGAAAGAGGAGCATGTCCATCTCAAGGAAAAGTATAAAGAATTTGGATAATCATACGGACTCGAAAGAGAAAAGACAAGGGACAAAAGCCATTGTCTCATTAGGAGCAGGCGGATGCTTGCCCTCCTTGCTTCAAGGCGAACCAGACAAGAAAAACCGGGCCGGTCCGTGAAATCAGTATTTTCCGAACTCGTGATCATCCAGGGCGATAAAGTCGCCGCTCTGGACCTCGCTGCCGTTTTTCCCGGGTGCGGGCGTTTCGCCCCAGCCCGAGCTCGAGCTGCTGACGGAAGCCAGGCGCCGCTGGGGCTTCGGTGTCGGCGACGACGAGGCCGGCCGCTTCGAGCGGGTCGGCGCCTGCGGTTTGGCCGAGGCGCCGCGCACCTTGAAGCGGCCCAGCATCTCTCGCAGCTGACTCGCCTGGCTGGCCAGCTCCTCGGCGGCGGCGGCGCTTTCTTCGGCGTTGGCGGTGGCCTGCTGGGTCACCTGGTCGATCTGTTCCATGCCGATGCTGACCTGGCTGACGCCATTGGCCTGTTCGCTGCTGGCGGCGGCGATTTCCGCCACCAGGTCGGAAACCCGGGCGACGCTGGTGACGATTTCATCGAGGGCGCCGCTGGTCTGCTCGGCGATGGCGGTGCCGTTATGGGTTTTCGCCACCGAGCCTTCGATGAGGCCGGCGGTTTCCCGGGCGGCCTTGGCGCTCCGTGCCGCCAGATTGCGCACCTCTTCGGCGACCACGGCGAAGCCTTTGCCGTGTTGTCCGGCCCGCGCCGCTTCCACCGCCGCGTTCAGGGCGAGCAGGTTGGTCTGGAAGGCGATTTCGTCGATGACCTTGATGATCTTGGAGATGTTCTGTCCCGACTCGTTGATTTCCCGCATGGCCGAGACCATCGACTGCATCTGCAAGCTGCCCTTTTCGGCGGCCGCCCGGGCGCTGCTCGCCAGTTTCTGGGCCTGACCGGCATTCTCGGCGTTGTGCTTGGTCTGCGAGCCGATTTCCGTCATCGAGCTGGCGACTTCTTCCATGGAGCTGGCCGAGGTCGTCATCCCTTCGGAGAGATGTTGGCTGCCGTCGGAAACCTCGGCGCTGGCGGAAGCGATCTGCTCGCCGGCGGCCTGGATCTGTCCCACCAGGTCGTTGAGATCGTGGGCCAGGCGGTTGAGGGAGCCGCGAATGGCGTCCTGGTTGTCGCGGGGCCGGACCTCGACGGTCAGATCCCCCGCCGCCAGCCGCTTGAGGTTTTCCACCATCTCTTTTTCCAGGTCGTCGGCGAAGCTGTCCATGGTCGCCGCCAGCTGGCCGATTTCATCCCGCCGGTCGAGGCGCAACCGGCTGCCGAGGTGTCCATTGGCCATCTCCTTGAGCATGGCCACGACCCGGGCCATGGGGACGGAGAGGTCACGGGCGGTCAGGTGGGCCAGGATCATGGCCAGCAGCAGAACCGCGGCGACGATGGCGACGAGCAGGGTCAGGGTTTGGGCGAGATCCGCTTCGATATCGTCGATATAGATACCGGCGCCGATGACCCAGCCCCACTGGGGCACGGCCTTGACGAAGGAGAGCTTGGGCACCGGTTCGCTGAATCCGGGTTTGGCCCACAGGTACTTGACAAAGCCTTCCCCCTTGCTGCGGGCGACATCGGCCATCTCCACAAAGAGCGCCTTGCCTTCCGGATCACGGTTGTTGGAGAGATTTTTCCCGTCCAGTTCAGGGGAGATCGGATGCATGATCATGACCGGGGTCAGGTCGTTGATCCAGAAGTAGTTGTTCCCTTCAAAGCGGGTGTGGCGCAAAGCTTCGATGGCGGCCTGCTGCGCCGTTTCCCGGTTCATTACGCCGCTCGCGGCCTGGGACGCGTAATGGTCGGCCACCCCCCAGGCGGTGGCCACGGCGTTGGCGACCATGGCTTCCTTGGCGGCCTGGAGGTCGCTGCGCAATTTTCCGTAGATCCAGGTGATGGCGAGAATGAAGGAAAGGATGATGACGCCGCTCAAAAGAAAGATCTTGGTGGCCAGTTTGAGATTTTTCACGGGGAACTCCTTTGCTGCAGGGGCTTGCGCTGGGTTGTCGATCTTCGCGCTTCCGAAAAAAGCCGGAAAACCGACAGGGCTTGTCAAAAAAACCTGTCGCTGCTTCAGACGGCACCAGGAAGAGACGTTATTTCGGTTCAGGGTTTTGTCTGATAAAATGCTTAGAGAGATGAATAAGCAACCCTTGTGCCACAAGTGGAAACTTTTCGCACTCATGAGCGAATGCCCCGTTGGGGAGGAGGGAGTCGGGGCGAGTCTGGCTCACCCCGGGAGCGAGGCCGGTCGGCGCGGGGTCGGGAGATTTTCAGTTCCAGTCGGTGAGGATGAAGCCGAGGCCGATGCGGTTGGCGCGCTGATCGTAGTCGAGCAGGTTTTCACCGTAGCCGTTGAAGTACTGGACGTAGATGCCGACATTATCGAGGATCGGGTAGCTCCACTCCAGCTGCACGGAGGTGCGGTTTTCACTCTGGAAGTTGTTGCGCAGCAACATGCCGAAGCGGTGCTTCTCCTTGAGATAATAGGCTTGCAGCTCGCCGGGGCCGAAGTAATCGTCGATGTCGCGGTTGTCGTCGTCGGAGCGGCTTTCCGGGATGCGGTACCAGCCCTTGAGCAACAGCGTGAGCGGACCGCTTTCCAGGCCGGCCTGGCCGATCACCCGGTTCCAGCCGCGGGACATGGGCTCGGAGCGGCCGTTGGACTGATGGTTGAGGGCGGCGGTCAGGGTGCGCAGGCGCAGCCCACCCAAGCCCAGGCCGAGGTCGGCGCGGTAGTTGAGCAGCAATTCCGGTTCGTAATTGGTTTCACGGAAGGGGGCCGACTCGTCGACGTTGTAGATCTGCCAGTAGGACTGCTGGGTGTAACCGAACCAGAGATCGGCGCGGCTGCCGAGAATATCCTGCCAGAGCTTGGTCTTGATGCTGATCTGGTATTTGGCCTCGGTGTCCTTGACTTCCTCGACGGTATATTCCTCGGATTCCGCCGGCTCGTAGTAATTATGGTTGTAAGTCACCGGCAGCAGGTAGTTGTCCCGGTGCATCATCAGGGTAAAGCGTCCGCGCGGACGGCTTTCGTCCAGTTCCCAGCGACGGGTCAGGAGGGAAACGGCTTCGTCTCGGAGGGCGGGGGGCGCGGCTTCGATCGCGGCCGCCGCCGGGAGGACGACGAGTTCCGTACCGGCTTCAAGGCCGCTATCGAGATCCGAGCCGGCCAGCCGGTCATAGCAGGAAAGGCGTTCGCGGTCGTCCGTCAGGCGTGCGCAGCCTTGCAGATCGGCGGTGAGATCGGCCAGGGCCGGAAGGGGGGAAAGGCCGAGGCAGAGCGCGGCAAAAAGTAGAAATTTCGCAAAAGGGTTCACTGTGGGTCCTCTGAGGTCAAGGCAGTAACAATGAAGGGTTTGGGCGTCCGAATCCTAGCACGCCCCGCACTGCCGGGGAACAGATTTTGCCGAAGCGCCCGCTTCTTTTCGCGGCAAGCGCGCGGGCGGCGCGCAATTCTGGTAAACTTTCGGCCAGGGTCCGATGCTCGACACCCAAACCCTTGCCGATAAGGAGTTTTGCCGATGAAAAATTCCCGATGGTTGCCGATGCTGCTTCTGCTGGTGCTGCTGGCCGCCTGTGCCAAACCGATGAGCGTATCGAGCTCTTTCGACGGGAAGGCCGACTTCGACAGCTACCGCACCTGGTTCTGGGTGGACGGTAAGCCGGCGCTGATGGATGCCCTGCTCGGCGACGATATGACCGACCAGTTCATCCGCCGGGCCGTGTCCGAGGAACTGACCGGCAAGGGATTGGCGGTTCAGGCCGACGAGCCCGATCTGCTGGTGCGTTACACCACGCGCATCCGCGAAGCGGTGGCGGCGCAGCCCGGAGATCTCGGCTACAGCTATCAATGGCGCTGGATTCGGGAAGGTGTGGGGCGCGGGCAGGCAGAATCGGCGGGGCGCGGCTTTCTCCATATCGAGTTGATCGACCGCCGTGCCGGCACCCTGGTCTGGCAGGGGACGGTGAGCGGCGGCATCACCGACGAGCGGGACGCCCAGGGGAAAATCCCCAATGCCGTCAAGAAGATTTTCGAACAGTATCCCCCAAAACGCTGAGCAGCGAGTCAGTTTCCCTGGCGCACATGAACCTTCTCGCGCAGCAGGCGGCGCTGCTCGGCCAGGCAGTAGCGGGTGATGTGCTCGCGATCCTCGGGCTGGATGCGGGTGAACTGAAAAGCGGCATGTTCCTCGTCGAGGATGTCGAGCATGCGCACCAGGCGGGCGTCGCAGAAGATCGTCTGGACCAGTCCCGGCAGTTCGATGGCGAAGGAATACTCACAGCCCGCATCCACGGGGTCATCGACGGCGAAACGGAGACCGCCGGCGCTGAGGTTGACCCGGCGGGGTTCGAGGTCGACCTGGGGGCGGGGTGAAGCGACCGGCCAGAAACGCAGCAGGATCTGGGTTTCGACCCGAAAATGCCGGCGTTGTTGGACGGGGGGGGAAGACTCGACAAAGTCCAGACGCAACCGGCGCGGGTCGAGGATCTCGGCGATCCGGGCGCTGATGGTGAAGGCGCCGGCGGGACTGGTGCAATGGATGAAGCAGATGCGGCCCGGTTCCAGTTGTGTCACGGGCAGCCTGTGGGGGGGGAAAAACCCTTCAATCAGGGGGAATTCGCCGAGGGAGACGCGAGCGTTGAGGGCGAGGGAATCTTCCCCCAGCGGCAGCACGACCTTGACGATCTGCGCTTCGGCAAAACATTTTTGGCAGTGCGGAGGAAACATTTCCGGTCCGAAGGCAAAGCAGAACCCGCCGGCGGATCGACCCCCATGGCGCCGTCCATCTCCCTCTTCCACCGGTAGGCTGATTTTGTTCTACCTCAGCCCCCCTCTCTCTGTCAAACCCTAAGATTTCGCCGCTTTTGTTCAAAAGGGTCGCGGCCGACGGAAAATCCGTCGGCCGCATTCATCTTCGCTCAAGTTCGATCAAACCCGCAAGGGTCAGCGCTTGGGGCACCAGGGGGGCAGATCCCCGCTCCGGCGGGAGTAGCGTTCGCCGTCCCAGGAGCGTCCCTTGCCGCGCCGGCCGTCCTTCAGCCCCGGACGCATCTTTTCCGCCAGTTCCCGCTGCTCGGGGGTCAGTTCAGCCTGGATCAGGTTGTGGGTGCGCGCCTTGGCGACGCTCAGCTCGGTCTGGATTTCGGCTTTTTTCTGCGCCAGGGCACGGACCGCCGCCTCGTCGAAGCTTTCGGCATTGCTGAGTTTGCGCATCTCGTCACGGGTTTCCGCCATCTGCGCCCGCAGCGGCTCGACCTTTTGCCGTTCCTCGGTGATGATCGCCTGGATCTTGGTCTGCTGTTCTTCGCTCAGGTCGAGGGCCCGGGCCATTCTTCCCGGGTGCCGGCCCGCTCCGCAGTCATCGCAGGAGCGGCAGGGGGCGCCGTCCTTCATCCCTTTGCCCATGCCCGGCTGGGCCAGGGCGCCGCCCAGGCTTCCCGCCAGGGCCAGAGTCGTCATCAGCAGAATGAGCAGGCTTTTCTTCATGGTTTTCATGGTTTTTCTCCTTGGTGTGGGGTACGGGGCGTACCGTTGATGATTCCCGTTTCGGGAGCCTGTTCGTCGGTTCCGGTTCAGCGCAGGGCGAAGTCGGCCATGATCCAGCCCCGCGCGCCGTTCGGTTGTTCGATGTAATACCATCCCTCCCTGTCGCCGTAAACCGGCAGCCGCTGTCCGCGCCCGACCTGACCGGCGATGCCGAAGTTCAGGCCCGGGCCGCCGCGGATGTTGAGCAGGGCCGAGTTGACGGCGACGTATCGCGGCGCCTTCCCCGCATAGTCACGGTCCGGCCGGCGACGGGGTTCATCGACCACCATGTAGCCTCCGGGAACCCGGTTGTAATAGATACCGCCGGCCTGATAGTAGTTTGTGCCGCCGGAGATCACCATCGAAAAGCCGACCGGCAGACCGGCGACGATGGCGCCGATGGGGGCGCGGACCGCGATCAGGCCCTTCGGTCCCGGCCGGAAGAAACGGCCGTTGCGATGATAGTAGTCGTGCTTGCCGACCCGGACATGTTCATGACCACGGTAATGTTTGGCCGGGACCCGATACGGAGCCTGTTTGACGGCGCGCGGCGCACGTTCTTCCCACCGTTGGGAAGAGTGGTGCCGGCGGTCGGCCCGGGCTTCGGCGGGAAGGGCGGCGGCGCCGAGCAGGCTGCCGATCAGCAGCGTGGTAACGTAAGCGGTTTTTTTCATAGCGACCTCCTCTTAAAAATTCGGGGGTGTCTTTCGCGTCTTTTCCGTCTTGCGTGGTGATAGGAATACCAGCGGATTTTGCACGAAATATGGAAGAAATGAGGAAAGATGGCTGATGAGGGGGTGCCGGTGGTTTTTTTCCGGGCGGCTGTGCTAAAAGAAAATCGCAACAGCGAACGTTGGAGTGTGCCGCCATGCGCCTGAATATCAGATACCGACTCTTTTTCGCCCTGCTCGCGGCCAGCGCCCTGGCCGCCCTGGGGATGCTGCTGATCGTGCAGTGGAGCCTCGACCGGGGTTTTCTTCAGTACGTCAACACGCTGGATACGGAACGGCTGGAGCGCCTCGCCGCTGAACTGGAGGAACGTTACGGCGAATCCGGGGATTGGGCTTTTCTGCGGGAGGATCCCGGCAACTTCCATCGGCTGGTCTTGCTGACCGGGCCCGAGCGCGCCTACGGTCCCGAACAGTTGGAGCGCCTGGAGCGGCGGCTCCAGCGGCACCGCGACCGGCCTCAAGGGGGAGGACGGGAAGGCCGCGGGCTCGACGCGCAGCGTTTTGATCAGCGCCTGGTCCTGCTCGACGGCCAAAAACGTCTTCTGCATGGGCCGGAGAACTTTCCCGCCGGACTTTCCTTTCGCGAACTCTACCACCGCCGGCAAATCGTCGGTTATCTCGGCCTGGTGCCGCGCAAAAATCTGGCCGATGCCAACCAGCTGCGTTTTGTGCGTGAGCAGCAGTGGTCGATGCTGCTCATCGCCGCCCTGGCCGTGATCGTTTCGGCACTTCTCGCCTTCCCTCTGGCCCGGCGCCTGGCGCGACCGATCCATACCCTGGCGACGGCGACGCGGCGGCTTACGGCGGGCGACTTCACCGTGCGCACCCCGGCCGAACGGGGGGACGAGCTGGGCCAGCTGGCCCGGGATTTCAATTCCCTGGCCTTGGCCCTGGAGAAGAACGAACAGGCCCGCCGCCGCTGGATCGCCGACATCTCCCACGAACTGCGCACACCCCTGGCCGTTCTCCGCGGCGAGATCGAAGCGCTGCAGGACGGCATCCGTCAGGCCGGGCCGGAAACCTTCGCCTCCCTGCACGGCGAAGTCCTGCGCCTGGGGCGGCTGGTGGAAGATCTCTACCAGTTGGCCCTTTCCGACGTCGGCGCCCTGACTTATCGCAAAGCTTCCGAATCCCTGACGGATCTGCTGGAACAAGCCTTGACGGCGGCGCGGAGCGAATTCGACCGCAAAGGCATCGCCCTGCATTTCGAGGCGGAGGGCGCCGACGTGACCCTCTTCGCCGACGGCGCCCGGCTCGGCCAGCTCTTCGCCAACCTGCTCGACAATTCCCGCAACTACACCGATCCCGGCGGGGAGCTGGTTGTCCGCCTGGAACGGCAGCCGGGCTGGGCCGTGATCCACTTTCAGGACAGCGCCCCCGGAGTGCCCGAGGGTGAGCTGGAACGACTCTTCGAACGCCTCTATCGGCTGGAGAGTTCCCGCAACCGCAACTGCGGCGGGGCCGGGCTCGGGCTCTCCATCTGTCGCAATATCGTCGAAGCCCACGGCGGGACGATCTCCGCCCAAACCTCGCCGCTGGGCGGGGTGTGGATCACCGTCCGATTGCCCTTGGAGGAGGATGCGCCATGAGCGGCAAGATCTTGATTGTCGAGGATGAGCCGAAGCTGGCCGAACTGCTTGCCGACTATCTGCGCCAGTCCGGCTTCGAGGTCCGCCTGGTGGCGGATGGGATGGCGGCGGTTCCCGCCATTCACGAACAGAAGCCCGACCTGGTGTTGCTCGACCTGATGCTGCCGGGCCGGGATGGCATGGACATCTGCCAGGAAACGCGGCGCTTCTCCAGTGTGCCGATTATCATGGTCACGGCCCGCGTCGAAGAAATCGACCGGTTGCTTGGTCTCGAACTCGGTGCCGACGATTACATCTGCAAGCCCTACAGCCCGCGCGAGGTCGTGGCGCGGGTCAAAGCGGTGCTGCGCCGGGGTGGCGCGGCCGCGGGCCAGAATCATGGATTGACCCTGGACGAAGCCCGTTACAGCGCCACCCTGCATGGCGTCGACCTCGACCTGACCGCCGTCGAATTCAAGCTGCTGCACATTCTGGCGGCCAGTCCGGGGCGGATCTTCTCCCGCGCGCAGTTGATGGACCGCATCTATTCCGACGAACGGATCGTCAGCGACCGCACCATCGACAGCCACATCAAGAAACTGCGCAAGAAAATCGCCGTCGCCGCGCCGTCCGAGGAGTTGATCCATTCGCTCTACGGCGTCGGCTACAAATACGAAGTTCCCTGACCGAATGGATCGCCGAAGCATCCTGGTTCGCCGCCTCGTGGAATTCTCGCGGCGGGGTGAGGAGGTCATTTTTTTAGCGTAAAGAGGTAGACGGGCGCGGATCGGATTGCGTACAATGAGAAAATTTTAGTAATCGGAATTTTCCCGACCTTCGTGTGGTCATCACCCATGAAACCACAACACCGCTACTGGCTTTTTCTTGTCACCATCGCCATCGTGATCTTTGGCGTGATCTGGGCCGCCCTGTTCGGCTCATGGCTCTGCCTGGCGCCCAACGAACAGGCCTACATCAAGGGGCTGTTCGAAAAAATCCTGCCCTTTCCCATGCTCGGTTCGGTCATCCTGGTCACCGCCATCGGCGGCCTGGTGAGCATGCTTTTTTACTACTATGTTATTCCCCTCCTGCAACTGGCGGAAAAAACCCGACTGATGGCCACGGCCAATCCCGATTACCGGATCTTCCCCCGGGGCGCCGGCGAGGTGGTCTACCTGACGGGGATCATCAACGATTACGCCGATGCCTTCCAGAAGCTGAAGACCGAGGTTGACGCCCGGATTCAAGAGGCCCAAGCCCAGATCGACGAAGAACGCAACCGGCTGGCGGCCCTGATGTCCGAGTTGCCCAATGGCGTGCTGGTGTGTAACACCGATGGCTTGATCCTGCTTTACAACCAGCAGGCGCAGACCCTGCTCCATCCCGAAAATGGCCAGAACCCCGCCGGGATCATCGGTCTGGGCCGGCCGGTCTTCGATCTGCTCCAGCGCGAGCCGATCCTCCACGCCTTCGAACGGCTGCGGCAGGCCGTGCGGCGGGACCTGGCTCTGTCGACCCTCGGTTTTATGATGACCCGCCCCAACGGCGAGTGTCTGCGCCTCAACATGGCCCTGGTTCTCGGGGAGCGGGACGACGAACCGGAAATTTCCGGTTTCGTTTTGACCCTTGAAGACATGACCCCGCAGATCGAGGCGGACAACCGCCGTGATCGGCTGCTCCAGACCATGACCGACACCTTTCAGGACGGGGTCGCCGACATCCGCCGGGCGATTTCCACCATCCTCACCCGCCCCAAACTCAAACCCCATCATCTGGAGCGCTACCGGCGGGTGATCGACCGGGCTTCATTGACCCTGCAACAGAATCTGGTCCAGATTCGCGAACATTACGCCCAGCATCGCCACGCCCTGAGCAAGGTCGAGGATATTCTTGCCGAAAATTTGCTGGAGATCCTGAGCAAAACCCTCTACGACCGGTTCGGCGCCGAGCTGCAAGGGGAAGCACAAAGTGGCCTCTGGCTACGTCTCGACAGCTACTCCCTGGTTCAAGCCCTGTCTCACTTGGCTGCGCTGCTCAAAGGACAGAAGCTCTTTGGCGCCTTTCAGATCTCCCTGCGTCAGACCTCCCGGGAGAGCGCTTCGATGACCATCGGCTGGCCTGATTACAGCCTTGACTATCGCTTTATCGCCGACTGGGTGGCCACACCGGTAATCGTCGAGAGTCAGGACCGGTCGCTCAGCTTCAGTGAACTGGTCAGTAATTTCGGCGGCGCGGTTTTCATCGAATCGGCGGGAGACAAAGCCTGTTACGAGATACGCATCGAGCTGCCTCTTGCCTCCCTGGGGGCTCACGAGGATGAATCCCCCTCGCCGCACAAGCCGCGCCCGGTCTACTACGAGTTCGATCTCTTCAACCGCCCTGGCATGGACGATCTTGGCAAACGTCCTCTGCGTAAACTCACCTATGTGGTCTTCGATACCGAAACCACCGGCCTCAACCCCTCCCAGGGGGATGAAATCATCCAGCTCGGCGCCATCCGCATTGTCAACGGCCGCCTGCTCCACGACGAAATCATCGATCAACTGGTCGATCCGGGTCGGAACGTTCCTCCCGAATCGGTGGCCATTCATGGCATCGACCCGGCCCGTCTGATCGGCCAACCAACCATTGACCAAGTGTTGCCCCACTTTCACAAATTCACCGAAGGCGCCGTGCTGGTCGCTCACAATGCCGCCTTCGACATGCGGTTTCTGCAACTGAAGGAGCATCTCACCGGGCTGCGCTTCGCCAATCCGGTGCTCGATACCCTGCTATTGTCCTCCGTGGTCAGCCCCAACCAGCCGGATCATTCGGTGGACGCCATCGCCGAAATGCTCAATCTGGCCATCCACAGTCGGCACACCGCCCTCGGCGACGCCATCGTCACCGCCGAGGTTCTGCTCAAACTCATCCCCCTGCTCGAAGCCCACAATATCTTTACTCTCGAAGACGCCCTCAAAGCATCCGCCCACTCTCCCTTCGCCAAAATGGCTTATTGAACGGAAAACGGCGCGGACTGTCCCGTGTCGGGACCATGCGCGCCGTTTTGGCAAAGAGTCCGGGAGCGGGGGCTACATGAAGAGCAGCAGGCTCACCGCCATCACCAGCATTCCCAGCACCAGGCCGTAGATCGACAGATGATGTTCGCCGTATTTCTGCGCCGAGGGGAGGAGTTCGTCGAGGGAGATGAAGACCATGATGCCGGCGACCATGGCGAAGAGCAGCCCGAAGACCATCTCGTCGAAAAAGCGGTAGAGCAGCACATAGCCGACGAGGGCGCCGACCGGTTCGGAAACCCCGGACAAAAAGGAGTAATAGAAGGCCTTGCGCTTGCTTCCCGTGGCGTAGTAGATCGGCACCGAGACGGAAATCCCCTCGGGGATGTTGTGGATGGCGACGGCCAGGGCGATGGAGATGCCCACCGTCGGGTCGGCCAGGGCGGCGGCGAAGGTCGCCAATCCCTCGGGAAAGTTATGGATGCCGATGGCCAGCGCGGTGAAGAGACCCATGCGCAGCAGCTTGCGCTCCCGTTCGCTCGGGCGCTCGGCCATCTCTTCGACCCCCTTGATTTCGTGGGGGTTTTCGATGGAGGGGATGAGCTTGTCGATAAGACCGATGAGGAGAATGCCGAAGAAAAAAGCGGCGACCGTCAGCCAGGCCCCGGGACGGGCACCGCAGGCGGCTTCCAGGGCGACGCGCGCCTTGGCGAGGATCTCCACCAGCGAGACGTAGATCATCACTCCGGCGGAAAAGCCGAGGCTGATGGAGAGAAAGCGGGTGTTGGTCTGCTTGGCGAAAAAGGCGATGGCGCTCCCCACGCCGGTGGAAAGCCCGGCGGCGAGGGTCAGGCCAAAGGCAAAGAGAACATTTTCCGGCACGGGGGACCCTCGGAGAAAATCATGACTGCTCGTTTTTGAGCGATTGGGTCATGCGGGCGTGAAATTCCTGGGCATAGGCGAAGAACGTCTTTGCATCGCCGAGAGAGGGTTTGCCATTCGGCAAGAGCCCCAGTTCCCCGGGATAACGGGCTTCGATATAAAGTCCGTCCAGGGTCTTGATCAGAACCAAGTCGACGTCCTGACGGAACGTTTCCGGCAAAAGCGCGAAAAGGGTTTGCAGTTTGTGAACTTTCGGGAACTCGACGCGGGTTTCTTCCAGTACGGCTTTCAGGGTTTTTTCCATGGCCTGTTGCGCATGGAAGGCGACGATCCCCGTCAGGTTGTCATTGTCGATAATCGCGGTGATCGTCTCCAGGTCTAAGCTCGCGGCCGCCAGCCACTCTCCGGTAATCTCCCTCATGAGAGCAGTACCCCGTCGCGCAGGATTTTACGACTGAACATGCTGTCTATTTCGACGAACCTTTTATGCATCGGCCGGGTGTGGACGATCAGATCGATCGGGGTTTGTTCCTGGAGATCATCCAATACGCTGCTCGTTTCGATAAAGAGGCGGTTTTTTTCCTGCCAGTTGGCGGGGACAAAGTCGTCCTTGGTCACCACATACAGGTCGATATCACTATCCGGAGTCGGATCCCCCCAGGCGTAACTGCCGAAGAGGATGATCTTTTCCGGATTGAGCGGAGCCAGTCGCGCAACGATCTCGCGTTTGAGTTGTTCGATGTCGGCGGTTTTCATCCATCCTCACAAATCGGCGATGTCGATCTCGGCCCAGACCGGACAGTGGTCCGAGGGCTTGTCCATGGCGCGGATGTCGTAGTCGATGCCGGTGGCGCGGCAGCGCTCCATCAGCTCCCGGGTGAGCAGGATGTGATCGATGCGCAGCCCCCGTTTCGGCTCGCTCTCGAAGCCCCGGCTGCGGTAATCGAACCAGCTGAAGCGGTTGTCGATTTCGGGGTTCCGCTCGCGGAAGCTGTCGTGCAGGCCCCAGTCGAGCAGGGCCTGGAACCATTCCCTCTCTTCCGGCAGAAAGCTGGTCTTGCCGGTGCGCAGCCAGCGTCTGGCGTTATCCTCGCCGATGCCGATATCCGAGTCGACCGGGGCGATGTTGAAATCGCCCATGACCGCCAGGGGTTGGTCCGGGCGGCAGTGGCCGCGCAGGTAGGCGAGCAGGTCGGCGTAGAATTTCCGCTTGGCGGGAAACTTGAGAGGATGCGCGCGGCTCTCCCCCTGGGGAAAATAGCCGTTGACGACCCGCAGAACATCTCCCGAGGGAAGCGGAAAATCCCCGCCGATAAAGCGCTTCTGCGCTTCGTCGCCGCCGTCGGGCAGCCCGCGCTGGACCTGCTGCGGCTCATCAAGCGAGAGTAAGGCCACGCCGTAGTGGGTCTTCTGCCCCTGATAGGCGGCGCGATAGCCGAGGCGTTCGATGTCCGCCAGGGGGAAGTCGGGATCCTGGACCTTGGTTTCCTGCAGGCCGAGGATGTCGGGACGGTGCCGGTCGATCACCGCTTCGAGCTGGTGGAGCCGGGAACGCAGGCCGTTGACGTTAAAGGAGATCAGTTTCATGGCGTCAGAATAGAGCAGAAACGGATCGAGGACAACCGGGATTTTGGGGATCGCAAGGGGGCGGCCTCGTTCGTCATGATATTCATTCCGATTCGTGTACTCAAATTCCAAGATGAAGATTTTGCCGGCCCGCTCAAAAACTCTCCCGGTCCATAAAATTGCGGAAACGTTCGATCCACTCTTCCACGGTTACCTGCTGCTGCATGGGATGACTCCTTTCACGGTGCAGGGTTTCGTCACGGCCATGACGGAATCGACCTTAAACCGTGAAGCGGTAGACGGGTCAAGGAAAAATACCATCGGGCCGGCAAAAAATTTCTTTTGTGCTGTGGAAATTTAAAATCTTGCTTTTCAAAAGCCCCTCGTGATAGTGTCCTTCTACTTAAGCAAGTTTGTGTGGATTTTTGACGCTCACCGGATAGACAAGGTGTCGGTCCGGACCAAAAACACAGGCCCTCTTGGGCGTGTGTTTTTTCCTTTTATGGGTCGTTGAAGTGCGCACGACAAAAAGTTCCCCAGGGGAACGTGGAGAAAAAAATGGCTGAAGGCACCGTGAAGTGGTTTAACGACGCAAAAGGTTTTGGTTTTATCGAGCAGGACAATGGGCCCGACGTATTCGTCCATTTTTCTGAAATTCAAGGGGACGGTTTCAAATCCCTCGCCGAAGGAGATCGCGTGAGTTTCGCGGTGACCCAAGGTCAAAAAGGCCCCCAGTCGGCCAATGTGCGCAGAATTTAAGAAGGATTTTGCATAGCATGAAAAAGAACCCCGCGAATTTTCGCGGGGTTCTTTGTTTCAGCGGCCTCTTTTTCACCCTGCCCGCATCTAGCGTTCGACAACCCCGAAAGGACAATCCCCAGGATGGCCAGAAAACCTAATTACGGTTACGAAAAACGCCAGAAGGAAATCGCCAAGAAGGCGAAAAGAGAAGAAAAGAAAAAGAATAAGCAAGAAACCCAGGAAGTTCCTTCCGAGGAGATCCCGCCCGAAGGACCCGCCGAGCTGGGGTGAACCCCGTATTTTCCCGCTTCACGCCTCCCCTGTACCTCCGGCCATTCCGCGACGTCCCCATACCCCTTCTCGCCCAAGGGTGTTAAGGGACGTCGACCCATTTCCGTTTCGCCCATCCCCCATCCCTTTCTTCAAGGTGTTTGCCGTCCCCGTTCATTGGGGGTGAGCCGATTTCGCTCCGTCCTCAAAGGCGGGTATGGTAAGTTTCTTGGTGAACATCCCCAGGCGACGAGGTTCGCTTCTCGCCGCAACCGACGGAGGATCCATGCAGAACTGGCAAGGTGGAGCAGGTGCGGCTGCGGGTTTACGAGCGGATGATTTCCGAACGGAAAAAGGTTGGGGAGGGGAAAGGCTTTCACCACAGAGCGCACAGAGTTCACAGAGAAAAACATGAGATTTTTTATTTTCTTCGTTTTTCCTCTGTGCTCTAGTGAGCAAAGCGAACGGGTGGTGAAGGCCTTAAGCTTTTGATGGATGAACAGCCCATGACGGAATCGTTGACCTTATCTTCCCCCCGAAGCGCGCGCCCCGGCGGCCTGCGGGAGATGCTCGCCGTCGCCCTGCCGATGGTCGCTTCCCAGGCCTGCGAGACGGCGATGATGTTCGCCGACCGGCTCTTTCTCTCCCGGCTCGGCACGGCGGAGATGAGCGCGGCCATGGCCGGCGGGCTGACCGCCTTTATGATGATGACCTTCTTCATCGGCCTGATCGGTTACGCCACCGCCTTGGTCGCCCAGTACCTCGGCGCCGGACGCAAGGAATGCTGCCCCCGGGTCATCACCCAGGCGCTGCTGCTGGCCGTCGCCGCCTATCCGCTGATTCTCGCCGCCCGGCCCCTGGCCCATGGGCTCTTCGCCGCCTCCGGCATTCCGCCGGAGCAGCTCGAACCGCAGCAGGCCTACTTCGACATCCTCCTCTACGGCGCCCTGCTCAGCCTGCTGCGCACCGCTCTGGCCGGTTTCTTCTCCGGTATCGGCCGCACCCGGGTGGTCATGCTCTCGACCCTGGTCGCCATGCTCGTCAACATCGCCGCCAACTACGTCCTCATCTTCGGGCATCTGGGCTTTCCCGCCCTGGGCATTCGCGGCGCCGCCTTCGGCACCTTGCTCGCCGGCTTCTGCGCCTTGCTGGTGCTGGCCGGGGCCTATTGGGGGCGCTCCATCCGCCGGGAGTTCGCCGTCGGCGCGGCGCTGCGCCTCGACCGGGAAATTCTCGCCAAACTCGTGCGCTACGGCTATCCGGCGGGGATCGAGCTCTTTCTCAACCTGGTTGCTTTCACGTTGATGATCCTGCTCTTCCATGGCCACTCCCTGGCCACGGCCACGGCGGTGACCATCGTCTTCAACTGGGACATGGTTTCCTTCGTGCCCCTGCTCGGCATCCAGATCGGCGTGGTCAGCCTGGTCGGCCGCCACATCGGCGCCGGCCGCCCGGACATCGCCCAGCAGGCGGCACGCTCGGGGCTGAAGATGGCCCTGACCTACTCGTCGCTGATCCTCATCCTCTTCGTCAGCTTTCCCGGTCAACTCGTCGCCCTCTTCGCCCCCGCCCCCGCCGAGGCCGTCTATGCCGAAGCCGCGCCTTTGGCCGCGGTCATGCTGCGCCTGGCCGCCTTCTACGTGCTGGCCGACGCGCTGATGGTCGTGTTCAGCGGCGTGCTGCGCGGCGTCGGCGACACCTTCTGGGCCATGTGCATCTCCGTCGCCATGCACTGGCTGCTGCTCCCCGCCCTCTACCTCGCGCTCAAGGTCTTCCACCTCCCCCCGCAAACCGCCTGGCTCGCCCTCATCTTCCTCTTCCTCTCCTTCAGCGCCGTCTTCTACCTGCGCTACCGCGCCGGGCATTGGAAGACCCTGCGGGTGGTGGGGGAGGGGTGATAAGAAAACGGCCCCGGAGGAAATTTCCGGGGCCGTTCCGTATATGCCAATTTTTTCAGATTCAGCCTGTTACAGAACGTAACCGACTCGGATTTTTTGGTTTTGAACCTTCGTTCAGATTTGGCCCAACTTTGCCGTCTTGCGGCTTTTGATCGGATAGTTTCAGCCAATCCCCCAGAAATGTTTCACTTTTTGCTGTGCCACGTACTTCCCGAAGAGCTGGTAGTTGCCTGTTTCTCTCCGGATTCTTCCGGCGGGAATCGCGGGGTTGATGCGGTGGGCCGCGGCGAAGACTCTGACTCTGCCCAGCGTCGGCTTCTTGCAAAGCCCTGCGGCATTCCAGGCCTCGGAGGGGATCAATGCTTCGGAAGCCCAGCGGTCCGCGTCGCACTCAATGGCATCGGCCTGTGGCTGATCGAGGTCGTCGAAAAAAGCCTCGTTCTCATCGCCGTCGAAATGAAGCGCGACGTGGGCCAACTCGTGACAGAGGGTGAACCAGAAATTGTCCTGCCGGTCGTGCCGTAACGTCAGGGCGACGAGGGGGGAGCCGTCAGGCATGCGGATAGCGGCCCCGTCAAGGTGGGTGTGAGGCAGGTGCTTTTCCACGACGAAATGGATGCCGTTTTTCTGCAGGTACTCCTGTGCCAGTAACGGCCCCTTGTCAAGATAGCTGAGGCGAGCCAGGTCGCGGACAAAATCTGGGGTGACGGTGCCGGGCTTGTAAGCGGGGCGCTCGTCTTCGAGCGCCCGCAAGGAAACGCGGATTTTCCAGGCGGTCAGCGCGTAGCCATCGGCATTTCCGCCGGCGCGGACATGCTGGCGAAGCAGGGCCGGTTCGAGAGCCCCCGCGCCCAGCGGTGCGGCCCATCGACCCAACAGCTCTTCGGCCCGCTCTTTGAGTTCCGTCAGACTGCCCGCAAAATCAGGAAGCCACTGGCGCGAAAAGATGTCCCGCAGCGGAAAGCGTTCCCATTCCACCCCTTCCAGCGGCAAGGCCAGCCTTGCGTTGGGATCTTGCAGCAGCACCTCCGCAGGTATCCCCATTTCTCGATGAAGGTTGCGCATCATCGAAATGCTCAGGGTTCGCTTGCCGGAGAGGACTTCCGAGACCTTGCTTGCGCTGCCGATTAAGGGAACCAGGTCTTTGGGTTTGAGCCCGGCTTGGTCCATGCGAAAGCGTATGGCCTCGATCGGGTCGGGCAGGTCGACCGGGTGCGCCTTGCTCTCGTAGGTGTCGACCAGCATGGCCAGCAGTTCGAGTTCGTCGAACTCGTCCGTGCCGGGCCCGGCGTCCATCAGCTCGGCGATGCGTTCAAGGGCGGCTTCGTATTCGGTTTCGTTTTTAATGACTTTCGGTTTCATCACACGGTCTCCGCGTCAATGGCATCGTATTCTTTGTGGGTGCCGACAAAGCGGATCAAGATGATCGATGCTGCGTAACTGATTTTGACGATCAGGCGATACTTGTTGCCGCAGATGTTGAACACCACCCGACTGTCCTTGAGGATGCTCGCGTTGCCGAACTGGGCCTTGACGTCCGCCGGGTTTTGCC
>JAVFAR010000034.1:0-24156 GCA_034002365.1 Trichloromonas sp.
CCGTACGGGAGGCATGAGAACCTGTCTCTCCCCGGACTTCTCGCTCCCGCCGGCAGGCCGGAAAAGCAGTCTCACCCCGAACTGCTGGCTCCCGCCGGCAGGCCGGAAAAGCAGTCTCACCCCGGCCTGCTGGCTCCCGCCGGCAGGCCGGAAAAGCAGTCTCACCCCGAACTGCTGGCTCCCGCCGGCAGGCCGGAAAAGCAGTCTCACCCCGAACTTCTTGCTCCCGCCGGCAGGCCGGAAAAGCAGTCTCACCCCGAACTTCTTGCTCCCGCCGGTAGGCCGGAAAAGCAGTCTCACCCCGAACTTCTTGCTCCCGCCGGCAGGCCGGAAAAGCAGTCTCACCCCGAACTTCTTGCTCCCGCCGGCAGGCCGGAAAAACAGTTTCTCCCCGAACTTCTTGCTCCCGCCGGCAGGCCGGAAAAACAGTTTCTCCCCGAACTTCTTGCTCCCGCCGGCAGGCCGGAAAAGCAGTCTCACCCCGAACTGCTGGCTCCCGCCGGCAGGCCGGAAAAGCAGTCTCACCCCGAACTTCTTGCTCCCGCCGGCAGGCCGGAAAAACAGTTTCTCCCCGAACTTCTTGCTCCCGCCGGCGATCCTGAAAAACTCCGGACGGCTTTCGACTACGGAGCCGATGCCGCCTATCTCGGCGGCGGCGATTTCGGCCTGCGTGCCCCCGCGGGCAAATTCGACCTCGATGCCCTGGCCCGCGCCCGGGAACTGGCCCAGCGGCTGGGCAAGCGCCTTTATCTGACTCTCAACGCCTACCTGCGCCCGGCGGATCTGCCCCGTCTTCAGGCCTACCTCGAAGCTCTCAAACCCCTCGATTTCGACGCCTACATCGTCGCCGACCCCGGTGTTCTCGCCCTGGTCCGGCAACTCGATCCGCAGCGGGAAATCCATCTTTCGACCCAGGCCAATACCACCAACGGCGCGGCGGCCCGATTCTGGGCGGCGGCGGGGGCGCGGCGGATCAACCTCGCCCGGGAATTGTCCCTGGAGGAAATCGCCGCCATTCGCCGGGAGACCGAGGTGGAACTGGAGGTCTTCGTCCATGGCGCCATGTGCGTCGCCTATTCCGGGCGCTGCCTGCTTTCCGCCGCCGTGACCGGTCGCAGTGCCAATCAGGGGGCCTGTGCCCATCCCTGCCGTTGGCGCTACGCCCTGGTCGAGGAGACCCGCCCCGGGGAATATTTTCCCATCGAGGAGGACGACCGGGGCAGCTATCTGCTCAACAGTCGCGACCTCTGTCTGATCGAGCTTCTCCCCGCGCTGATCCAGGCCGGGGTCCACAGCCTGAAGATCGAAGGGCGGATGAAGACGGTCTACTATCTGGCGGCGGTCACCCGGGTCTACCGGGCGGCCCTCGACCGCTACCGGGACGATCCGTCAAATTACCGCTGCGATCCCCTCTGGCTTGAAGAGCTGGAAAAAGTCAGCCATCGGCCCTACGACACCGGCTTTCTCTTCGGCGGTGCCGAGGCGCGGGTGCACACCGCCGACTCCAAATATCGCCGCACCTACGATTTCGTCGGCGTGGCGCGCGAATGTTTCGCCGACGGCCGGGCGCTGGTGGAAGGGCGTAACCGCTTTTTCCCCGGAGAGACCCTGGAACTGATCGGGCCGGGCATGCGCCAAGCGCGGTTCACCGTCGGCGAACTGCAAAGCGAAACAGGCGAAATTCTGGCCGCCGGTCAGCCGAACGGGCGTATCCTCATGATGCTGCCGGCCGGGGCGCGGGCCGGTGACCTGCTGCGGCGGGAGGGGCGGGGGGGATGACCGGCATGGAGGCAGTGGATTGAACTCTTTTCTCTATTCGCGGACGGGGCGGCTGACCAAAAGCCTGACCCTGGCCTTTCTCATCGCCCTGCTCTGTCTTTTCAGCAAGGGCGCCGATCTGTTGCAGGACGCGCTCCCCTTCGCCCTGCTCGCCGGCTACTATCTGGTCACCGACCGGCGCTTCACCATCGAGCAGATCCAGTCCGCCGGTTTGATGACGGCCCATGTCGGCGTCTATCTGCTGCTGTGCACCCTGGTCATCTGGGAGACCACCGGCGAGGAGGAAAGCGTTTACTGGATCGTCTATTTCCTGCCCATCGCCGTGGCCGCCTCCAATCTCAATCTGCGCCTGACCCTGCTGACCTGCGCCCTGGCGGTGGGGCTCTTTTTCAGCCAGATTCCCGCCCACCTGATTCTGAATCCCGAAACCCGCGGCGAGGAACTGCCGGAATTCCTGGTCTTCGGCATCACCTTTTTCATTGTCGGCCTGCTGGTGCAGAGTTTTTCCGATGCCCACCGGCGGCAATTGGCGGCCGAGAAAGAACTGAACGAGCGGCTGCTGGCCAATCAGGCCGCCTTGCAGGATTCCCTGGCCCGGCTCGGCGCCGCCGAGGATTCGTTGCGGCGCAACGAGCGGCTGGCGGCGCTGGGCGAAATGTCGGCGGGGATCGCCCACGAAATCCGTAACCCGCTGGGGATTATCTCCTCCTCGGCGCAACTGATCGACACAAAGCTCGCCGAGATGCCCGGCGGGGTGCGGCAACTGCTCGACATCATCCAGGAGGAATCGACCCGTATCAATGGGCTGGTGACCGACTTCATTTCCTTCGGCCGCCCCGCGCCGCCGGTGCCGCGCGCCACCGATCCGCGCGTCCTGCTGCGCCGGGCGGCGGCGCATGTGGAGGAGATGGCCCGGCGGCAAGGAGCGGTGGTCGAAGTCGAGGAAGGGGATACGCCTTTATCCGCCATGGTCGACGGCGATCTGATGCAACAGGTGCTGCTCAACCTGCTGCTCAACGCCTTGGCGGCGGTCGGCGCCGACGGCCGCATCCGGTTGCGGGCCTATGCGGCGGGGGCGCGGGTCTGCCTGGCGGTGGAAGACAACGGCCGCGGCATCCCGGCCGAGCTTCAGGGCAAGATTTTCGATCCCTTTTTCACCACTCGGGACACGGGGACGGGGCTGGGTCTGGCTAACGCCAGCCGCATCGTCGAGGCCCACGGCGGGGATCTGCGGGTGTGCAGCGAGCCGGGGGCGGGCGCGGTCTTCACCGTCTGCCTGCCGGCCCTGGAGGAGTAGAACCCATGGCGCATATCCTGGTGGTCGACGACGAAAAAAATTACCGGACGGTGCTCGCCCATCTGCTGGAGGACGCGGGGCATCGGGTGTCGACGGCGGACAACCCCTTCGCCGCCCTCGAACTGCTCGCGCGCGAAAGCGTGGCGTTGATCCTCTCGGATCTCAGGATGCCGCGCATGGACGGCCTGACCTTTCTGGAACGGGTGCGACAGGATGTGGGGGACATCCCGTTCGTGGTGCTGACCGCCTTCGCCACGGTGGAGACGGCGCTGGCGGCGATGAAGGCCGGGGCCGTCGACTATCTGATGAAACCCTTCAAGAACGACGAGATTCTGCTGATCGTCGCCAAGGCCCTCGATCATGCCCGCTTGCAGGCGGAAAACCAGGCGTTGCGCCGGCAACTGGAACTGGAACTGGGCCTGGACCGGGAGCTGCTCGGCGGAAGCCCGCTCATTAAAAAGCTGTTGGCCGACATCGGCCAGGTGGCGCCGGCGCGCGCCTCGGTGCTGATCACCGGCGAGAGCGGCACCGGCAAGGAACTGGTGGCTCGTACCCTGCACCGAGCCAGTCCCCGCCGCCAGGGGCCGCTGGTCACCATCAACTGCGCCGCGCTCACCGAAAGTCTGCTCGAAAGCGAACTCTTCGGCCACGAGCGCGGGGCCTTCACCGGCGCCGTCGAGCGTAAGCGCGGTCTGCTTGAAGTGGCCGACGGCGGCACGTTGCTCCTCGACGAGATCGGCGAATTCCCCTTGGTGCTGCAACCCAAGCTGCTGCGGGTCCTGCAGGAACGGAAATTCCGCCGCGTGGGGGGCACGGCGGAGATCGAGAGCGACGTGCGCATCGTCGCCGCCACCAATCGCGATCTGCCGGCGATGATCGCGGCCGGCGCCTTCCGCGAGGATCTGTATTACCGGCTTAACGTGGTGACCCTCGAAACCCCGCCGCTGCGCCGGCGGCCCGAGGATATTCCCCTGTTGGCGCTGAATTTCCTCCATCGGTTCGGCGGCGAGCTGGGGCGGCGCATCCGCGCCATCGACCCCGAGGTAATCGCCATCCTGCAAGCCCATGCCTGGCCGGGCAACGTGCGGGAGCTGCGCAATATCATCGAGCGCGGCGCCCTGTTCTGCGCCGGCGATACCCTGCGGCCGGAACATCTGCCCGATTCCCTGCCGCGCCGGGCGCCTTCCGCCGTCGCCACGGCCGGTCCGGAACTGGGCCGGCCGCTGCCCGAGTTGCTCGACGAAATCGAGGCCGGACTGATCCACAAGGCCCTGCTTCAGGCTCGGGGTGTTCAGGCCCAGGCCGCCGAACTGCTCGGCATCAGCCGCAGCAACCTGCAATACAAACTGAAGAAACATGGCCTGACGAGCGAGGAATAAGCCGGCGTACAAATTTTCGGCGGGACGGCCTTCGGTCCTGGCGCCGGCGTACAAATTTTTTTACAAAATCCCCGGTGCGTTTTAGTACTTCCAAGTAAAAACAATGAGTTGAAAACCTGGCAAGCCTGTTGCTAGAGGACAGATAACAGAGCCGATAACGCTCTCACATTTGCCTCCGGGGCCTTTAATCGTTAAAGGCCCCATTTTTTTGCACGGGATGCGACCCATGGTTTTCATGAAACGAACCGTTCGGCATCTCTGCTCGGCGCTGGGCATTGGTTGTTGCCTGCTGGCCGGGATGAATCTCTTCCCCGCGCACGCCGGCCATGCCGTGCGCGACTGGAACGCGACGCAACTGTCGCGGTTGCCGGCCGCCCCGGCCGGCGGCGAATTTTCCTTTGCCGTGCTGGGGGACAGCCAGTCCCATTTTTCCATCCTCGCCCATCATCTCGCCCAAATCCGTCAGGCCGGCCAGCTCGATTTCACGGTCAGTGTCGGCGACCAAGTGGCGCCGCCGGAGCGCGCCGAATTCGAGAAGTTTTTCAGTCTGGCCGACGATCTCGCCGACCGGCCGCTGCTGACCGTCCGGGGCAATCACGATGCCTCGGCGGATTACCTTTACGAGCATTTCGCCGGCGCGCCCTACTATTCGTTTCAATATCGCGGCGCTTACTTCATCGTCCTCGACGACGCCAATCTCACGGCGCTGGGGAGCGCGCAGTGGCGCTGGCTGGAGCGGGAGCTGCGCGCCGCCGAACCGTTCAAGACCCGCCTGGTGTTCATGCACGCGCCGCCCTTCGATCCCCGCGATCCGCTCGTCGAGGTCGCCGGCCACGGCCTGCCGGAGGCCGAGGGGCGGCGGCTGGTCGAGTTGTTCAAGCGCCATCGGGTCGATCATGTCTTCTCCGGACATATTCATTCGTACTACGCCGGCGACTGGGACGGGGTGCCCTACACCATCTCCGGCGGGGGCGGCGCCCGGCTGGTGGGGAGCGATCCGGACCATGCCTTCTATCACTATCTGCGCGTCACGGTGAAGGCGGACGGCGCGGTCGCCGTGGCGCCCCAGCGGGTGGCCCTGGCGGGCTTGCCGCTGATGGGATCGCTGGCGGCCAAAACCTGGGCCCGATTCGATGGCCTGCTGTGGATGAGGGGCCACGAGATTGGGCTGCTGCTCGTGGCGGCCCTGATGTTTAGCGGCGCCTGACGCTGGCGTTGACCCCTGTCACCCTGGATTCGAAAGAGAGAATGTTTTTCATGAAATTCAATGCGCTCTGTGCTCTCTAGCGAGCGAAGCGAGCGGGTGGTTGGGTATCATTCATCATTTCCTCCGGAATTCCATAAAAAACCAGATCCCCCAGGGACGGCGAGTAGGAATGGAGATGAAAGCGGTAGCGGGGGAGGGTCGCGGCGAGTTGCAGGGGGATGTTGAAGAGGTCGTCTTGGGAGTGGTAGATGCAGATCGCCAGTTGCGGGCGAAAGCGCCGGATCGACTCCATCCCCCCTTGCAAGGCCTTCTGTTCCGCCCCTTCGATATCCATCTTGATCAGATCAAGCCGTTCCAGTTGCCGTTCCCGCACAAAATGATCGATGCTGACGGCTTCGATCCGGTTTTCTCCGCCGTCGTCTCCGTCGCTCACCCGCGTTCCCGCCCCGCTGGGGCGCAGAGCCACTTCTCCCGGCTTATTCCATAAGGCTTTGCGGATAATTTCGATGTTGGCGTGCCGTTTCAATTCTTCGGGCCGCCGGTTTTTCATCACCTGGTCGCCCGCCGGGTCGAAGCCGTACACCTTCCCGCTTGCGCCGGCCCTCGCCGCGAATTCGATGCTGTTGCTGCCGTCGTACACACCCCCCTCGATCACGACATCCCCTTCCGCGAGACGCACCCGGTAGAGGTAGGGCGTGCCGGGATGTTCGAGATACCAGCGGGCCATGGCCCCCGGATCGTGCCGCCGGGCGCAGCCCATGACCGTCCGCCACAGCCGGCGGTCGTGTTCGTCGTGCAGTATCTTTTCGACGGCGGCTTCTTCCGCATGGTAGCGGCCCGGTTCGAGGTGCAGGTAGGCGTAATGTTCGGTCGGGACGATCAGGCTGACGGCGCGGGGCGCGGCCCGGTGGCGAGCGAGGACGGCCGCCATCTCCTCGGCCCAGAGATGGCTGGCGATGATGTACAGATCGACCTCGACCGGCTCGGCAAAAAAGGTTTCGGGCCGCCATAGGGGGCGGTCGCGGAAGGTCCCCTGTCGATACGAGTCGAGAAAAGCCAGGATGACGACATCCGGCCGCTCCTTCGCCAGCCGTCGGCAGAGGGCATGGGCCAATCCCCCGGCGCCGTAGATGACAATGCGGGCATGGGCGGGCAGGGAATGCACATCATGAAGATATTCGGCGGGTTCGGGCATGAGAAGGCTGTCCGGAAAAGGGGGCGGGACGGTTTTTTGACGGCTGTGGTCTGGAAGTTATGGCTGAGCACAAAACGTGCCGTCGGTCAAAAGCATTCACCACAAAGCTTACAGAGAACGCAGAGAAAATCATTGATTTCAGCTTGTTAAGCCATGATTCTAGCTCCGGTCTTCCTCGGTGCCCTCTGTGCTCTCCAGCGAGCGAAGCGAGCGGGTGGTGAGGATTGAAACTCCGCATTCATCATTTGCCTGATCTCCTTACTTCCTTGTTGTGGTATAATCCTTACATTCTTGCGGAGGTGTGCCGTGCTTGCCAAAAAGACCAGCAAAAATCAGATCACCTTGCCGAAGGCGATTGTCGAACGCTTTCCCGATGCGGAATATTTCGATGTGCGCGAGGAGCAGGGGCGCATCGTGCTCATTCCGGTGGCTTTGAACCGGGCCGATGCCGTTCGCGATAAACTGGCGGAAATGGGGATTGTTCGGGAGGACGTGGCGGACGCCATCGACTGGGCGCGCCGTAAATGAAGCCGAGAGTGGTTTTCGACACCAATGTGGTGGTCTCGGCCTTGCTTTTTCGTCACGGGCACCTCTCCTGGTGGCGGAAAGCCTGGCGCGAAGGGCGAGCGATCCCCCTGCTTGGCCGGGAAACCGTCGCCGAATTGGTGCGGGTGCTGTCCTATCCCAAGTTTCGGCTCAAGCCCGAGGAAATCGAAGCCTTGCTCGCGGACTACCTCCCTTGCGGCGAAGTGATCACGGATAAACCCACGGAGAAAGCCCCGAGCTGTCGCGACCCTGACGACCAGAAATTCATCGATCTCGCCTTCGCCGGTAACGCCGATTGGCTTGTTTCCGGCGATAACGACCTGCTGGTCATGGCGCCGATGTGCCCCTTCGAAATCCTCCCGCCGGCAACGGCCGGGGTAAAGCTGGGGGTGGCAAGGGATGAGGGATGAGGCGCGGTCGGTCGAATCTCAGGGGCGCGGCTTGTTGCGCCCTTACGGTTCCGCTCCGCTATAACGACCAAAAATCCTCTCACCACAGAACACAGAGAAAAAAATATTGATTTCAAGGCTTTAATCCTTGTTTTCCCTCAGGTTTTCCTCGGTGCCCTCTGTGTCCTCTAGCGAGCGAAGCGAGCGGGTGGTGAGAGTCGGAGATTTTGACTTTCCCCATTCATCATTCATCACTCCGCATTCATCATTTGCCTTTCCTCCCCCCTCCCGTCAAAAAAAATCTAAAGAATTTCCTGGGGCAGGTCGAAAAGACGGTCAACGAGACGACAACGGTTGTTTTTAAGCCGATTTTTCTTTATCGACCGCTCATCACAGGAGGCCCCTCATGGCAATGGTCATCAACACCAACATGGCATCGCTCAACGCCCAGCGTCACCTTTCCGGCAGCCAGAGCAAACTGGCGAAATCGATGGAGCGTCTGGCCACCGGCAAGCGCATCAACAGCGGCCAGGACGATGCCGCCGGTCTGGGTATCTCCAGCCGGTTGGGCGGCAAGATCCGCGCCCTGAACCAATCGGTGCGTAACGCCAACGACGGCGTTTCCATGGCGAAAGCCGGCGACGGCGCCCTGGCGGAAGTGGCGAACATGCTCGAGCGCATGCGCGAACTGGTCAACCAGCGGGGCGACGGTGCCCTGAGTGGCACCGACAAGGCCGCGATCAACAGCGAAATGTCTTCGCTGCAGGTTGAGATCAACAAGGTCGTCAGCACCACCGAATTCAACGGCGTAAAACTGTTGAACGGTGATTTGAATGCGGAATTCATCGTCGGCGAAACCGACACCTATAATCTGACCATGAGTGCAGTCGACGCCGTGGCCGGCGCAACTGCTTCTGCCATGACCGCCGATACCGTTGAAACCGCTATCGACAACGTCAGCACGGCCCGCGGCGAATTCGGCAAGGCGATCACCGTCCTCGAATCCCGCGCCGCCAACTCGGCCGCGTTGTCGGAAAATCTCTCCGCCGCCCGCTCTCAGATTCTGGATGCGGACATCGCGGCCGAGACGGCGGAAATGACCAAGGCGAACGTCCTGCAACAGGCGGGGGTCTCGATTCTCGCCCAGGCCAATCAGTCGCCGCAGGTGGTGCTGTCGCTGCTGCAAGGTTAAAAGCAGTGACGAGTGACGAGTGACGAGTGACGAGTGACGAGTGACGAGGAGTGACTTGCTTGTCGCTCATCTAAGAGATTGAAAATATTGGCATAAAAAAATATTTAACGGGATGTGAAAAAAATCCTAAAGTTTTCGGCCGGGGGGGTCGATAAGACGGTCAAGGGAAGAAATCGCCAGACTGCCGGGAAAGGGGGTGACTCGATCAGGCTTAACTTGCGAAATCTTCTTGAACAAACAACCCGAAGGGCAAGGAAGCCCGTAACCACATCTCAAGGAGGAACATCATGGCAATGGTTATCAACACCAACATGGCATCGCTCAACGCGCAACGTCACCTTTCCGGCAGCCAGAGCAAACTGGCGAAATCGATGGAGCGTCTCGCTACCGGCAAGCGCATCAACACCGGACAAGACGACGCGGCGGGTCTGGGTATCTCCAGCCGGTTGGGCGGCAAGATCCGCGCCCTGAACCAATCGGTGCGTAACGCCAACGACGGCGTTTCCATGGCGAAAGCCGGCGACGGCGCCCTGGCGGAAGTGGCGAACATGCTCGAGCGCATGCGCGAACTGGTCAACCAGCGGGGCGACGGTGCCCTGAGTGGCACCGACAAGGCCGCGATCAACAGCGAAATGTCTTCGCTGCAGGTTGAGATCAACAAGGTCGTCAGCACCACCGAATTCAACGGCGTAAAACTGTTGAACGGTGATTTGAATGCGGAATTCATCGTCGGCGAAACCGACACCTATAATCTGACCATGAGTGCAGTCGACGCCGTGGCCGGCGCAACTGCTTCTGCCATGACCGCCGATACCGTTGAAACCGCTATCGACAACGTCAGCACGGCCCGCGGCGAATTCGGCAAGGCGATCACCGTCCTCGAATCCCGCGCCGCCAACTCGGCCGCCCTGGCCGAGAATCTCTCCGCCGCCCGTTCCCAGATTCTGGATGCGGACATCGCGGCCGAGACGGCGGAAATGACCAAGGCGAACGTCCTGCAACAGGCGGGGGTCTCGATTCTGGCCCAGGCCAACCAGTCGCCGCAAGTCGTTCTGTCTCTGCTCCAGTAGTTCAGTAGCCCGGAGTATGCCGGGGGGCGGTTCTCCCGCTCCCCGGCTTTTTCATCCCGGCACGAACTGAAATCGGCAGGCCGGGACAGGGAGTTTCGCCATGAAAATCGGATCATTTTCACCCGCGGGCAACACGGTACAGCAGCAGGCGGCCGCTCCCGAGAGACTGCAACGGGATCGGGATTCCGGAGGCTTTACCGGCACATCCCCAAAGAATGAGAAAAAAGTCGCCCCCGAAGAGATTCTCGACAAGATCACCGCCCTGACCGATAACGGCACCCACAGTGTGCGTTTCGAGATGGACAAGGATATCCAGGCGCTGGTGGTCAAAATCTATGATCGCCAGACAGAAGAACTGGTACGGCAGATTCCGGCGGAAGAGTTGCTGGAGACGGCCAAGGATCTGCGCAACTATCGTGGGTTGTTAGTCGACGACAAGGGTTAGACGGAACGTGGGTTGGAGGAGGATGTCATGAGCTTTACCTTGGGTGGATTGGCTTCAGGCATGGATACCGGTGCCCTTGTCGATGCGTTGGTCGGTGTCAAGCGGACCCCCATTTTGCGGCTGGAAGAGCGCAAGACGGAGGCAAATGCAAGACTTTCCGCCTTCAAAACGTTTGATTCCAAGTTGAAAACTTTGTTGTCCAAGGCGGACAGCCTTGATACCGGGCGTGATCTGCTTGCCACGACCACAACTGCCAGTACCGATGACTATCTCGCAGCCACTGCTTCCAGTTCGGCGACATCGGGCAGCTACCAGATCAAGGTCGGGCAGTTGGCTCAGGTGGAAAAATCCGTCTACCAGGGGGTGGCGGATAAGAGTACCACGACCTTCGGCACGGGAACCTTGCAGCTGAGTCATGCCGGTCTTGAAAGTGCCATCGAGATTGCCATCGATGAATCCAACAACACCCTTGAAGGGGTTCGCGACGCCATCAACGCCAAGAGCGCCGACAGTGGCGTGACCGCCTCGATCATCAACGACGGCAGCGGCACCCCCTATCGTCTGGTGCTGACCGGCAAGACGGTGCAAGAGGCCAATATCACTCTGGATGCTTCAACCCTGACCGGCGGCGCCGCCTTTCCGGTCAAGGATGCCGCCGTCTCGCGAACGGCGCAGCAGGCGATTGTGCAGGTGGACGGCGTCACCATTCGCAGTGACAGCAACACCCTCACCGAGGCGATTCCCGGGGTGACCATCGATCTGAAGCAGGCCGCCAATGCCTTCGATCCGGCGAATCCCGATTGGAAAACGGTCGCGACGACCAATGTGACGGTGGCGACGGATAATTCGGGCATTCAGAAGAAGGTCGAGGATTTTGTTGCGGCGTTTAACGATCTGGTCAAGGCCTCCAAGGATGAAGCGTTGGCCAACGACAGTGGTGTCCGCTCGGTTCTAAGTAACCTGCGCAGCAAGTTTTCCGACGGCGTCGAACAGACCGGACTTTATCAGCTTGGGATCAAGACCGAGAAAGATGGTACCTTGGCGGTGGATACGGCCAAGTTGAGTGCCGCGATCACGGATAATCTTGACGGAGTGAAAAGCCTTCTCACGGGTGATGACGTCGCGAAGTCTGGAGTTGCTGATCTGCTGAAAGAATCTCTTTCCAGCTTTACCAATCCCACCACCGGCTTGCTGGCGGGCCGACAGAGTCTCATTGAAAGTTCGATTCGCCGTATCGATAAAGAAATTACCCGAGGGGAGGACCGCTTGGCTCTTTATGAAGAGCAGCTTGTCGCCAAGTTCTCCGCCATGGAACAAATGGTCAGTTCGATGAATTCGCAAGCCAGCTACTTCAGCCAGCAAGCCGCTGTCTGGTCCAACATGTAAGGCTAAGGAGGCCGAAAGATGTCCGCTGCCTATATGAATCAATACTTCGAGAATCAGGTCAATACCGCTTCCCCCGAGCAGCTGCTGATCATGCTTTACAACGGGGCGATCCGTTTTGTCGGCGAAGCCGAAGAGGCGATGGCGAGCAAGAAAATCGCCTATCGCGGCGAGCGCATCAGCAAATCCATCGCCATCCTTTCGGAGCTTTCGGCGACGCTCGATCACGAAATCGGCGGTGAGATCGCGGCCAACCTGGCGGCACTTTACGACTACATGATCCGTACCCTGCTGGCGGCGAACATTCATGACGACGCGGGCAAGCTGGCCGAGGTTCGGGAGATGCTGAGCGGCATGCGCGACACCTGGCTCGATGCCATCGACAAGGTGCGGGCCGAGCAGGCCGCCGAGGCGTCCGAGAGCGCCGCAAAAAAGTATGAGGCGGCGCCCGCGGGATATCGCCCCCTGGCCGTCGCCCTTTAACCGGACGGGGGCGCCATGATCAGCGTGGATGAACTGTTGCGGCGGGCGGTGGAACAATACCGCGAGTTGCTGGAGATTTTCGCCTCTCTCGAAGGGCCTCTGGCGCGGGGAGAGCGGGAACGGATCGAAGAGCGGGTCGAGGCGATGGAAGCCTGCCAGGCCGGGGTGCGGGAACTCGATGCGGCGCTGATGGCGCAGGTGACCGGTCAGGGACTGCCGGCCCACTTGCTCCCCTTGGGGCGCGAATACCGGGAACTGCTGGAGGGGGCGGGCGAGTGCAACCAGGCGCTGCTGGAACGGGCGCGGGTGCATCAGGCGTTGCTGGCCGCCGAGCTGGCCGAACTCAAGGGCAACCGGACCGCCTTGGCCGGTTATCGCCTGCCCGAGGAAAATCGCGGGCGGGGCCTGAGCGGAAGTTATTGAACAGAGCCGGAGCGGTTTTTATGCTCCGGCTTTTTTTCTAAAGAAATCCCTCTCTTTCGTCGATAAGACAGGCAAGAAGAAGGTTTTGCCGAGGTTATGACGAAGGAGAATTGTTATGTTCGCTCTGCCGAGAATCCTGCCGAAAAAATCCCCGCAAGTTTCTTTCGCTTTTGCCGAAAAAGCGACCGCGCCGATCCTGGGTTACGAGCCCCGCGACGAGCGCGCTTTCTTTCGCATCGATACGGAAATCGCGGTGCGCTACCGCCCGCTGCGCGCCGACCGGCAAAGTCCCGAGCGGCAGTGGCTGGAGGTGAATCTCAGCGGTGGCGGCATCAGTTTCGCGATCCCCCCGCCTCTGCAGACCGGGGAAAAAGCCTGGCTGGAGTTGGAACTGTCCGACCGCTCGGCGCCGGTGCGCTGCCTCGCCGAGGTGGTGCGCCTTTTCACCGCCGAAGACGGCACCCAGCATGCGGCCTTTACCTTCGACAATCTCGCCCCCCGCGATCAGGACCGCATCATCGCCTTCTGCCTGGCCGAACAGCGCAAGCAGCTGCGGGAAAGGGTGCGGGTACGGTACGCCTGACTGTTTCCGGCTTTTTGAGAGATTCATCCATCCCTCCGGCCCTCACCGGGGGGATGTTTTTTCCGGCGACCGGGGTGTTCTGAACTAATGGGTTGCACGACGCCGGTCAATCCGTATACAAAAGGAGAAACCGTTCAGCCGGGAAAGGGGAGAACGATGCGCGTGGATGAACTTCTGGCCCACATGGGGGCCTTACCCATGGTCAAGGTAGTCCTTCCGACCCCCACGGGTTCGGTCTTTCTCGAAGGGAAGGTCGGCAAGGTCGACGCGGCCGACTTCGCCTTGGAGCTTTTTCCCCATCAGTTGACCCTGGCGGAGCTCGCCCCCGGGGTCGAGGCCATGCTCTCCTGCGATAAGGGCGGAAAGGTCTTTCTGTTGCACGCCCTGGTGGTCGAGTCCCTGGGGGAGAAATATCTGCGCCTGCAGCCGGTCAAGGTTGAGGAACGCCCCCAGCAGCGGGAATTCTTCCGCATCGATGCCGAAGTCTTTCTTAAGATCTGGCTGGTCGACCGCAAAACCCCTGGTCAGCCGGAAGTCCGGCGGCAACAGATCAATCTGAGCGGCAACGGCCTGCGCTTCGAGGCCGATCAGCCCTTGCGCCTCGGTCAGCTGCTCGGGCTGGAGCTGAGGCTGCCCGAGGCCGACGGTGAGGTGGCCCAAGGGGTGGGACGCGTGGTCCGTCTGATCGATCAGGGGGAGGGCGCCCAGCAGGTCTCCCTCGAACTGGTGGAGATCGAAGAGACCGAGCAGGATAAAATTATCCGTTTCTGCCTGGCCGAGCAGCGCAAGCAGCTGCGCATGCGGGTCAAGGTGCGTTGAATGGGTTCCAAGGGCCGGATGAGGTAAGCCATGTTTTCGCCGGATGTGCTGGCATTGCTGGAGGATTTTCGCGTCGCCCGGGTCGCCCTGCCGACCGCGGAGGGGGAGCGCACGCTGGAGTGCGCGATCCGCTTTTTGCCTCCCGACGGACTCGAAGCCCGCTTCCTCGCCGGCGGACTGGCGGATATCCCCCTCGCCGGGGAGCCCCTGCTCCGGGTTTTCTGCGAGGCGGGGCTGTCGACCTTCTCCATCCAGGCGCGGGTCGAAAAGGTGCTCGATGAACATCTGCTGCGCTTGCGCATCGAGGGGGGGAGCAGTCACGGCGATACCCGCCATCATTTCCGGGTCGACACCCGGGTGGGGCTGCGTTTCTGGCCGGTGGGCGGCAATCCGCCTTCGGCGGGGGAGGCGCTGGAAGTGAATCTCAGCAACGGCGGCATGCGTTTCACCACGGTGGCGCCCCTGGAGCTGGGGCAGCTGCTGGCTGTGGAAATCGGCCTGCCGGGGGCGGAGGAAACACCTGTTTCGGCGAGCGGCAGGGTGGTCGGTGTTTGGCGGAAGGAAGGCCAGGGGCATGAGGTGGTGGTGAAATTCACCGAGCTGGCGCCGGAACAGCTCAATCGCCTCTCCGAATTCTGCCTGGGCCTCAAGTTCCGCAAGATGTGCGAGCGGGTGGAGTTTCTCGGGTCGCTGCTGAAGCCGCGCCCGCCGGAAAAGTAGCCAGGCGGCTGATGAAAAACGCTCATCTGCGGCGTTGCCCTCATTCTCGTCGCTGCGACGTACCTTACAGGTACGACTCGCTCCTCGAATTTCGGGCGCCTTGCATCTGGGCATTTTTGATCAGCCTGACAGCGGGGAGTTTTACATCAACCTGGATTTTTAAGAATATAAAAAAGCGCCGGTTGTTCGCCGGCGCTTTTTTCTTACCGAGTGGCCTGGTTCAGGCAAAGGCCACGGCGGAGCGGGGATAGGCGAGGTAGGGGCGCAGGGGTTTTCCCGGTTTGGCCGGTCGGATCGGCCGGAACATTTCCGTGCGGTTACGTCCCCGTTGTTTGCTCAGATACAGGGCCTGGTCGGCTTCGCGGAGCAGTTCGGCGGCCTGGGTCAAGCCTTCCGGCCGGGTGCCGCTGATGCCGATGCTGGCGGTGACCGGGATGGTCGCCTGTCCCTCACGCAGATTCAACGCCATGAGCGACAGCCGGATTTTTTCGGCGACGGCGTAAGCGTTGGCGGGGGTGGTGTCCGGCAGGATCACGGCGAATTCCTCGCCGCCGTAGCGGCAGACCAGATCGGAGCAGCGGGTGATTTGCCCCAGGCTTTCGGCGACGGCGCGCAGGACGCGGTCGCCGGCGGCGTGCCCATGGGTGTCGTTGATGCGCTTGAAGTGGTCGAGATCGATCATCAGCAAGGACAGGGGGTTGCGGCTGCGGCGGCTGCGGGAAAGTTCGATTTCCAGCGAAGCATCGAGCTGGGCGCGGTTGTGCAGGCCGGTCAAGGCGTCGGTGCGGGCGAGCCGGGCGAACAGATCTTTTTCCTCGCGCAGTTTCCGGGTCCGTTCCTGCTGGCGCAGTTGCCGGCGGATGCGGGCTTCGAGTTCACGCTGATCGGCGCGGAAGGATTGATAATCGGCGGCGCCGTGTTCCAGGGCCAGAATCTTTTCCGCCAGGTTCTCTTTGTCGGCGAGGGCGAAGACGGGAATGCCGGCCCAGGCCTCACTCTGCCCGAGGCTGTCGAGGAGGTGGCACTGTGCTTCCACCGTTTCGGAACGCCAGCCGCAGAAGATCATCTCCACCGGCTGCCGACCCAGCTGGGTTTCCGTTTCCGCGTGATCGCCGCTGAAGAGCAGATCGTCGAAGAGGCCCAGGGTGGCCGTCAGACGTGCAAAAGTCTTGCGGGCTGCCGGAGAAGGGTCGATAATCAAGGCTGTGCGGGTCATGGCTTACTCCTCGGAATGACTTCTGTTGCCTTCTTATCGACCGTTTCCGGGAGGGTCTTTAGGGGAAAATACTGAAGCGACCCACCACCGTCCTGAATTTCCTCGGCGGCGGCGATGCCACGGGGAGCGTTTTTTCCACAGCGGAGTCTTTTATGGCCCAGGATAAACCGATGGACAAGGCGGTTGCCCTTCTTTACGACAAGGAGCAGGGGGACGCTCCGCGCATTGTCGCCGGCGGCCGCGGCGCCCTGGCCGAGAAGATCGTCGAGACGGCCCGCGCCGCCGGAGTCTACATCATGGAAGATGCCGATCTGGTGGAGATTCTGGCCAAACTGCCGGTGGGGGACGATATCCCTCCCGAGCTTTATCAGGCGGTCGCGGAAATTCTCGCCTTCGTTTATCAGGTCAATGGCCGCTACCGTCCCGACGACAACCGCGGCTGACCCTTCCCATTGCCCCCTTCACGCCGCAAAGTATTTGCTTTTTTCCGCCACATAAAGCAGAATTAACTTTCTCTCAGCCCGTCCCTTTCTCTCCCCTGGAGTTGCCCGTGAAAGTCGGTTTGAAAATCACCATTCTGGCGATTTTGCCCATTCTGCTGACGGCGCTTATCGCTTTCGGCGTCGGCCTGTACCAGAAGGGGATTCTCGAAAACTTTTTCGGTCATGAAATCGAGGCCCAGGCGCAGAACGAGGCGCGCAAGATTGCCCAGGCCGTCTATCTCATGTGCCGCTCGGCCCAGGAATCGGTGCAGAAAACGGTCGATACCAACCTGCGGGTCGCCGGGGATATCCTCGCCCGCGCCGGCAAGGTGAGCCTCGGCGGCGAAAGCCTGCGCTGGGAGGCGCGCAACCAGTTCACCGGCGAGGTCACGGATGTCTTCCTGCCGCCGATGCTGGTGGGGGGACAGTGGTTGGGGAAAAACGACGATCCCGCCCTGCCGTCGCCGGTGGTCGATGCCGTCCGCGATCTGGTCGGGGGGACGGCGACCCTCTTTCAGCGCATGAACGATGCCGGCGACATGCTGCGGGTGGCGACCAACGTGGAGGACTCGGAGGGGCGGCGGGCCATCGCTACCTACATCCCCAGTGTCGATCCCGACGGCACGGCCAATCCGGTCGTTGAGGCTCTGTTGCGGGGTGAAACCTTCAGCGGGCGGGCCTATGTGGTCAACGACTGGTACCTCACCGCGTATCGGCCGATTTTCGATGAAGGGGGACGCCGGGTGATCGGCGCCCTTTATGTCGGGGTCAAGCAGGAAAATATCGAAAGCCTGCGCCAGGGGATCATGGACATGGTGGTCGGCAAGACCGGCTATGTCTATGTGCTCGGCGGCAAGGGGGAACACCAGGGGCGCTACATCATCTCCCAGAACGGCGAACGGGACGGGGAGAACCTCTGGGCTTCCCAGGATAGCGACGGGCGCCCATTCATCCAGTCGATCATCGGCAAGGCCCTGTCTTTGCCCCTCTATCAGCGCGAAGATAACGTGCCGGTCGCCTTCGAGCGCTATCCCTGGAAAAACCCCGGGGAGATCGAACCCCGCTACAAGGTGGTGGCCATCGCCTATTTCGCTCCCTGGGACTGGGTGATCGGCGCCGGTTATTACGAGAGCGACCTGCGCGAAAGCCAGGAGCGGATGGTCGAGGCGCTGCGCGACATGGGGCGCTGGCTGGGGGGGAGCGCCCTGGTCATGATGCTGTTGTCGATCCCCGCCGGGTACCTGACGGCGCGGAGTATCCGTCTGCGGGTGGACAGTATTCTGAACTCGGTGACCGATGTCCTGATCGCCGTCGACGCCCGCGACCGGGTGCTGCTGCTCAGCCAGGCGGCCGAAGAATTTTTGGGCATCCCCCTGAAAAAGGCCCGTTTCCGCCCCGTGCAAAAGGTGGTCGGCGACCCCGTTCTGCGTCGGCGTCTTCTCGCCGCGCTGGAGCAGAAAGAGGGCGGGGCGCGTTTCGATGTGGAACTGCCCGGGACCGGCGGCGCCGCCGGCCGCATTCTCGAAGGGCGCACCTCCCTGGTGCGCCGGCAGGGCGGGGCGGCCGTCGGCACCATCATCATCATGCACGACGTGACCAGCGAACGGCGCATCGATCGCATGAAGAGCGAGTTCATTTCCACCGCCGCCCACGAATTGCGTACCCCCCTCTCTTCCATCATCGGCTATTCGGAACTGCTGCTCTCCCAGTCCGGGAATCTCGATGAGGAAGAGCGCAAGTCTCTGGACTACATCAACCGCAAGGCCTGGAACCTGTCCAAAATCGTCGATGAACTGCTCGATGTCAGCCGCATCGAGTCGGGACATGCCCTGCCTCTGGAAAAAACTTCCTGCGATCTCAACGCCCTTTTGCGGCAGGCGGTCGACACGGCGGGAAAATTGACCGGCAAGCATCGGTTTGATTTGCAGGTGGCCGAAGTGCCCGCCCTGCTCGCGGTGGACGTGGGGAAAATTGAACAGGTGCTGGAAAACATTCTCGGCAATGCCGTCAAATTCTCTCCTCAGGGTGGAGTGATTAGGGTCACGGGGCGCGACCAGGCCGATGAATACCGGATTACCGTCGAAGACGAGGGCATCGGTATGACCCAGGAACAGGTGGGGAAGGTTTTCGACAAGTTCTATCGCGCCGATACCTCCAATACCGCCGTCGAGGGGACCGGACTCGGCATGAGCATCGTCCGCCATATCGTCGATGCCCATGGCGGGCACGTCGAGATCGAAAGTCAGAAGGGGCGGGGAACCCGGGTGGTGGTGGGGCTGCCTAAAACGGCTTGACGTCTTCCGCCTGAGGGATAAAACCACTGTTCTAAAAAAATGCTTGATTTTTTTTCGGAGGGCGTGCGATAGTCCGAAAGCATAAAAGTTGTACTGAAGCGGAACCCGGACCGATTGATCGTCAGTCAGTTTTTGAACAACCGCGCAGACCTCAGGCTGGCGGTTTTTTTTTGGGCAAGCCTCTTGGGTGCAACGTACAACGTATCCGTATCGGAACAAAAGGAGTCGGAAGACAATGGCTGAAGGTACTGTAAAGTGGTTCAATGACGCAAAAGGGTTTGGTTTCATCGAGCAGGACAACGGACCCGACGTATTCGTACACTTTTCCTCGATCCAGGGCGACGGCTTCAAGTCCCTGGCCGAAGGGGACCGGGTTCGCTTCGAGGTGACCCAGGGGCAGAAAGGCCCCCAGGCCGCCAACGTCACCAGAATCTAATCCTTTCTGGACATAGCCCCACGCAAAAAGGCTCCCCGGTCATCCGGGGAGCCTTTTTGCGTATCGTCTTTGTTTCCGGGGCGTGGCTCAGATTTTTCCGGAAAGGCGCAATACCCCTTCAACGGCGACATAGGAGGTAACGATCAGTGCGAACCAGCCAGCGATCATGATGTAGATCATGGGTCAATCTCCTCTGTATGAACTTAAAATTTCAGTAGGCTTCGTTTTCGCCGTCCTTGGCCACATCTTCGAGGGAGAGCTTGCCGGCATCCATCGACCGCCAGACGTAGGCGATGTAGGCGAGGACGAAGGGAACGGCCAGGGCAATGCAGCTCATGGCGGTCAGGGTGTAATGGCTGCTGGAGGCGTTATAAATGGTCAGGCTGCTTTGCAGGTCGACCTTGGAGGGGTAGAAGGCCGTGCCGTTGAAGCCGGCGATGAAGAGCAGGGCCAGCACCATCAGCACCGTTCCCGGCCCGGAAAACCAGATGCCCTGGGTGCTTTGCCGGTAGTGGGCGAGGTAGACGCCGGCAACGACCAACAGCAGCCCGGCCAGGAGCATAACCAGCACGATCGGCATGCCGAGCAGATTGTTCAGATACTTCCCGGATTCCAGCGAGACCATGCCGGTGGCGGTGTCGACGGCGTAGCCGTCCATGGTCAGCAGGCCGCCGAGGACAATGAGCAGGAAGGGGAGCGAGCAAAGCAGGTTGACGAAGGCCGCCCGGCGGCAGCGTCCCACCAGTTCGTCATGCTTGAGATGGTTGGCCAGGTAGAGGGCGCCGAGGGTGCGGGCGTTGAAGATCAGAAAGACGCCGAGGGAGACATTGAAGAGGTTGAAGGCGGCTTCCAGGCCCCGCAGGGGATGTTGCCATTTGACGAAGTTGTAGTCGTTGAGCAGAAAGTTCGAGCCGGTGAAGAAGGTGCCGACGGCGGTTCCGATGAGCAGCAGGCCGAGACTGCCGTTGATGAAGAGAAAGACCTCGTAGGTGCCGGCGCCGAGCAGGTTGTTGGGTTTGCGGCGGAATTCATAGCTCACCGCCTGGATGATGAAGGTGAAGAGGATGGCGATCCACACCCAGTAGGCGCCGCCGAAGCTGGTGGCGTAAAAGAGCGGAAAGGCGGCGAAGAGCGCTCCGCCGAAGAGGACCAGGGTGGTGAAGGTCAGTTCCCACTTGCGCCCCAGGGAGTTGATGATCAGGGTCTTCTCCTCGGGGCTTTTAGCGAGGGTGAACATCAGGGTCTGCCCGCCCTGGACGAAGTTCATGAAGATGAAGAGCGCGCCCACCAGGGAGCAGATGATCCACCAGAGTTGTTGCAGTTGAGTCAGTTCCAGGCTGCCGATCATATCAGTTCTCCTCCGGGCCGATGGCGATTTGTTTGAGCATGATGCGGACTTCCGCGACCAGAAGCACGGTGAAGAGAAACAGGAACATGAAGAAGGTTCCCGCCACCGTCGCCGCGGTCAGGTTGGATCGGGCCACGCCCACCGGCAGCAGCCCCTGGATGGCCCAGGGCTGGCGGCCGACCTCGGCGACGACCCAGCCCGCTTCGGAAGCGATGTAGCCGAGGAAGAGGGAGGCGACGCCGGTGACCAGCAGCCATTTCTGCTCGGCGATCTTGCCGTAGAGGGTGGCGGCGAGGAAGGCGAGGAAAAGCAGGGGGAAGAACATGCCCAGGCCGACCATGACGCGGAAGCTGAAGAAGTTAAGGGCAATCGGGGGGACCGCTTCCTCGGCGCTGTTCAGGTAGCCGTAGCCGAGGTAGGGGCTGGTCTGCTCGAAACCGACCAGGGCCTGTTGCGCCGCCGCATCGTTGCCGACCTTTTTCGCCCCCTTGTAGAGAGCGAGCTGTTCCACCGCCTGCTTGCCGAGGGTCATCTTCTCGGTGACCCCCATCACGCCATGCTCGGCGTTGCCGTAGAGCAGGTCGTTGATGCCGGGGACGAAGCTGTTGAAGGAACGGTTGGTGAGAAAGGAGAGGGCGTAAGGGATGCCCACCGCCTCGTGGAAGGCGGGCAGGTCATCCCCCGGGCGTTTTTCGAGATTGGGGACACCGAAGATCAACAGGGGCGCGCCGACCTCGCCGTCGTAGAGGCCTTCCATGGCCGCCAGTTTCATCGGCTGGAACTGACCGACTTTGTGCGCCGACTCGTCCCCGGTGAAGGCGACGAAACCGGAGGCGAAGAGGCCGAAGATCGAGGCGACGATGATGCTGCGCTTGGCCATTTCCTGGTGACGGCGCCGCAACAAAAACCAGGAGGAGATGCCGACCACAAAAAGGCAGGCGAGCTGGAAGCTGGAGCTGGTGACATGGGTGAATTTGCCGATGGCCACCGGCGACAGCAGCACTTCAAAGAAGTTTTCCATCTCGAAGCGGGCGCTTTCCGGGTTGAACTTCATGCCGACGGGGTACTGCATCCAGCCGTTGGCGACCAGGATCCACAGGGCCGAAAGGTTCGAGCCGACCGCGACCATCCAGGTCGAGAGCAGGTGAAAGCCTTTGGAAACCCGGTTCCAGCCGAAGAACATGACGGCGAAGAAGGTCGCCTCGATGAAGAAAGCGAAGATCCCCTCGGCGGCCAGGGGCGCGCCGAAGATGTCGCCGACCATCCACGAATAGTTCGACCAGTTGGTGCCGAACTCGAATTCGAGGATGATGCCGGTGGCGACGCCGATGGCGAAGTTGACGGCGAAGAGAGTCATCCAGAATTTGGTGAGGCGTTTCCAGGCTTCGTTGCCGGTGCGGACGTAGAGGGTTTCGAAGAAGGCCAGCAGAAACGAGAGGCCCAGGGTCAGGGGGACGAAAATCCAGTGGAACATGGCAGTGAGGGCAAACTGGGCGCGGGCCCAGTTGACCATCGACAGGTCGAGCGATTCGATCACGGGAGCCTCCTGGTGGGAATTTATTTCCCGGACGTGATGCCGGGTTCGGTGAGATTATCGAGAACGTGCGCGGCCCGCTCTTGGGCATTGTCGAAGTTGCGATTGAGATAGTCGGGCAGGATGAAGTTGGCGAGGACGAGCAGGACCGCCACCTTGATCAGGACGATCTTCCACAGGGTGCGGCCCAGAACCATGGCGCGGAAGCCGTCCCGATAAAAGTTCCAGATCTTGTTCAGCATGGGGAAACTCCTGAAAAAACTAGTCACACAGTTCGGCGAGGCTGACATCGTCGAGGATGCTGCGCACCTGATCCTGCACCCGATGCCAGACCGGATGCACCGTACAGTTGCCGCCGCGGCCGCAGAACGAGGCGTCGATCACGCAGCGGTTGGCACAAATCGGACCTTCCACCGCCTCGATCACCTCACGCAGGCTGATCTCCGAAGCCGGACGGGCGAGGGCGAAGCCGCCCCCCGCGCCCCGGCTGGAACGCACCAGGCCGAGCCGAGTGAGCCCCTGAAAGATCTTCGCCAGAAAACTCTGGGGAACGTCGACGGTTTCGGCGATCTCGTTGACGAGAATGAGCTTCCCCGGCTCTTGGCGAGCCAGGTAGACCATGCCGCGGATCGCGTATTCACCCTTGCGGGTCAGCCCCATCATAAAATTAAAACCCAAAAGATCGTTTTTGTCTCTTGTACCCTCTGTAGCGGCGGCTGTCAAGGATCTTTTTGGTCATTTTTGAAGGGAAGGGGATTTTCTGCGAAGAAGCGCTGAGCCGCCGCGTTTCATTCCCACCCCAGAAAATCCGCCACGGGCTGACTCTTGGGAGGAGAAGGGGTATGATGAAAAACAGAAACTAACGGCTTGTCGTAAAGCTTATCCTATTCCCGATGTCACGCAACCATTGAAGAAGGGAGCCTTCCATGGAGCATCTCGACCAGTTGATCCAGACCATCGCCCTGAGCATGGGGGCCGCCTGGGCCAGCGGTATTAATCTCTACGCCGCCATCCTTACCCTCGGCGTGCTCGGGGCCACCGGCAACATGACCTTGCCGCCGAGGCTCGAAGTCCTCTCCGATCCGATGGTGATCTTCGCCGCCGGGGCGATGTACTTCATCGAGTTCTTCGCCGACAAGACCCCCGGGGTCGATACCGGCTGGGATACCATCCACACCTTCATCCGCATCCCCGCCGGCGCGGTGCTCGCGGCGGGGGCCATCGGCGAGGTCGGCCCGGCCCTCTCCATCGCCGTCGGCCTGGTCGGGGGCGGACTCGCCGCCGGCACCCATCTGACCAAGTCCGGCTCGCGGATCATGATCAACACCTCGCCGGAACCCTTCAGCAACTGGTTCGCTTCCCTCGGTGAAGACGTGCTGGTCATCGCCGGGCTGTGGACGGCTCTCCATTCCCCCTGGATTTTTGTCGGGGGGCTGATCCTCTTCATTCTGCTGATGGTCTGGCTTTTGCCGAAAATCTGGCGGGGGGTAAAAACGGTGCTCAATGCCGTGGCGCGCCTCTTTCGGAAGCCGCCATTGCCATTGCCGCCACCGGAAAACGGCGGCGGAGATGTGGGAGGATGATGAAAAAAAGCCGGTTTCGACCGGCTTTTTTTATGGGTGTTGCACTGGTTGAATTGGGGTTTCCCCCACGAGGTCGTTACTCGTTTTTCGTGTGGGATAGGTAGGCTCAGCAGATGCGGGGCAACTGTTCGCCGGCGAGCATTTCGATGGCGCGGCGGCCGCCGATGGTGGTGCGCAGATGCACCTGGCCGGGCGGCCCTTCCGTCACTTCGCCGATGAGCGCCGTCCCTTGCCCCTGGGCATGGCGGCGCATTCGTTCGAGGAGGGCGCAGGCTCCGGCCACCGCCGGCTGGATCGGCAGCGCGTTTTCGTCGAGTTCTATACGCACCTGGGACTGCCGGGCGATTTCCTTC
>JAVFAR010000035.1:0-24131 GCA_034002365.1 Trichloromonas sp.
ATAATGAATTCGTCACCGCCGAAGCGGGCCACGGTATCGGCTTCGCGAACCAGAGCGGTCAAGCGCTGGGCCACCGCCCGCAAGACCTCGTCCCCACCCTCGTGGCCGTGGGTGTCGTTGATCGCCTTGAAACGATCGAGGTCGAAAAAAAGGAGCGCCAGCAGCGCGCCGGAACGGTGAGCGCGGCTCATGGCATGATGCAGGCGATCGGAAAAAAGCAGGCGGTTGGGCAAGCCGGTGAGGTTGTCATGATGGGCCAGATGCTTGAAGCGCTCTTCGTTCTCCGCCAGGCGCAACTCGGCCAGTTTGCGCTCGGTGATGTCCTGAACCATCCCCACGGCATACTCGGGACGGCCTTCCTCATCCAGCAGCCAGGCCACGGTGACCGCTCCCCAGACATCCCGGCCGCTGCGATGCACAAAACGCTTGTCGTAGGCGAAAAAGTGTTTATTTCCCTGGCGGACCTCTTCGTAGAGGGCTCGGGTCACCGCCAGGTCTTCGGGGTGAGTGACATCCTCGACGGTTTTGTTGACGATCTCTTCGGCAGAGTAGCCGAGGAAACGGCAGTAGGCGGGATTGACCTGAAGAAAATGCCCTTCGGGGGTAAGGGTCGCGATACCGACGCCGGAATATTCGAAGATCGCGCGAAAGCGCGCTTCGCTTTCGCGCATCGCCTGGGTCGCACGCATCGTCCGGATCGCCAGGGCATACATCGACGCCAAACGCTCCAGCAGCTGCAGATCCTTGGCATGATAATCCCGTTCCGCGTTGGCCAGGGCGATGATGCCCAGCAAGCGGCCGTCGGCCAGGGCCGGAACACCGACGAAACGGCGGATTGCCACATGCCCGCCGGGGATGCCGGTGGACCGGTAATCGGTTGCGGGTTCGTTGCAGAGAATCGGCTGCCGCTCTTTGAGAATCCAGCCCCAGAGCCCATGAAAGCTGTGAAAGACGAATTTTTTATCGGGAACCTGGCAGGCCTCCCAGATGTCCCGGGTCATGGTCGGGCAGACCATGGCGCCGCTGCGGGGATCGATGAAACCGACAAAACCCTGGGGGCTGTCGGTCAAAGACTTGGCTTCATCGAGAATGACATGGGTGATTTCGTCCAGAGCCGACGAGTGGAGCAATAAACGGCTGAGTTCGGCGACCGCGCGGTTGACCTTGAGTTCCCATTGCAGATCGTTTTGGGCTTGCCGGCGTTCGTCAATCTCGGTTTCGAGTTGATGATTTTTCTGAGAAATCTCCCGCAAGCCCCGCCGAACCTGCACGCGGCTGAAGACCGTAACGACCAGTAGCAGCGCCAGTCCTCCGACCATGACCCGGAGCGCGGTCGGCAACCACTCCGGCAGAATCGAACGCCTTTCACCGCCGACCCAGCGCGCCAGGGCCTGCTGGTAAATGGAATCATCCGACTGCTTCCACCTCCGGACATAGTCATCAAACGTCCGCAGCAACAAGGAATCAAGCTTTTTGGCAAAGGCCACCCGTATGGAGACGGGGCTGAGCAGAACCGGGGTCTTGCGCAGATGGCCCAGATCGTCGCCGGCGAGGGCTTCCAGTCGGCCCAGCAACCCGGCATCGGCGTGGCCGTCGCGCACCGCCCGCAACACTCCGGGAAAATCGTCGCACTCGACAAAGTTCAGGCGCAGGGCGAACCTTTCGGCCGTGCGCAGCAGTCCCTGAGGTCCGTCGTAGTGGATGTTTTTCCTGACCACCGCCACCCGCTTGCCGTCGAGATCGAGGATCGTTTCGATTTTGGCGCCTTCCGGAGCGACGATCTGCCCCCAGGAGGCAAAGACCGTCTCTTCGCCGAAGGCGAAACGTTCGGCCCGTTCCGGCGAATAGGCCACCGTCGGCACCAGGTCCAGGCTGCCCGTTTCGAGGCGCCGCAGGCTTTCCTCCAGACTGCCCGGGATATAGGTCAGTTCCCAGCCTTCCCGCCGCGCCACTTCCTCCAGCAATTCGGCGAATAACCCTTGCGCCTTCCCGTCCGCATCGTAACCGAACAGAGGCCTGTTCTGATAAACGCCGACCCGTAAGGGGGTCGCCGCGAAAGCGCAGGCGCACCCTCCCCAAAAGAAAAGCGCCAGCGTCAACGCCCAAAGGTTCCGTTTTCCCATCCGATCCACATCCTCGGGCCGCCACGCCCCGCTGTCAGGTTGAACCTTCACTCTAGCAAAATCCAGTCCAGGTTTCTACGGCCTCGTTAAAAGTGCCTTTTTTCTTACCTCAACAAAAGAGGCGCCTTGCGCCGGGAGAGATTGCAAGATTTTGCAAGAAAATCGGGAGGGATTTCAGGGAAGGGGAGTTCTGGGGGAAGACGCCGAGGCTTCTGAGCAACCGGCCTGCCGGAGCAGACCGGTTGCAAAAACTCTTCAGTAGGATTTGCGGAATTGCGTCTTGTGACAGTGGGGACAGGGAGGAATCCGGGCGGTCGACTTGAGATACATTTCCTTGCCGCACTCCTTGCAGGTCAGGGTTCCGGGGCTGGTCACCTCGCCCGTTTTGAATTCGAGCCCTTGCTCCGACTTTTCCGCCAGCTCATTCAGCAGATCGGCCGCGCTGGTGAGGAGGCGGGCCAACCCGCTCTGCACCCCGGCGACGACCCGGCTCGGCTCGACCGCCTCCAGCACCGCATCGCGGGCCTGCTGCGCCTTTTTGCCCACGGCGGAGAGATCGCGACGCAGGAACTTGCCGATACGTTCGGCCTGCTCCCGGGTGTATTCACCACCGGCGGCAATTTCCTCTCCGGCCTTCTTCAGGGCCTCATCCAGGGACTTGCGCCCCTCTTCCAAAATTTCCGCGGCACGGGCGGCCATTTTCTGATACAACCCGACATCTTCATGCTCTTCTTCCGGCGTACGCTTCTCATCGGTCATGGACAGGCTCCTTTGGAATGGTGGGGGAAAAAACATTTTTAATCAGTGTAGCAACTCCGCCGAAAGTCTCAATCCCTGTGCGGAGGAGAACGACGAAACACCGGGCGCAAAAAGGCCGGACGGCCATGGCTGGCATACGGCCCGGAAGTGCGGGATATGAAAAAAATGGGAGTTTCAGACCTTGAAGTGGTCGAGAGACTCCTTAAGCGCGGCCGCGGCCTCCCGTGCCTTCTCCGGCTGGTTCGCGGAAAGGGCCGATTCGAGCACTTCATGCCGACGGCGAAGCTCAACCACCCGCCGACGCAGGGCCACCACGGTTTCATCGACACGCCCGGCAAAATCCCGCAGGGTGTCGTTGTCCCGCAGCTTGATGCGCGTCGCCAGATCCCCCTCGGCCACCTTGGCAAGATCGGTTTCGATGCGATAGAGAGGACCGGCGACCTTTTGCGGCAGAAAGAGCGCCAGCAAAGCGCCCCCAATGAGGCTCACCAGACTGCCGGCAAAAACCACGGGGAGCAGCAGATCGCTGACCCGGCGCAGTTTGACATGGGCATCGAAGAAAGAGCCGGCAATCTCCTGGCGCGCATAAAAATAGAGAACCAAGGCCGCCACCACCGCGCTCAACACCACGGCCAGAAGGACCTGCTTGAGCAGCCAGCTTTGAAATTCCCGTTTCACGGCAAGGTTGAGCTTCTTGCGATCCTTGTAGGTCTTGCTTCGTTCCATGCGGCCCTCGAAAAAATAAAGGCAAATGACGATCCTCTTACGCCGGAATCAATAATCCGTATGACATCCGAGACAGAGATCCTTCTTCCCAGATTTTACCAGGCGATATTCAAAATCCCCGCCATGCGCCACATGGCAGGTCATGCAGCTGATACGGCCATCGGGAAGCAGTGAATATTCCTTGGGAATGACCATGCCGGACTTGGGGAAAACGTTGACCGGATGGGAATAGCCCTGCTTCAGATGGGCGTGACAACTGTCGCAGGCGTGAAGGTTGGTATCGCTTTCGCTCTTAAGAACCGGATGGGAACGATTTTCCTCCCCGGGAGCCGCCATGGCGGTGGCCACGACCCGTTCCGGCGCCTCTTCGGGAATCCCCAAGGCCAGAGAGACCGGCTGATTGGCTTCGAAGACGGCGAGATAACGATCCCCCCGACGATAAAGCCGGGGCGTGACCGCCACCGGGCCGGCACTTGCGGAATTCCGTTCGTGGCGGGGAGTCTCCCGGATGAAAGTCGAATGGGTGGAGAATTCGAGAAGATCCGACCGGGTCAGATTGCCGAAGACGTCTTGGGAGGCGACCTGAAAGCGATAGGTCCGGTTCTTCTCCAGACCGGTCAGCAAGACTTCATGGTCACGGGTCAGTTTTCCGTCGGACTTGGTCGAATCGGGGGCGGAGACCCCATAACCGACAAGGGAATCGGAAAACTCATCCGTGGTCCAGGTGATGGTGGCGGTCGTCGAAATCCCCCGGCGCACATCACTGACCCGCACATCGGTGATCGCCGGGGCACGCCCGTCATTCTCCATCGCCGAAAGACTTTCCAAAGGGGGCAACGAGAGCTCTAGCAGATCGGTTCGATTGGTACTGTCTCCGGCCTTGTAGACCAATTTCTTACCCAGTGCCTCGGTGGAAAGTAAAACCCAGTGCTGCGCCGCGACCCCTTGGACGTCGCGCAACCACTTGATCTTTTGCGGCGGCGGTTCATAGGCCGTAGCGATCTCGCGGCGGGTGGGTACGGAAACCGCTTGACCCGTTACATGGCAGGCCGCGCACTGTTTCTTCATAAAGGGCATATGAACATAGCGCTTACCCATACCGCGATCGACCACCTGACGATGGCAGGCGTCACAGGACTGTTCAGAAGCCCAAACTCCCTGCGTAGGGGAGCCGGTCACCAGCAGCAGCCCGATCAAAAAAAGTATCCACTCTATGCGCATCGTGCCTCTCAGGGTCAATAGCCGTCAAACCCGGGGGAATCAGCCTTAGTTCACAGCCGAAATCGGCCATCCCCCCGCAACCTTTTTCCCACGCCAGACTAAATCCCATGCGTTCAGGGGTCAAGAACTTCGCCCTTACTGGCGGTTATCTTCGCACCATAAGAAAGGCCGGGCCCTGGAGGGCCCGGCCAGGTGCTTCCGAGTTAAGCGGCTGGTCGAAGATTAGTCCTTGGTCGTGTGGCAGACGAAACAGCCGACATTGCCGGAAGTTCCGTTGGCGGCCACCATCAGATGACCATCTTCGTTGTATTTCCAGCGCAGCAGGTCGTCAAAAGGCGAACCATGGGCGCGGTGGCAGGAAATACAGGTAACAACGGCGTCACCGGCACCGACCAGAACCGCGGATTTCACGGCGCTGACGTCTTCGCTGGCCACGGGAGCGACGACGCTGTAGCTCTTGTCACCGTTATAGAGCGCGTATTCCGTGTTCGGCAGGTCGTTCATGTCGAGGTCGGTGGGATGGCGCAGCCAGGGGGCGCCCCAAGTCGTGCCATCGGCACCCAACGTCCCGGCGCCACTGTGAAAGTCGCCGTGACACTCGGCGCAGAGATAGCTGATGGTCTTGGTGTTGGTGGCGGTGTCGGCGGTGCGGGCTTCGCCATGATACTGGTTGTGCTCGCTCGCGGTCGGCTGATATTCCCACTCCGGATCCTCCAGACCGATGATGCCTTTCAGAAAGCGGTAGCTCTGGGCAACAGTCGAGCCGTCGAGAACGCTGTCGTCGCCATGATGGCCGCCCTTGACGGCGGTGAAGTCGTCGGTCGCGGTATGGTCGCCGTGGCAACCGGTAACGCCGGCGCAGGTCAGCTGATTATTCCAGGTTTCGGCGCCGCCATTGATCTGGCCGTTCACACTGAAGTTGGGATCCCAGCCCGGGGGCTGGTGGCCGAGCTTGGCATCCTTTTCGGCGACGCCGACGACGTTGTGACCCTTGGCATCCATACCCAGTCCGGCACTATCAACCCAATAGAAGGAGCCGCCGGCCAGGGTGTCGCCATCGACCCCATAATCGCCGTAGGTCCGGGCATTGATCCGCGGGGTCTTGCCGGGGGCGGTCAGGAAGTTGTCCCAGGTGCCGTTGACGATATCCACGTCGCCGTGGCAGCCGTAGCAGCTGGCGGCGCGCACCAGCGCCGGAGCAGGGCCCTCGCTGCCGTCGACCATCATCGGGTCGCCGTCCTGGCTGTTGTGCATGGTGTGGCAGTTGACGCAGGCGCCGGAAGCGGCGGCCAGGACGTTGCCGGCGGCGAACAGCACCAGGGCGGTCGCGGCCAGCAGGGTCAGCAGTTTGATTTTTCCTCCGTTCATCTTCTTTCTCCCTTTGTTGGTGTTCATTTGCTGCTCAAAAACTCAGATGGGTGAAGCATCTAATCTTTTGCGGTGTGGCAGACGTAACAACCGCATTCGTCATTGGCCGTTCCGGCATCACAGGTATCGTAATCCCAGCGGAGCATGTCCGGATAGGGGGAGCCGTGGGGCCGGTGGCAGGAAATACAGGTAACGACATCGCTCCCCGGCGTTACCGTGTCGGAATTTTCCATACCGGCCGTCAGTGTCTGTTTGGCGGCAGGGGCCAAGGGATTGTAGGTGGTGTAGGCGGCGTATTCTCCTTCGTTGGGGATCAGGACATCGGAGGGGTGACGGATCCAGACGCCGGAAAAATCGCCCTGCTCGCTGTTCATGGCATGGTGGAAATTGCTGTGGCAGCCGGCGCACATCTGGCCGACGGTTTCCTTGCCCAGAATCGGATAGCTGCCATAGTTTTCGTCAACCCCGGCGTAGACGTTGTGCTTGGTGGACGAAACAGTTTGTTCCCAGTCGGGGTCTTCTATCCCCCTGACTCCTTTAAACAATCTGGGGTCTTGCTTCTCCGGCGGGTAACCAGTGAACACCTGCGTCATGACATCGCCCAGAAAGCGGTAGGATCCGCCTTGGGACGTCACCACCGCATCCGAGTCATCCGCATGATGGGCCGGCATGTGACACCCTTCACAGCCGCTTCCCGGCTCCGCCAAAGAGGCATGGCAGGGCTTGCAGAGTCCTTCATTGGCGTAACCGGCATCCCCGGGGGCCTTACTGAGTTTGGCATCCCGGGCGGAGATGCCGTAAACATTATGCCCCTTGTTGTCTTCCCCGTTGCCGACCCAATGGAAGTTGCCGCCGGCCAGCATCGACGTCGCCGTACCCTGTTCCAGACTGGGTGCGGACTTGGTATAGACGATGGGAATGCGGGTGCCGTCGCCGAGAGCGACGATGGTTTCCGCATCGCTCGAATGGCAGCCGACACAATCGGTGTTGATCAGGGCGGGGAGGGCCGTATCGACGACACTGACGCCATCCTGACTGTTGTGCATGGTATGACAGTTGACGCAGGCACCACCGACCCGCGCCCAAACGGTCACACCCGTCATGAGAATCAGCAGCGCAACCAGACTGCCGATTTTCAGCGACCGAAGCATGCGGCTCCGGCCATCCAATGTGATGAACTTCCTCATTTAGCCTCCTGTTCCCTGTTCATTTAACCGGGGGATCCCCGATGTTCCCTGCGGACCGTTATCCATGGCAGGCGGTCCGCTTTTTCAGGCATTCGAAGTGGCAGCCTTCGAACCGGCACCGCCTGTGGCGGCATTATCTCTTCAACCGTTGCTTCACCCCCTTTCCGACAACCCGAAAACGGCTGTATGGAACCGAAACCGGCCCATCAATCGCGTTTTTCGAGCATGGGCGAAAGATTGTTCCGCCGCGGGTCGCGTTTTTTTCGAGGGGGAAGGAAAAGGAATGAATTTTCCCCGGCGTGGCAACCGGGGGTGAATCCGCCCTTTCCGATGCCAAGCCCCCTCCGCACCTTGTAGAACGTTTCACCTTTTACCCTCTTTTATAAGCCCGACTAATGTTTCTTGTCAATCCCTATGTTCTGGGAGAGGAATAATCTCTCGACATCAATCGAGAACGGCGACAAAAAGGGGAGTCCCTCCGAGCATGATTTCGCCGATGATCCGTTCGCTGGACAGATCCAGAACACTCAGACTCTGAGCCTCACGATGGGCGACATAAAGCAGCCGCCGGCGCTCCGAGGCCGCCAGGACAAAAGGGGAGGCATCCAGGGGAATGCGCCTGGCGGTCGCATTCTGTCCGGCGTGAAAAACGGACAGGGCGGCATCTTTACGGTTGCTGACAAAAACCTTGTTGTCGAAACCGAGCAGATAGACAGGCTCCCACCCCACGGTAATGCGGGAGAGTTGCCGACCGCTGCGATAGTCGAAGGAGGAAACCGAACTGCTGCCGCGCTCCGCCACATAGAGCTGATCATGATAAAAGAGCATGCTGTCGGTTTCCAGTCCGGCGGGGATTTCCCGCAACTGGGCGAGGTTGTCGCCGTTGAGCAGATAGACCCGCTGGGCGGTGGGGGAGCTGACGGCCAGCCAGGAGCGCCCGTCGGCGACAAAATAGTACAGCCGTTCCGGACGAAAACCGACGATTTCCTGAGCCGCGGCCACCCCGCTTTCGAGATCAACCTTCAGCACCCGATTGGTGGCGGGATCGCTCACATAGGCGGTGGCACCATCCGCGGAAAGACAGAGATTGCGGGGGCTGACGGTAATCGACAGGGGAATCCGCTCCAGATACTGGGTATTCGCGCTGCTGAAGACATGAATGGCCCGATCCCCCGTACTCAGGACATACAAGCGCCGCCGGCGGCTGTCGACCGCCAGCTCCCCGAGCGGCCCCGGCAGGCCCAGTGCCGCCGTGACAAAGTTGGTATCCGTGCGCACCAGATACAGGGTATTGATATCGTCGCAGACGACGTAAGCCAGATCCAGTCCCAGCGGCAGCTCTTGTCCATGGGCGGAAAATCGGGGAACGAAACGGGCTTCACCCGGCTGGGACGGCTGCAGCTGCCAGTCGACAAAGAGGCAGGCGCTGCCCGAACCGCTCAAGGTCAACGGTCGGGTCAGAGGGAGTTCAATAGCCTGATCGGAAACCTGCGGACCACCCTGCCCGCCGACGCGAACCTCTTTCACATTGAAACGCAGTCGCCGGCACTCGCCGACGGGAAAGGCGCCCACCCCAAGGAGCAACTGCCGTCCTTCAAGCTTTTGCCGTTGCAGCCGTTGCGCCTCGGCCGGAAGGTCGATCCAGACACCCCCGATGAGAAGCGCGAGGCCATCGATCGTCAGCTCAACCTTTTCCGTGGAAACCCCAGCGGTGGAAAGATAGAGCGAAACGAGGGACTGGTCCGCCGTCACTCGGGGAGCCTTGCGCCCCACCGCTGTGCCGGCGGCGCAGCCGCTGAGCAGAAAACCGAAAAGCAGCAGGGAAAGAAGGGTCGAAAATCCGGTTTTAAAGAACATATCCCGCGCCTCGCCTGGATGATGAACCGTCATCAAAACGTCCGTCGAACACCGCCGAGGGGGGCGGGGATGGTCTTGCCGTTGGGCAGGGTTCCCGGATGGGTACTGTCGCAGTAGGAACCGTGGAAATGGCAGTAGCCGCAACCGATCGGCTGGGGACCGGGACTCAGTTCGTGACAGGTGCCGCAGTTTCCTCCTCCACCGGTCTGGTAGGGAACATCCAAGGTGGAGCTGCCGGTACCGCCATGATGCACGGTGCGCCAGCGATTGACCTGATTGGGATCGGTCATGCCGCCCTGCTGATAATCGTCCTGATGACAGCGGCCGCACAGATAGGCCCAGGACTTGCCCGAGGGGTCCTGGGTGAAGACTCCGCCCAGCGCCTCGCCGTTGACGGAACGCCGCACCAGATAGGCATTGGGCGAGCCGTGCGCTTCGTGACAGTCCATGCAGGAGAGAAGATAGCCCCCCGTCGGCATGGCGATTTCATCATAAGGTTTTTTCATGAAGATGGTGCCGGTAAAGCTGTTGCCGCCATGCTTGTCTCCGGAACCGGCGGAATCACCGCCGCCGGTCTTCCAGTCGATGGACACCACATCCCGCATCAGGGTCGTGCTGAGAATTCGCTCACGATGGCAATCGTTGCAATAAGTGACGTAATCGGGAGTTTTCGAGCCGTCGGCACCGATTTCACCGACCCCGCCCGGTTCATAGGTCATACGCGAGCCGAAATAGAGTGGCGCCTGATAACTGCCGCCATAGGCGCTCATCCGTTCCTCCGCCGCATCCCCCCACAGGCTTTCATGCTCGGTCGGCCGGGACAGGGCGGTGTATTCGGGACTCTGGGGGAATTCCCGGTTGCGCCGGGCACGATGGGGATTGTGACAGGCGTCGCAAGGGGCCGAAGCGTCCCTGAAATAGGGGAAACGCTTGGCATAGCTCCAGACATCGTAAAGATTGTGGCAGGAAGCGTCGGGGCCGGCCAGATTCTGATTAAAGGCTTCGAGGATGCCGGAGGGACCGCCGGTGTCATATCCGGCAAAAGCTCTGGCGTAATCGTAATTGAGCAGGGAGCCCCCCGGCGCCTGCTGGGAACCGGTGGCGGCGTGGCAGCCGAAGCACATGACATCGGTGGTCTGATAGGGCTTGTAACGCCGGCTCGAATCGAACCCCGGGGAAAAGAGCGCGAAGGGGGAAGGACTCCCCGATACGGGCGTTGGCTCGACGCCGCCCATGCTGGCATGCTGCTCATGGCAATGGGCACAGTTGCCGACAACATAGGGCCCGGGGGAGGCCAGGCCGATGCGAGCGGCGCCGCTCACCGTATCGCCGTGCGCCGAGTCCCCATAGGGGCCGGCCCAGACGGGCACGGCCAGGGCCGCAAGCCATAGCGCCGCAACAAGGATGGTTTGACGAATCCGCTTCGGTCGCGGCTGATCCGTTACCGGTCTGCTCATGACTCGCCTCTCAGTCTTTGGACGTGTGGCACGCCGTGCAACCGCCGCCGATACTTCCGGCGTAATCCCAGCGCATCATCTTGTGATGGGGAGAGCCATGGGCACGGTGGCAGGAAACGCAGGCGACGATAGTATCGCCGGAGAAGGTGACCTGGGTCAAAGGTTGGCTGACATTCAGGCTGGCCACGGGAATGTCGGGCCGATAACTGTTGAGCTCCGCGCCGCCGTAAGAGCGATATTCGGAACTCGGCGCGGTGGAACCCATGTCGTAGTCGACGGGATGACGCAGCCAGGGGGAACCGGCACTGACCGCCGAATGGAAGTTGCCGTGACAGCGGGCGCACAGCGAACTGATCGTGGAGTTGTCCGTTCCGCCGGTAGCACCCTTGTACTGGTTGTGGGCGGCGGTGGTGGGATGAAATTCCCAGTCGGCATCTTCGAAACCGGCAATCCCCACCAGCATGCGGAAGCCGTTGGCGGGTTCGGTACCGGGGGTGACGAGGGCGCCGCCGCGTCCCTGATGATGGCCGCCGCGCACCGCTTCAGCCAGGGACGGTTCGCTGTGGCTGCCGTGACAGCCGTAAACCCCGGCACAGGTCACCTGCTGCCCCACAGGCCAGGAACCGCCGGCGGGAACGCTGCCGTCGGCGGCGGCGCGATTGCCGGTATAGCCCGGCGGCTGCGACAAGGTCTGATCGCGAGCCATCAGGCCATGGACGTTGTGACCGCGGGTATCGCCGCCGGCCTGCGCGACCCAATAGAAGTTCCCCCCGGCGAGGGTATTGCTGTCGGCGCCGGAACCGGAAACGCCGTAGACCGGGGGCTGAGAAGAAAAGACGAAAGGGGTCGATCCGCCGTTATTCACACCCATGTGGCACCCGGCGCAGGTTGAGGTCAGAAGCGCCTCATAGGGGCCGTCATCCCCCCATTCGGGCAGGGCACCCCCATCCTGGCTGTAATGCATGGTGTGACAACTGGAACAGAGCCCGGTTACCGCCGCCTGTGCCGACGGCGCCAAAAGCAAGAGCAGCAGACAGAGACAACCCGTCAACCCCGTGCACAGCCCCTTATGGGCAGATCGGCAACCCGCTTTTAATGTCATGCCTCGGCCTCTTCCATTCCCCGTTAGCCGCCCCCCCGCCGCGAACCCCAAGCGGGATCAGACCTCAACGATTGAAGATATCCACTCGGCTGTTCCCTTCATCGGCCACGCACAGCCGGCCCTCCCAGTCGAAGAGCAACTGGGCGGGATACCAGAGCTTGCCGTGACGCTTGCCACGACCGAAAAGTTCGTGGCGGAAATCCCCCTGCGCCCCGAAAACCACGACGGTGCCCGCATGCCGGTCGAGGACATAAAGCTGCCCCCCCTGGTCGATCTCCAGGGAGTTGGGGAATTCCATGGCACGCTTCAAGGGAATGACGCTCGGAACGGCACCGTCGGTAAAGCGATAGACTTTCCCCGCCAGGCCGTCGAGGGCCCAGATCCCGTTTGCTTTGATCTTGAAATCGACAAAACCCCGGCCGCCGGACTGGGCGGCGAAAATCGTCTCGACCTTGAGGTTGTCATCTAACCGTACCACCGTTCCGCGCATCCGATCAAGCACCAGCAGGCGCCCCCGCTCATCCACCGCCAGTCGCGCGGGGAAAATCAAGCTGCCGTCGGCATAGCGCAGATCGAAACGCTGCACCTGCTGTTCGCTGGGATTGACTCGCAACACCTGATTGGTGGAGCGCTCGATCACCCAGAGCGCCCCGCCGCGCCCCTTGGCCAGGGCGACCGGCTGCTTCAACGCGCCGCCGGCATTGAAAGCGGCCAGATGCTTGCCGTCGCGGTCGAAGGAGAGGAGTGTGCCGCCCACCGGATCGACCACATAGTAGCGACGGCTTTCGTTATCGACATCGATGGCAACGGGGCGATCCAGCCTGAGTCCCGAATCCCGCGTCGGCAGCTGCATGAGAAAATTCCACGGGCCGGTTTCCGCCTTCAGCTCCGGCACCGCTCCCAAAAGAACGAGCAGGGCCAGAATGATTTTGTATTTCATAGATGTTCTCCCCATTAGTAGCTCAGATGACACTGGACACAGAGACCGCGCTCGGCACTGCCATGGAGGAAGTACTTGTAATTGGTCCCGACGTTGGCGTCATGACAAGTCATGCAGTCCATGGGGGTGCCGTTGCGCGGATCCAGAGCCTTTTCCCCCTGGGGATGGGAAAAACTCTTATGCCGCTCATGGCAACCGGCGCAGACATCCGCCGCCGACCCCTTGACCATGCCCGGCCAGTCGGAACCGTGCAGGTCATGACAGTCGGAGCATTTGTTCCAGCCGGGATGCTGATGGAGCATCTGCGAACTCCGCTTGAAGGTTCCGGGATGGCAAGATTGGCAACCGGCCCCCTCATTGGCCGGCAGCAGCCCGGCCCGGTCCCCGACATGGGGGTTGTGGCAGGCGATGCAGGGATTGCCGCCATCGCTGCTTTGCAAATGGCTGTGGGTCTTGTTGAACGAAGCCAGCACCCCCTGATGGCATCCGAGACAGCTGTCGGCGCCCTGACTCTTGCCGTGGCAGGTCTGGCAGTTCCCCTGGGCGAAAGGCTTGTGCTTGACCCCCCGCAACAGCCCGCGTGCGTCGCCGCCGTGGGGATGATGACAGCCCAGACAATCGAGGGAACGGGAATCCCGTCCGAGATGGGCCTTCTTCATCCCCTCTTCGTTTTTATGGCAACCCAGGCACAACCCGGCGCCGGCGGTCTTCAGCAGACGATAGTCGCCGCCGCCGTGAGGATCGTGACAGGTGCCGCAACGGCCGTCCTGAAAGGGCTTGTGCGGACGGGGATAAGACGTGTTCAAGCGGTCATGGCAGCCGAAACACAGTTCCTTTTCGGGCTTGTCGAGCAAACCGGCAACCGCCGAGGCATGCGGCGCATGACAGCCGCCGCAGTGGCCTTCCTTAACCGGCTGATGCAGAAACGAACTATTTTCCATACGCTTGCGCAGCGGCTCGTGGCACCCTTGACACAACTCACGCTGACCCATGACCAGCAGTCCCTCATGCCGGGCGACATGGGGGTTGTGACACTGATCGCAGCGTTTTTCGGCGACCGGGCGGTGAACGACCGCGCCCTGGAAATCCCCCGGCTTATGGCATTCGAAACAGGACGAAGCGAGGCCCGGCGCCGGTAAAAGGACCAAAGCAAACCAGACGACTGCCGGTGATATCAGGGCCTTAACGATTTTCTTCATTAGCGACCTCCCTTATGACAAGCCTTGCAATCGCCGCCGGCGAAAGGCGCATGTTTCACCGGCAGAGTCAGCGACTTGTCGGGCCCGCCATGGGGGTCGTGACAACCCAGACAGCTGTTCCGTCCGGGTTCGATCCCCTGGTGGCTCTTCTTGAGGGCGGCCCCCAACTCATGACACCCGGCGCAGAGCGTCCCCACTTCCTTGTAGTTCTGCGGGGCATGGGGATCGTGGCAGGCGCCGCATTTCCCCTCTTTCGCCGGCGGATGACCGCTCCCCTTCTCCCAGAAGCCGTTGATCTTGTGGCAGTTGATACAGAGCGCCGGCTGCTCCTGCAGCAGATAGCTGGGCTCGTCGTTACCGTGGGCGTGATGGCAGACCGCGCAATTACGATGGGCGGAGGGAACCGCCTCGGTCACCTTGCGCCCGGGATGGCAGGTCACACACAAACCGTCGGCGGCGCCGGTCAACTGGAACGGCTGATCGGCGGCATGGGGATCATGGCAAAGTTCGCAGCGCCCCTCGCGGAAGGGCTGATGGCGGCGCGGCTGCCTGCGCTCATTTTCCACCTGGGGATGACAGGGCGCGCACAGGGAGACGCCGCTACTGAGCAGCAGCTGATTCTGGTTGGCCCCATGGGGATCATGACAACCGCCGCACTTGCCGCCGGCGAAGGGACTGTGCAGACTGGGCCGCCCCATATCCTCGTCCACGGACTGATGGCACTCGCCGCACAGGGTGCGCTGATCCTTGACCAGCAGGCCGCCAAATTTGCTTTCGTGGGACTGGTGGCAGGTGCCGCAACGGCCGTCCCGGGCCGGCGGATGCGCCACGCGCCGGGACGCGGTGACGCCGGCGTGGCAATCCTGACAGAGCTGGTCCGAGGCCTTGCGCAACAGCGCTCCCTGCCCGGAAGCCGGCGCATGACCGTCATGGCAGGCCAGACAATTCCCCTCGGCCACCGGCTTGTGCGCCTTGGCCTCATCGTGCGGCACTCCGGGACCCAGATGCTTGAATTTGTGACATTCAAAACACAGCTCGGCGGGATCCGTCTTGGTCATGCCGGGATGGTCGCCGGCGTGGGGGGAATGGCAGGCATCGCACGTTCCCTGGGCGACCGGCGCATGGACGCCGGGCTGATTGAGCAGCCGCTGAACATCGCCATGGCAGCCGTAACACAGGCCGCCCCCCTGAGCCTTTACCCCGAAGGGAGCGGCGGCGGCAGCAGCGGCATGACACTGGGAACACTCCCCACCCTTCACCGGGGAATGGACATGGGCCCGCAGCAGGGCGAGCTGATCGGAAGTATGGCTGCTGTGGCAGGCGACACAGGCCATGGTGACCGGATAGCCGCCGTGCTTCCCTTTGAAGGCGTCCGTTCCGGCATCATGGCAGCGCCGACACAGGGCATCCCGTTCTTCGCCCAACAGCGCCGGGAAGTCGCTCCCGTGCGTCCGATGGCAGGCCTTGCACCCTTCGCTCAGGGGCTGGTGGCGATTCTTTCCGGCAAAGGGCTGCTTGTCATGGCAGGCGAAGCAGCTTTGCTCCCCTTCGGCCTTGAGCAGGGCCGCATAAGAACCGTTATGGGTTTCATGACAGGCCGCGCACTTTCCTTCGCTCACCGGCCGATGGGGAAATTTCAGGTCGCCCTGGGTCTTGCCCATCTCTCCATGGCACCGAAAGCAGAGGGCCGGCACCGTGCTGTTCAGATAGGCCCCGCCGATCAGGCCATGCCCGCGATGGCAGGCGTTGCAGTCTTCTTTGGCGACCGGAGCATGAACAACCCCTTGCATCAGACGCTGCCGGTAGTCGGCATGGCACTCCAGACAGGGTTTGCCGCTGCCGCCCTTGGGCGCCGAGCTTCCGCCGCCGGCGCAGGCCGCCAGCACCAGCAGCCACAGAACCGCGCCGAACCATCCCGCCCTATGCGTCAGTTTATTTTTCATTCTTGCCCTCCCCCTCTTTGATCAGGCTTTTTCGCAGACTGTCCCAGGCCCGCTGATTGACCTTGATCGCCGAACGGTCGCGTAAGGTCTTGACCAGCTCGCTCTTGGCCGCGGCGAAACGTTCTTCGCGCAGACGGGTGCGGATATCCTCGGCCACTTTCTCAAAAGGGATCGATTCCGTTTCGTCGGTGCGGATCAGCTTGACGAAATAGATATTTTCCCCGTCCTTGAGAGCGCCGCTGACCTGGCCGGGGGCCATGGTCGCCACGGCCTGCCGAATGACCGGATGGAGATGATCGAGCGGCGTCCGCCGCACCTCCACCCCGGCCGGCGACAGGGGTTGCATCACCTTGAAAAAATCCCCCCCCGCCTTGAGTTTCTCCTCCACCTGCTCGGCCAGTTTGGCTTCATTGGTCTGCACCACCGACAGCTCGGCCAGTCCCCCGCGGCTGAAAAGTTCGGGGTGCGCGGCGTAGTAGGCCTGGGCGTCTTTTTCGTCGACTTTGATTCCGGGCTCAATCACCGTTTTTTCCAGTTCCTTGATCATGCGGTGCTGGCGGTAGAAGTCGTAGGCCGCCTTCAGCGGCGGCTGGTTTTCATAGTGGCGGTCCAGCGCCTCCAGCCCGGTCACGGTCTGAGCAACAGCGTCGGCCACCACACGCTGCTTGGTCGCTTCGAAATCGAGGGATTTGCGATGGGCGCCACCGCGCATCTCCAGTTCCTTGAGCGTTGCCTGATAGAGCGCATCGACGCTCACCACCGTATTGCCCACGCGCAGGACGGCTTTTTCGCGATCCTCCTTCGGAAAGCCCTCGGCGGTGATTCGGCCGAGGAGTTCCTCATCCACCGTCACCTGGTACTTCTTGGCCAACGCCTCCGTCAGCCGGCGAGTGAGCTCATTTTCCTGCACCTTGAGATCCTGGCGGATCAGATCATTCTTGACCTTGGCGAAGTCTTCCTTGCTGCCGTCGCTGCGTTCCAGAACTTCCAGGAAATACCAGGAATGCCCAAAAGGGACAGGACCGACAATGCTCTTTGCCGGAACGTCGACAAGCGCTTCGCGCAAGGTTTCAGGAATCTTGCTCGCCCGCATCGCCCCCGATTGCGCAAGCTCCTCGTCGGCACCGGACAGACCCGTCTCCTTGGCCGCATCGGTGAGGCTCTTGCCCGCATCGAGCAGGCGCCTGATCTCAGCGGCCTGCTCCTCGGCATCAACCGCCACCATATGCAGGTTGTAAATCGGGGTATACCCCTTGCGATAGGCTTCCCACAGGGTTTTGTCGTCGGGCATTGTGGTCTTGGCGCCGACCTCATCCTGCTTGAGCTGCATCAGCGCCCGAACCTTGAGGAAAATACCCACCTTTTTCAGAAATTCAGGATTCTGATCGAGCTGCATGGCCTGGGCTTCCTGATACAGGAGCATCCAGTCGACAAACTCGTCAGGGGTTTCGGGAACCGACATGTCTTTTTCTTGCCATTCCCGCCACCAGTCTCGGTAATCCTCGGTCGTCAGGCGAGCATCGTTGACGGAAACCAGCTCCTGCGCGTCCCCCCATAAAAAGGCCCGTGCGGCGCCGGGGAGAACGAGAGAAACAACGAGAACCAGAAAAATGGAAGATCTGCGACCTAGTGTTTGCAATTACCCACTCCTTTTTTCAGCCAGTCTTCGATGACTTCCCGGGAGAGATGCGACAAAACCCCGGTAATGGTTTTCACCATGCCGAAATGCATGGCCTTGCGATAATCATCCCCCCAGCGGCGATGAAAGGTGCTCAAAACACGTTGCCCGTCCCGGGCGTCGAACATATTCACCTGCAAAGCGACAAAGGGGACCGATTCCCCCGCTTTGGCGCTATCCATGCCGGCTTCGACCACCACTCCGGTGACGACCGCGTCGACCCCGAGACGCTGGTTGAGATCGGCATAATGGCTCGGATCAAGAACTTCGCCGGGCAACAGGCGATGACGGAGCATGAAGAGACGCACCTCCCCCTCCGGTTCGGCCTCCAGGTCGCCGGAAGCCAGCAACTCGCTGCTGAACACCCGGTAGGCCAGGGTGCCGGCCTCGGCGTTACGGGTACGATTTTCAAAGGGGAGGACCGCCACCCGGCAGATATCCCCGGGCACCGCCTTGGCGGCGAACCGGGTATCAAGCCCGGAACCGGAAACACAGCCGAGGGTGGAACACAGAGCCAAGGCGGCCAAAATGCGCATAAAGAGGGAGAAATAGCTCATCAGAAATCCGCAACCCAGGATTTAGCCGGAACCTCGGAGGGCGACTCCGGCTCCCCGTTGCCGAGGTCAACCTTCTTCTTGTCCATACGCAGACGGTTGCCGAGAAAATCCTCCCCCTCGAAGTTGTATTGGATGGTCCCCTGCCCTTCCAAAGGAGGAAGTTCGATCATCACCGGCAACTCCTTGCCTTCGACCTCAAGGAGCGGTTCCCCCTGGAGCGAGGTGGCGTTCAGGGTCCAGGAGGTGAGCGGAAACCCCTTATCGTCGGCCGTTTCGATTTTCAGAAAGGTTTTGCCGTTTTCATTCAGGGTGCCGACCGTGACCGGCAGAGCCGAGGACTGGAGAGCGACCATGCGCGCATCGACCGAATGGTTGCCGGCGAGATCCCAGGCATGAAGCACGATTTCGTAGGTGCCGTTGGACAACTTGCGGCGGCCGCCGTCCCGGCCTTCCCAGACCATCCGTTCCGGCAGGTTGCCTTCATGCTCTTCCCGCACCAGCACCTCGCCGTCTTCGGTCTTGATTTCCAGCAGCCAGCGGGTCATCGGCTTGGCGCGCGCCAGGCGGGGGAGGATCAACAGATGGTCGCGAAAGGCGATCACCTCGCCGGTCTGCACCCCTTTCTTGATCTCCAGGCTGAGCTGCGGCGGCTCATTGATGACTTCATATGTAGCAACATTGCGAATCCGTTCGGCGGATCGATTGCGCCCCCACTCCAAAGCCAAGGTGACGGGATAGGAACCTTCCTGCTCCGGTGCTTGCCAGCGGCCGCGATAGCTGTCGGCGGCAGCGTCGCGATAGAGATAGGCGGTGGCCCCTTCGGTTTCAAGAGCGATCCTGGCCGGGCGGGCATCGAGGAAGCGGATTTTGACCAACGCCTCGACCTCGCTTCCCCCTTTGACGTAGGGCGGAGAAATCTGTACCGAAGCCAGCTGGTAGAGGCGATTGAGGGGCATGATGCGGCTGGAAACCTTGGTCCGCAGCGCCCTCAGCAGCTCTTCAAAAAGCGGGGCCTTGAGATCATCCAACTCCTGCGGCTGGCCGATCGCCAGGGCCCGCACCTGCTCCCCGAGACTGGTCGAGCCGGTACGGGACCAGACCGGCTTGCCGGTCTCCGCATCGAAAGCGGTCAGGGTCAGGCCCAGGGCAGGATCGGCGCCGCCGTTTTCGGTAACGGTCCCCACCAGAATCAGGGAGCAGTGGAGCTCGCGCCCCAGCTTTCGGGCCGTAAAGACATCGAGAAAGCCCGCTTCGCGCAGACGGTTCGCGGCGAGAAAGGCCAGGATATCAGTTTCGGGCACCAGCGCCGCGCCCATGCCTTCAAGCGTGCCGGCAAGCTCCCGGGTCAGCGGCAGATTGAGCCCGTTATCCCCCTGACTCAGGTCCGCCAAGGGCAGAACCGCCACCCGCTCGGCATGCGCCGGCAGCCCCCCGCAGAGCAGGAAGAGCACGAGCAAACCAAGGATGTATTGCCAGGAGACCCGCGAACTCATCAAACCATTAATCCTTCTGCAGGGTGTTCAGCATGCGACCGGCCAAGCGGAAGCTGACATGGCTGATGTCGTCGCTGACGAAGCCGAAGAGCCGGTCGACAGTACGGTAGCCGCTCTCGCTGTCGCTTGCCTGCCAGATGATCTGGCCGGTCTTGACGTCGACCAGGCGCAGGGTGGCGGAAACCAGGGGAAAGGTGTACGTCCCGTTCTGCTTCTCCCCGAAATCCTGAACGGCACCAGCCAGATAGGCCTCGACCCCCAGTTCCTCGCCGAGCCGCTGGGCGGCGGCGGTGTCGAGGGTCTCCTGCTCCTTGCGTACCAGCTCCTCCCGCAGAAAGCGCTGGGCTTCCCCCTTCTCGATGATATCGAAGAGCCCCCGGCTGAGAATCTCGGTGGCGACGACATCGCGAAAACGCTCCGCGGCGAATTTGGATTCCGTATGGTTTTCGAAGGGGAGAATGACGATCCGCTTCACATAACCAAGCCCCAGGGCTTCGGCGGCGTAGTGCCGGGGGGTGGAACAACCGCCCAGCAGACTCACGAACATCAGCGACAAGGCAAATTTTCGCACGTTCATCACCTCTTTCATCAGCACAAAATTGATTCTCATGGGTCAGTAGTGGGCGTTGAGACTACTCATCAGGCTCCAGACATTTCCGCTTTTCGCCACCTGATAGGCGCCGCCGGCCTGCAGAGCCAGGTTGCGGCTCACCGACCAGTTGATGGTACTGGTGTACTGATCGGAATCGTCCGACTCCATTCCGAAAGAGGCCCCGGCGTTAAGTTGCAGAGTGCGGGTCAACAGCCAGGCCAGGGTACCGGAAAGGGCCGTATCATCCGCATCGACATCGCGGCGGTAACTGGTGCTGAGCAGCAGCACATCCGAAGGCCGGTAACTCAAGGTCGCGCCGTACTGGCGGGAGTTCGTCGCCCTGGCCTCTTCGAGTTCATCTTCTGAATCGGACGTGCTGTGCGCGTAGTTCCAGTTACCGGTCAGATTCAGGCGCGGAGTGAACCGGGCGCTGCTGGTCAGGACGAAACCATAGGTGGTCGTGGTTGTTGAGTAAACTTGGTTCTGAGCACTATCCTCTCTGTCGCGGTCTGTAGGGAAGCTGCGATTTCGGGTCCAAGACGGCGAAAAACTCATGGTCCAATCGGGGAAAATTTCCGCGGCGATATTGCCGTGGATGGTGTCCCCACGATCCGCTTCCTCGTCCCCCTCATAGCCGTAAGTTCTTGTGTAGCCGAAGGAAACATCCAAGGTATCGAGAGGAGACGAGTTGAAAGCCGCCGAATAGGAACGAATCAAGGTCCTCGCCTCGTTGTCTTTTTGGGTGTTGTCCCGAGTTTCGCTCGCACCGAGGGCCATGGCAAAATAACGGCTCGGAGCATAGGACGTATTGAGGGCATGGGTGGTCTGAAGGTTGTCCTGATCCGATTCAGGCAGATTCAGAACCCGCCGCATGCTGTACCCCGTCGACCAGCCCGGCGCCAGGCGGTAGCCGATATTGAGCTGGGTCTGGTGGCTGACGAACTTACTTGAAGTCTTCAGCCGGTCCGCCGTGGTGAAGATCAGTTCTCCCGCCCGGACTTCGCTCACATAGACACTGGGGGCCACCGCCGAGATATTGATCGACGATACGACCATCTTGAGATACCGGTCCGTAACCGGAACCGAGAGATCGACATACGCCAGTGAGCGCCCTGCCTTGCTATCGAATGCCGGAGTAATTTCCCCCACCCGGTTCCATCGCTGGTTGTCGTCACTTCGATAAACGGTCCAGATCGCCCCCGCCAACGCGCCCTGCTCTCCGGGGGAGAGTAACTTATCGAAGTAAACCTCCATCCGACTGACCGGCTGGGAACCGGCTTCTATCCCGATATGGACATAGACGTCGCTGTCCTGCGGGAGGATCTGCACACTTTCATCGCTCGTGTCGCCATTGACCAGCGTCGCCGTGGAAGTCAGATCGACGAATCGGGGATCAATCTTACTGACGGTGGAAAGCCCGGACAGCAGGGTGATCGGCTGCATAACCACGCCATCCTCCCCGACGGCGGCATCGGTGTCGATCTCGCTGGAGGAATACTGCTGGCTCGCGCCGATCGAGAGGCGATCGCGAAAGAAGCTTTCCGTATATTTGAGCTGCGCGTACTGATTCAGGGTTTCGGTATTGATATCCTCCACCAGATCATCCGACTCGCCCCGGCGAACGTCATAGAGCATGGCCAGGCTTTTCCAGGCGTATTCCACGCTGCCGCCGTAATCGGTCGATTCGACATCCTGATCATGGTCGCGCTGATCATCCCAGAGCTGGCTCTGGTTGTAGTGCAAACGCAGATTCGGCCACTTTTCGATCTGGCTGTAAAGATTCCCGCCCCAGGTTCGATTGAACAACGGTGGTGACTCGTCATCATTCATCCGGTTTTGCGAGCCGTTCAAGTTGAGCGAGAACCACTCATTGCGCAGGTCGAAAGCAGCCGAAGGGTTGATGGAGCTACTGTCGTTGTCGTCGGTGCCTTGAAAATCCTGATAGTTGTTATAACGGGTCGCCGCGGAGAAATCCATCGCCGAACTCAACTGTTTGATAAAGTTCAGGTTATAGGACTGATTGAGCGACCGCTGGGTGTCCAGGTCATCGCCGCCGTTTTCCCGATAGTTCAAGTTTCCGGAAACGGAAAAAGGATCCGCGCCGGCCCGGTGCGGAACAACCAGCAGCAGCGCCAGGCCCAACACGGCCAGCAGGCGCAGCCTATTTCTGCAGGGCATGAGGGCCTCCGTGACAGGCGTTGCAGTCAGGGAATTTTTCGTGGAACGCCTGGTTATGAGGCATCCGGTGGCAGGTCACGCACTGGGGAATCCGCTTATGCTGATCCTTGTGGCAGTAAACACACAAGAGATCCCGGTGTTTGGTGGAGGACTGTGCCAACTGCTCGGTCTGCGCCGGATGACATCCGGCGCAGAAACGCGACGGGACAAAATTGTCGTAAGCGACCCTGGAGGGCATATGCGGCTTATGGCAGCCGAGGCAATCTTCATAAACCATGTCCGGGGTATGCGGATCGTGGCACTCCTGACACTTGTAGAACGCCCCGTGCCGGCTGTGACATTCCGTACAGTCGAGCAGCGTATGGGCGCTCGGATAATCCTCCAGCTGCTGTCCCTGATGGGGATGGCAGGAAGCACAGGCCGGCGTCACCCGTGCCGTTCCAGTGAATTCGATATCCCGGGGACGATGAGCGGGATGGCAGCCGCGACAGTCGCCGACGGTGTAGTGACTGTTCTTTTCCGGCTCATGGCAACGGGTGCATTCGGGGATCGCCTCCGTCCCCCGGGGCGGATGCTCGACATGACAATCCAGACAGGTCACGGCCGTCTTGTGCAGGCCGCCGCGACTTTCGATATCCCGAAGCTCCTGCTCGTGGCACTTTTGGCAGTCGCCCGCTTCAAGGTAGATCAGCACACTCTCGGCCTGAACCGGAACGCCGGCGAAGCCCCCCGATGCGAAGGAGACAACCGACAGCAGCGACAAGAAAGCTCTGCCCATGACGTGCATCCTCGAACTCCGATTCTCCGTCACCCCCGCTCCCGCGCCCTAACGCTTGCTCACGATCGCCGTCAGTTTCTCTTCCGCCTTCAGCCGAGCCGCCACCGCCTCGGCCTCGGCTTTCTCGACGAAAGGCCCGATCAATATCTTGTACCAAAGACCTTTGTCCCCCCGATCGGCTTCGTAAATAAAAACCTGGTAGCCCCCGGCCGCCAACCGCTCCAGCAACGCCTGAGCAGCTTCGGGCGCATGGGAAAAGGCCACCTGCAAGACATAATCGTCGCGCGGCGCTTCCGGCAGAACCTCAGGAGCCTTGTCGCGATCGGCCCGCTTATCCACCGGGGGCGACGCAACGACGGCCTCTTCCGATACCGGCACTTCCTCGGCCGCCTCGTCGACATCCGCAACCTCGGCCGCGGGGGGCTGCTCGGCGGCAGCTTCGGGCAAAGCCGTCACGGGTTCCGCCGCCGCACCGTCGCCCACCACTTCGTAAATCTGAATCCGATGATTGAAGGTATCGGCAACGATGACGCGACCGAAGCTGTCGACACAGACATCGCTGGGATAGTTCAGCCAACCGCGCGCCTGCCCCATCCCCCCGAACTCGAACAGAAATTCCCCTTCAAGGGAAAAAGCGGAGACCGCATGCCGCTGATAGTCGACCACATAGACCCGCCCGGCACGGTCATCCACGGCCAGCCCCCGGGGACGGGCCAACTTGCCGGATTCTCCCCCCTTCTGGCCGAACTTGTAGAGAAATTTTTCGTTGCGGTCGTAAACGTAAACCCGCCCCATCCCCTCGCTGAGCAGATAGAGATTGCCGTTGCCCCCCACCGTCATGGAGATGATCGCCACCTGCTCGGTCACCCCGAGCACGTCGTCCCGGGGCTCGATCGTCTTCAGGAAATTCCCGGCGGGATCCAGAACCACGACACCGACACCGGTCAGACCCGTCACGTAGATGTTGCCGTTG
>JAVFAR010000036.1:0-24022 GCA_034002365.1 Trichloromonas sp.
ACCGGATTGTTGACCCTGGCCGCCAGCGCATTCGCCGCCGGTTCCGCGAGCGGCGGCAGCGGTCTCCTCGTCTGGCTCTTTCTCGGCTTCTTCGGCCTGATCGTCGCCACCCAGCTGGTTCCGGCGGTGATGCTGGTCATCGGCATCGCCAAGGGCGTGACCTCGAGCAGCGAAGCAACGGAGGCCGGCAAGTAATCGGCTGAAGCGAAAACGACAAAAAAACGGCAGGAACGGTTCACGAACCGTCCCTGCCGTTTTTTGTCGTGCTTCTTGATGGAGAGGTTTTCAGCGATCCTCGGCGCCGGTGGTGAAGGTCGGCGGCAGCTCGCAGCGCTCGGGAATCTGGAAGGGGATGGGGTAGCGGATGCCGGCTTTATGGGTGGCGGCCAGGCCTTCCGCCGTGCGCTCCAGCCACTGGTCAGGAATACCGACGATCAGTTCGTGATCCTGGGTCATGGCGAAGCGGCGATCCCCCAGGCAGGGAATCTCGATTACCGGCTCGCCGGTCTTGGCCGCCTGGGCGATCCCCCGGGCGCAGACCCCGGCATCCCCCGAACTTTTCATGACGAATTCCCCACCCTGATGATAGAGGAAGGCCTGGATGAAGCGCATGGCCTGGGCGCCGTTGACGTAGAGCACCACCAGATCGGGGCTCAGTCCCGCCAGGGGGCGGCTCAGGGGATAGGTCAGCACCCCGGCGATCTTTTCGCTCAGGCGCGGCATGGACTTCTGCATGGCCCGGGCGGCCAGTTCATCCTTCTGGTAAACCGAACAGTTGACCGTGCCGGAGAGTACCCGCTCGGGGGGCGCGACCAAGCCGACGGCGGCCGCGCCGAGAACGCAATGACTGCATTCCGCCGTGCACCAGGTCGGCCAGCCGTAATAACGGCTGTAGGCGATCTGCTGGCAGACCGCCAGATGCTTGTCGCGCAGGCGGATTTTTTGCCCCGCGATCGTTTCCGCATCGCGGATCAGATTGACCCCCACCGCCTGGGTCGCCGGGTTGACCGTTTCTTTCACCGTCGCCAGAAATTCTTCCATCCGCTCCTCCTTCGCTGATAAACAAACAATGTTTTATTGATATCAGAAAAGAGAGCGCCGGTCGAGACTTTTTACGCCCTTCGGCTCCGCTCAGGGAACGCCCTTCGGCGTTGGTCAGGGGGCGGTCTTGGCCGCCAGGCAGAGGGCGGCGTAGATGCGGGCGGCGGCGACGACTTCGGAAAAGATGGTCTGCTCGTCGGAGGTGTGGGCGGTTTCCAGGGAGCCGGGGCCGAGGATCAGCGGCTGGACGCCGGCTTCGAAGAAGAGGTTGCCGTCCGAGTGGGAGCGGAAGGCATCGAACTTCAGGGGGAGGCCGAGACGCGGGTAGAGCTCGGCCAGTTCGGTGGCGAGCCAGTTGTCGGTGTCGAGACGGTAGCCCCGGGAATCGAAGGTGAAGGTCATCTCCAGATCGAGGTTGTCGATGGCGCTGGCGGCGACTTCGATCTGGGCTTCCATGGCCTGGCGCACCGTCGCCGGGTCGGTTTCGGGGGGCAGATGCAGGTCGATCCAGGCTTCGCAGCGGTCGGGGACGACGAAGCCGGCGCGGGAGGAACTGAGTTCGCGGATGGAATAGACCAGTTCCGGGGTTTCCCGGTCGAAGAGGGGGTGGCGGCCGAGGAGGAGCAGCACCCGCAGCATCGATTCGACGGCGTTGTGTCCGAGTTCGGGGAGGGAGGAATGGGTGCGGCGGCCGCGGGTCATGAGTCCGGCTTCGAGGTAGCCGTAGTGGCTGAAGCAGGCCGCCAGGGACGTCGGTTCGCCGATCACCACCCAGGGGGGCGTCTCCCCGGTGAGAAAGGTCGCGCTGCCGTCGCCGTTCTCTTCTTCGCCGACCACCAGCAGCAGGCCGACCGGGGGGCGCTCCTCCTCGGGGAGGACGGCGAGGGCGAGAAAGGCCTCGACCATGGCGGCGCAGCCCCCCTTCATGTCGGCGCTGCCGAGGCCGTGGATGATCCCTTCTTCTTCGCGCGGGCCGAATTCCTCCAGGTCCCAGGCGGTCACCGTGTCGACGTGGCCGACCAGGTAGAGGCGCGGCGGCGCCGGGCCTATCGTCACCCGCAGATTGTAACGGTCCTCCTCGACGATCTGCCGTTCGACGGCGAAGCCGGCCTGGGTCAGCAGGTCCTCGAGATAGAGCTGGACATCCTCTTCCTTACCGGCGGGCGAGTAGATCTCCAGCATCTCCATGAGGGTGCGGCGCAGCCGGGTCGGGTCGACGGCGCGCCAGAGGGTGTCGCGGGTCTCGCTCATTTATGCTTCTCCGGTTTTTTGCGTTTTTTCGGACTCTTGCGCGAGAGGTTGAGGGTCATGTAGACATGCTGCTGGATGTTGCCGAAACCCTGCTTCTGGAAGAAGTGAATCCCCGCCGTATTATCGGCATCGGTGTCGACGATGATCATGCGCACCCCCTGTTCGCGCATGCGCCGCTTGATCTCCTTGAACAGGGCGGCACCGACTCCGCCTTTCTGCAGGCCCGGGCGTACGCCGAGCCAGACCAGATAGCCGTATTTCCAGGCGGAATTACTCTTTTCCACGGTCGTGCCGAGGGCGAATCCGAGAATCTTTTCCCCCTGTTCGGCGACCAGGCAGAGTTCGCTGTCCGAATTGTAGAGGGTGGTGATTTCGTACTCGTCCCAGGTTCGGTACATGCTGGGGGAATAGTCGGAGGTGAAGAGGTCCTCGCCGATATGAAAGACGATGGGAAAATCGTCGATGGTCATCTCGCGGATGCAGAGTTCCTCTTCTTCGGGTTGCAACGGTTCAGTCGGTTCGCTGGTCATGAAAAGCCTCGCAAGGAAAAGGGAAACGCACCTAATATAACAGACCAGCCGCTTTTGTGTGACTTGTTATGCGGAGCTTTTGCGGTTATGATGCCAAAAAAAACCGGAGTCGACCTTGCCTGACTGGACCTTCCAAGAAATTCTGCCCTATCTTGTCCCGCCCCTGCTCGGGGCCTTTATCGGCTACGTCACCAACCACATCGCCATCCGCATGCTCTTTCGGCCCCTGCGCCCCTGGCGGGTTTTCGGCCTGCGCCTGCCGCTGACGCCGGGGATCATTCCCGGTAAGCGCGGCGAACTGGCGGAAAAAATGGGGGAGATGGTCGGCAGCCATCTGCTGACCTCGGAGGATGTCGGCCTCGCCCTGGAAAAAGAGGGGTTCCGCCGGGAACTGAAAGGGGCCGTGGCGGACAAGCTCGGCCTCTTCCTCGACCGCGACCTGGGGCCGGTGGCCTCGCTGGTCCCGGCCGAGTTGCGCGGCCGCTTTGCCGACCTGGTGGAACTGCTGCGCTGGAAACTGGTCAAGGGGATCTTCGAATATCTGGATAGCCCCGAGTTCGAGCGGCTGTTGCGCAGCTATCTGGCGCGCAAGGGGAACGAGCTGCTGGCCAAGGATCTGGAGAACTTTCTCACTCCCGAACGCTATCAGGCTCTGCGCGGCCATCTCGACGACAAACTCTCGCGTTTTCTGCGCTCGGACGGTGTGGCCCGCGCCGTGGCCGCCTTCGTCGACAGCAAGACCGAACAGTGGGTGACCTCGCAGCGCAGCCTGCGCGAGGTGCTGCCCGCCGGACTGGTGGAGGTCGTGCTGAGCCAGCTGGAAAAAGAAGTGCCGCCGGTGCTGGAACGCTTCGGCGGCATGCTCTACGATCCCGAATTCCGGGGGCGGCTGGTGAAGAAGGCGCGGGAGGGGATCGAGGGCTTTCTCGACTCCCTCGGTGGTCTCTCGGCGATTCTCGCCGGCTTCTTCGACATGGACAAGGTCTACGGGCGCATTCCCGAATTTCTCGACAAGGCCGGCGAGGAGATTTCCCGCTGGCTGCGGGAGGAGAAGACCCAGGCCCAGGTGGCCACGGCCATCCGCGAGCGCCTCGACGGTTTCCTCGACCGGCCGGTGGCCTCTTATCTGGAAAAGGTGCCTTACGAAAAGGTCGCCGGCACCCGCCGATTCATCCGCGAGCGGGTGGTTGCCGGCGTCCAGGGGCGGCGGGCCGCCGAAACCCTGCTCGCTTTCGCCGAACGAGGGGTGGAGCGGATCAAGGACAGCTCCTTCGGCTCTCTGTTGCAGCGGCTGCTTCCCGAGGGGGGGCTGGAGCGGGCCCGGGATCTTTTCGCCGAGCGCTTGCTGGCCGAGCTGCGGACCCCGGCGGCGCGGGAGGCGCTCGATAAGATTCTCGCCGAGCGCTTCGAGCTCTGGCTTTTCCGCAAGCCGCTGGGCCGGCTCTCGGCGCGGGTTCCCGCCGACCTGCGCGAGGAGCTGGAAGCCGGGCTCTTCAAACAGCTGGCCGAGCTGCTGAAAAAAGAGGTGCCGCCTCTGGTCGAAACCCTCAACGTGCGGCGGATTGTCGAGGATAAGGTCAATTCCCTCGATATACTGAAGGTCGAAGGTCTGCTCATGGGCATCATGAAAGAGCAGTTCAAATACATCAATCTTTTCGGCGCCCTGCTTGGTTTCATCATCGGGCTGGTAAATCTGTTTCTGCTGAAATTGGTCTGAGCTTGTCCGACAGCGAGCCTCTGTCCGCTCGCGCCGTAATTTCCGGACATTTCACACGCGGATTGCATCCGCATAGGAGTTGACGATGGATAAACCGCTGGATCCCAATACCCTGCGCGACAGCCTCACCGAACTCCCCCCGCTGGGCATGGACATTTTCGATCTGGTCGAGGATTTTCGCCACTATTACACCTACACCCTGGGGCGCGACCGTCATTGCCGCTCCCCCCATTACGCCTATCAGGCCCTGGTGCTGACCCTGCGCGACCGCCTGATGGAGCGCTGGAAGAGCACCCGCTACGCCTACGAGGCCGACGGCTGCCGCCAGGCCTTCTATCTCTCCCTCGAATTCCTCATGGGCCGGGCCCTGGGCAACGCCATGCTCAATCTCGATCTCGACGAGAATACGGCGCTGGCCATGCAGTGTCTCGGCCAGGATATGGAAACGCTGAGCGCCAACGAGCACGACGCCGGCCTCGGCAACGGCGGCCTCGGGCGGCTGGCGGCCTGCTTCCTCGACAGCTGCGCGACCCTGCAGCTGCCGGTGATGGGCTACGGCATCCGCTACGAGTACGGCATGTTCCGCCAGAATATCGTCAACGGCTACCAGTCCGAAGAGCCCGATCACTGGCTGCGGGACGGCAACCCCTGGGAGCTGGCCCGGCCCGAGTACACCATGCGCATCCATTTCGGCGGGCGCACCGAGTTTTACCGCAGCGCCACCGGCGTGTTGCGGGCGCGCTGGGTCGACACCAACGACGTGCTGGCGATTCCCTACGACATTCCGGTCCCCGGTTACCACAACGGCACGGTCAACACCCTGCGGCTGTGGAAGGCCGCCGCCACCGACGAGTTCGACCTCGGCGAATTCAACTCGGGGCTCTATCCCGAATCGGTTTCGGACAAGAACGCCGCCGAGAACATCACCATGGTTCTCTATCCCAACGATTCGAGCGAAAACGGCAAGGAGCTGCGCCTGCGCCAGCAGTACTTCCTCGCTTCGGCCAGCCTGCAGGACGTGCTGCAACGCTGGACCGGACAGAAGGGGGGGGATTTCACCGACTTCGCGGCCAAGAACTGCTTTCAGCTCAACGACACCCATCCGAGCTGCGCCGTCCCCGAACTCATGCGCCTGCTCATGGATGTGCACGGGCTCGGCTGGGACGAGGCCTGGGCGATCACCAGCCGGACCATGGCCTACACCAATCACACCCTCCTCCCCGAGGCCCTGGAACGCTGGCCGGTCTCCCTTTTCAAGCACCTCTTGCCGCGCCTGCTCGACATCATCTACGAAATCAACGCCCGCTTCCTGATTGAAGTTTCCCGGCGCTGGCCGGGGGATCACGAGCGTCAGCGGCGCATGTCGCTCATCGAGGAAGGCCCCCGGCAGCAGGTGCGCATGGCTTATCTCGCCATCGTCGGCAGCTTCTCGGTGAACGGCGTCGCCGAACTCCACTCGCGGCTGTTACAGCAGGGGCTCTTCAGTGACTTCTATGCGCTCTGGCCGGAGAAGTTCAACAACAAGACCAACGGTGTCACCCCCCGCCGCTGGCTCGCCTGGTGCAATCCCGAGCTGGCCCGGCTGATCACCGAAACCCTCGGCGGCAACGCCTGGGTCACCGACCTGCAACTCCTCTCCCGGCTTGCCCTCTCGGCCGACGATCCCGCCTTTCGCGCCCGCTGGCGGCAGGTCAAGCAGGACAACAAGGCGCGTCTGGCGAGCCTGGTGCAGACCCGCTGCGGCGTCGAATTCAATATCGAGGCGCTCTTCGACGTGCAGGTCAAGCGCATCCACGAATACAAGCGGCAGCTCCTCAACACCCTCCACGTCATCCATCTGTACGACCGCCTCAAGCGCGGTGACGACGACAACTGGACCCCCCGCTGCGTCCTCATCGGCGGCAAGGCCGCGCCCGGCTACTTTCTCGCCAAGCGCATCATCAAGCTGATCAACAACGTCGCCGAGGTGGTGAACAACGACCCGGATGTGGGGGATCGGCTCAAGGTGGCCTTCATCCCCAACTACGGGGTGTCGCTGATGGAGATCATCGCCCCCGGCACCGACCTTTCGGAGCAGATCTCCACGGCCGGGAAGGAAGCCTCGGGGACCGGCAACATGAAGTTCATGATGAACGGGGCGCTGACCATCGGCACCCTGGACGGCGCCAACATCGAGATCCGCGAGGAGGTCGGCGGCGAGAACTTCTTCCTCTTCGGCCTGACCGCCGAGGAGGTGGAAGCGCTGCGCGGGCATTACGATCCCAACGCCCTCATCGCGGCCGACGAGGATCTGGCGCGGGTCATGCGGCTGCTGGAGAGCGGGCATTTCAACCAGTTCGAGCCGGAGATCTTCGATCCCCTGACCCGGGCGATCCGCAATCCCCACGACCCCTGGCTGGTGGCGGCCGACTTCCGCGGTTATGTGGAGGCCCAGCAACAGGTCGATATCGCCTATCGGGATCAGGAAAACTGGGTGCGCATGAGTATCCTCAACACCGCCTGCAGCGGCAAGTTTTCCACCGACCGGACCATGCAGGATTACAACCGCGACATCTGGCGTCTGGAATCCACCCCGCCGGTGCCGCTGGTGTGACCGGCTGACATATTCGCGTCACCCGACTAAATAAAACAGGGCCGCTCCGGATGGGGGCGGCCCTGAACTTTTTTGCGGGAGGGATAGGCGTCAGACGTCAGCTTGCGGGGAGGAAGAAGCCGATGCGGCTGCCCCGGCCCGGGGCGCCGGCGATCCACACCTTTCCGCCGTGAGCCTGGACGATGTTCTTGACGATGCACAGACCCAGACCGGTGCCGCGGGGGGCGGTGTTCGAGCCGTCGGCGCGGTAGAAGGGGTCGAAGGCGCGGGCCTGCTCCGCGGCGCTCATCCCCCGGCCTTCATCCTCAACCTCGATGCGGGCGCCGCCGGCTTCGCCGGAAAGGTGCAGGCGGATCGTCTTTCCGGCCGGTGAATATTTGATGGCGTTGCTGATCAGGTTGCCCAGCCCCTGGCTGATGCGCAGGGGATCGCAGAGGCAGGCGGCGGGAAAGTCCTCCCTCCGGCGGATCTCGATGGAACGGTCGGGGAAGAGCTGGCGGTAGCGGTGCGCCGTCTTGCCGATCAGGGTGGCGAGATCCACGGCTTCGCGGTTCAAGGGGATGGCTTGACCATTTTCCATGCGGTCGAGATCGAGGAGTTTGTTGGTCAGCTCGTAGAGATACTCGGCGTTGTCGTGGACTTCGGCGATGAAGGCCCGTTTCTGCTCGTCGCTGAAGTCGCCGTAGCTCTGTTCGTCGTGCAGCAGGTTGGCGTAGCCGAGGATCGAGGTCAAAGGCGTGCTCAGTTCGTGGGCGGCGGTGGAGATGAACGGGGTTTTCATCCGGGCGATCCGGCGTTCGGCGGTAATGTCCCGGAGAATGACCAGGGTCTCGCCCTGGCGCTTGCCGTCGAGCAGACGTCGGCGCGATTGGGCGAGATCGTCGGCCATGCCGTTGAAGGACTGGGCGAGGAGGCCGATTTCGCCGTCGCGGCGGATGACCGCCCGCGCCGAGAGTTCTCCCCGGCCGAAGCGCTCCGCCGCGTTGCGCAGTTCCGCCAGGGGGCGACTCAGCCGTCCGGAGAAGGCGGCGCCCGCCGTCAGGGCGAGGGCGATGCCCGCCGCCGTCGCGGCGATGGTGGTGCGGATGCCGTCTTGGATGATGTCGTTGCCCTGATCCTTGGTCTCGACCAGTTCCCATTTTTCGTGTTCGAGGGCCTTTTCGATGGCGGCGTGGAAGCGGCTTTCCCGTTCCTGCAGGCGGTGAAAGGCATCGAGCAGTTCCTTCCCCCCGGCGCCGGCATGGATGATGTCCATCAGCGCCAGGGTCGAGCTTTGCAGCCGGCTCCCCTGGGTACGCACCTCGGCGAGAAAGGACTCCTCTTCGGGAAAGAGGGTGCGCACCATCGTTTCGTAGCGCAGCAGGGCTTCGACAAAAGTGAAACTGGCCCGGGTCAGTTTTTTTCTCGGGGCGTCGAGGGCGGCAGGGGTTTCGGGGCTGGCGAGCATGATCAGGCCGAAGTCCGCCGCCGAGGCCGAGATGTTCATCCCCGCCCGGCGCAGGGCATCCAGGACACCGCTGACGGGCAAGAGGTCGTTGCGCACGAATTCGAATTCGCGATGGATGGTTTGGGTGGCGCGAATGCCGATGGCGCCGATGAGACCGGCGAGAATCGCCATGAAGATGGTGCTGAGGATCAGGATGCCGCGCAGACGCATGGAACTCTCATGGTCAATTGAGGAGCATGGCGGTAAGAAATTTCCCGGATATTTGTGCTGAATTGTCCGGCAGCTTACGACGGAAGAGTGGGGTTAATTAAAAAACTTTTTGCAGGGCGGGGGGGTCCGGGGGAGCGGACTCCCCCGGAAGGGTGGTATGGATCAGGAGCGGACCTGGGGAAGAAGTTCTTCGAGCAGGCGGAAAAGTTCGTCGAGGTCGGCCTGGGTCATGTCGGCCATGTGCGGAATGCGGAAGGTCTGGTTCTTGATCTTGCCGTAGCCGTTGTCGATGGCGTAACCGCGCTCGCCGGCCAGCTTTTTGAGCTTTTCCAGATCGGTGCGGCCGTCGTTGGCGCCGGCGGTGAGGGTCAGGCTGCGGTAACCGTCGGCGGCGAAGAGGCCGAAGCCCTGATCGAGCACCCATTGCCGGGTCGCTTCGGCCATGCGGCGATGGCGTTCGTAGCGGTTTTCCAAGCCTTCGGCGAAGAACTTGCGCAGCTGGTGGGCGAGGGCGTAGATCAGGCTCAGGGCCGGGGTGCTTGGGGTATTGTCCTTCAGGTCGTTGGCGGCGAACTCCTCGAAATCGAAGTAATAACCGCGATTGGGGATGGTCTTGGCCTTTTCCAGCGCCTTCGGCGAGACGGCGAAGACCGCCAGTCCCGGCGGCAGGCCGAAGGCCTTCTGCACCCCGGCCAGGCAGACGTCGGTGCCGAGAGCGCCGACGTCGATCTTCACCGCGCTCATGGAGGAGACGGTATCGACGATGAACGAGACCTCGGGATATTTTTTCATCACCTCGGCGATCTCCTCCAGGGGGGAGAGGACGCCGGTGGAGGTTTCGTTGTGGACCAGGGTCAGGGCATCGTACTTGCCGGTGGAAAGGGCGGCATCGACCATCTCCGGGGTGACCGGACGGCCCCAATCGGCGGAAAAGAGATCGGCCTCCAGCCCGCAGCGGCGGGTGACGTCGTGCCACTTGCTGCTGAAGGCGCCGTTGCCGAAGTTGGCGCAACGCTTGCCGACCAGGTTGCGCACCGCCCCCTCCATGACCCCGAAGGCGCTGGAAGTGGAGAGAAAGACGGGATTCTCCGTGTTCAGCAGGCGTTTCAGGCCGGTCGTGACCTCGTGCTGGAGGGCGGCGTAGTCCTTGCCGCGGTGGCCGATCATCGGCGCGCACATGGCCTGGTAGACATCGGCGGCAACCTGCACCGGGCCGGGAATGTAGAGTTTCTTGTCCATCACGTGATTCCTCCTGTGGCGAAGAATGGCTGATCGGGCGAGCGCGATGAAAAAACGCCCGGCTCCGTCAATGCGGAAAAGCCCAGGCGTTCGGCTGTCGCGGTCGAAAATCTCCTGCTCCCCGGTGGTTGCCCACCTTACGCCAGTTACAGGCGACCGTTGAATTAAGTATTTTCGCGCCGAACAGGCTCGGCAAGCCGGGTTTTGTTAACATATCCGCATGGGTCTGTCAAGGTATTCCCTCGTTGACTTTCCCCGGTCTGAAGGTTAGGATGTGAGGGTTTTCAATGGGTTCCCCGTCTGTTTGCTCTTATTCCCGGGAGGATTGCAAAGCGTATGCGGCTGCCGACGAAATTGCTGCTGATGACTCTGGCCGGACTCCTGTTCATGCCCTTTGCGGCCCACGCGGAGCTGGTTCTGGGTGCCTGTCCCCAATCGACGTCCCTGCTCAAATCCGTACCCCAGGCGCAACGCCTTGCCGCCTATCTGGAGCACCGCCTGGAGGAATCCGTCGCCGTGCGCATCTTCTTCGCGGAAGAGGAACTGCGGACCGCTCTCATCAGCGGCGCGGTGGTCGATCTGGCGGTGCTGACGGACGCCGGCGCGGAAACGGCGAAGGGTGTCCGTGTGCTGGCCCGGCCGACGTCTCGCGCCGAGGTTGCCGCAACGGGAACCCTGGTGGCGCGCGCCGGCCTGGAGGACGCCCTTGTTCAGCGCTTGGCCGAAGTCCTTGCCGGTATGGAACAGGATGAAGGGGGGCGTGCGCTCCTTTACGACCTGGGGCTGCAGAGTCTGGGCGCCGGCGCCTCCGGTGGCACGCCGGCGCCCAGGGCGAAGATCCTCACATCCCCGGCGGCTCCCGCCGGGGGGGCGCTCCCCGTTTCCGGCGAGGGCAAGGCCCTGGTGCTCGGCGCCCTGGCTGCGGATGTCGCCGCGGCCGAGGCCTTTGCCCGGGATTTCGGTCCACGTCTCGGAATGCCGGTGCGGGTCCGGTCCTTTCCGGCCCAGGATGAGCTGTTGCAATGGGTGGGCCGCTATCGCACGATCGATCTGGCCTTCCTGCCCGAGTCCGCCGCCCGGCAGGCGCTTTCGGCTCAGGTTCTGCGCCTCGCCCGCAGTGCCGAGGTGCCCGGCCTCCAGTTCCCGGCGGAAAGTCTGCTGGTGGCTCGGCCCGGGCTTTCCTCCCGGCAACTGAGCGCCGTGCGTCAGGCCCTGGCGGGGGGGGCGGTGGCCCAGCGCCCCGCTCCCGCCGTTTCTCGCCCGGTGATGAAAACGTCTCCTTCGCCGCCGGCGCCGGTTGTCCTCCCGCCGCCGGCGCGGGGGGGGCGTACCGTCGGCCGGGTTGCTTCCTCTCTGACTTTAGGCAGCGTGCCCGGCGTGCTCTTCCGCGACGAAGGCCAGGCCCGGGAGTTCGCCCGGCTTCTCGGCAACCGTCTCGGGATGCCGGTGAATGCCCGCTCCTTCCCCGATCAGCAGACCCTTCAGCAGTGGCTGTCGCGCCACCGCATGATCGACATCGGTGTGCTCGAAGCGGGCTTCCTGCGCCGTCAACCCGCCGGCAGCGCTTTGCCCTTGCTCCCCGCCGGCGCCTTTGGCGGGGGGGAAGTCAGCCTGGTCGCCCGCCAGGGCCTTTCTTCCGCGACCCTGCAACGCCTGCGCGACGGCTTGAATCAGCTGGTTGACGATCCGGAAACGGCGCGTCTGCTCGGTGGCGGCGCCGTTTCCCCACCGCCGCCGCGCACGGCCGCGCTTCCGGCATCGCCCCCGCCTCGGGTTGAAATGCCCGCTCCCGCGCCCCCGCCGGTTGCCGCCAAACCCCCCGCACCTGCTCCGACTCCCCGTCCCGTTCCGGTACGGCCTGCGCCGGTTCCTCCCGCGCCGGCGGTCAAGGCGCCTCCGCCGCCCCCCGCGCCGCTTCCGCAACCCCCGGTGGTCAAGACCGAACCGGTTCCGCCGCCCCCGGCTCCGGCGCCCAAGCCGAAGCCGGAACCGACGGTGGCGAAGAAGGCCGCCGAGCCCGCGTTGCATCTGGGCATGCCCGGTGAGCGCGACGAAGTCTATCTGGTGCCTTTCACCACGGTGATGGTTCCCGATGCCGTGGTTGAGACGATTTTCGACCGTTTTGTCGAGGCGATGAACGCCGACGGGTTGGCGGAGCGCTATAACTTCGTCATCCTCAAGGGCGGGCTCGATTCGGTGGACAGCGACTGGCGCCGCGATCATGATTATGTGACCGGAGAGGTTTTCGGTTATGTGGAGGAGTCGGGCTGCTGCTCCACCGATATCCGCGCCAAGTCGCGGGTCTTCTTCCATCGCGCCGGCAGCGATGCTCCGGTGCTGCGGCACGAGTATCCGGTCAAGACCTTCTTCGATCACGATTATTCGACTATCGACAAGGAGCGCCGCAAACTGGCCGAGCGCATCGCCGACGAACTGGCCGCCAAGGTGCGTGTGGCCCTGAGCGGGTCCTGATCTCCCGCCGATTTTTTTCAGATTCCCCTTGACATTCCCCCTCCCCTGACTATATTTACCCCTGCTGTTAGCACTCGCTTCCGCTGAGTGCTAACAGCAGGGTCCCCCAAGAGGTCAGAGCCGCCGCGGTTCCAACGGTATCACGGTATCAGACGTCTTTTTTATTTTCCGCTTTCTATCGGGAACCTCCCGAGAACTTTATCCAACAGGTCAGAAAGGAGAGTAAGTACATGAACATCAGACCGCTTCAGGACCGTCTCATCGTCAAGCGCATCGAAGAGGAAACCAAAACCCCCGGGGGCCTGATTATCCCCGACACCGCCAAGGAAAAGCCGCAGATGGGTGAAATCGTCGCTGCCGGCAACGGCAAGAAGACCGATGACGGCAAGGTGCTGCCCCTGGACGTGAAAGTCGGCGACAAGGTGCTGTTCGGTAAGTACGCCGGCACCGAGATCAAGGTGGAAGGCAAGGAATACCTCATGATGCGCGAGGACGACATCCTCGGCGTCGTGGAAAAGTAATTCGCACCCCATCCATTAATTCATGACAAGGAGATAGCAGAGATATGGCAGCGAAAGAAATCAAATTTTCCCAGGACGCCCGCAACAGCATCCTCAAGGGGGTCAACCTGCTGGCCGAAGCCGTCAAGGCCACCCTCGGTCCCAAGGGCCGCAACGTCGTCATCGACAAGTCCTTCGGCGCGCCCCTGATCACCAAGGACGGCGTCACCGTCGCCAAGGAAATCGAACTGGAAGACCGCTTTGAGAACATGGGCGCCCAGCTGGTCAAGGAAGTCGCTTCCAAGACCTCGGACGTCGCCGGCGACGGCACCACCACCGCCACCGTCCTGGCCCAGGCCATCTACCGTGAAGGCGTCAAGCTGGTTTCCGCCGGTCACAACCCGATGGAGATCAAGCGCGGCATCGACAAGGCTGTGGAAGCGGCCGTGGCCAGCCTGAAAGAGCTGTCCAAGCCGATCAAGGATCACAAGGAAATCGCCCAGGTCGGCACCATTTCGGCCAACAGCGACGCCACCATCGGCAACATTCTCGCCGAAGCCATGGAGAAGGTCGGCAAGGAAGGGGTCATCACCGTCGAGGAAGCCAAGTCGATGGAAACCACCCTGGAGACCGTGGAAGGGATGCAGTTCGACCGCGGCTACCTCTCCCCCTACTTCATCTCCGATCCGGACCGTATGGAAGCCGTCATCGAAAACGGCCTGATCCTCATCTACGACAAGAAGATCAGCAACATGCGCGATCTGCTGCCGGTTCTTGAGCCGGTCGCCAAACAGGGCCGCCCGCTGCTGATCATTTCCGAGGACGTCGAAGGCGAAGCCCTGGCCACCCTGGTCGTCAACAAGCTGCGCGGCACCCTCAACATCGCCGCCGTCAAGGCTCCCGGTTTCGGTGACCGCCGTAAGGCCATGCTCGAAGACATCGCCGTTCTCACCGGCGGCACCGTGATCTCCGAGGACATGGGCCACAAGCTGGAGAACGCCACCCTCGACATGCTCGGCACCGCCAAGCGCATCGTGGTGGACAAGGACAACACCACCATCATCGACGGCGCCGGCGACGAAGCCGCCATCGCCGCCCGGGTCAAGGCGATCCGCGCCCAGATCGAGGAAACCACCAGCGACTACGACCGTGAGAAGCTCCAGGAGCGTCTCGCCAAGCTGGTCGGCGGGGTCGCCGTGGTCAAGGTCGGCGCCGCCACCGAGACCGAAATGAAAGAGAAGAAAGCCCGCGTCGAAGACGCCCTGCACGCCACCCGCGCGGCCGTGGAAGAAGGCATCGTCCCTGGCGGCGGCGTCGCTCTGATCCGTGCCATCGCGGCGGTCAAGAAACTTGAGCTGGAAGGCGAGCAGAAGTTCGGCGTCAATATCGTCAAGCGCGCCCTCGAGGAGCCGCTGCGCCAGATCGCTGCTAACGCCGGTCTGGAAGGCTCCATCGTGGTCAACGAAGTCATGAAGAAAGACGGCGCCTACGGCCTCAACGCCGCCACCGACGAGTACTGCGACATGATTCAGGCGGGCATCATCGACCCGACCAAGGTCACCCGCAGCGCCCTGCAGAACGCCGCTTCCGTGGCCGGCCTGATGCTGACCACCGAGGCCGCCATCGCCGACGCGCCGCGTAAAGAAGAGTCGATGCCCGCCATGCCCGGCGGCATGGGCGGCATGGGCGGGATGATGTAGTGCGATTCCCCCCCAGGCTGAAGTAAAAACGCCCCCCGTTCCTTCGTTGGAGCGGGGGGCGTTTTTTTATGGGGAAGGTCAGGATGCGCGGCTATGGCAGCCGTTGCAGGCGGTCGGCCCGCCTTCTTTCCGGTGGCAGTCCTTGCCGATCTTGTGGAAAAGGTCGCGCCCCTGAGGCGGATCTTTGCCCAGTTCATGGGGTTCACCCGTGGCACGGGCCGGACTCGACCCCCTTGTGATGGCAGACTTCGCAGCTTTGCGCCCGCTCCTGATGCAACTTGTTGGGGAAGGGGACGGTGCCCATGCGCGGCGCGGGCAGGTCGATCCGTTCAGGGCCCTCGGCCAGGAGAAGGAGACCGGGGAGGCGGCCAGCGCCAAAAGGCCGAGCAAAACCATCGTCAAAGATTTCGCGATTGTCAGGGGCTTCTCCTTTCCATGGGTGAGGTGTCGGCGAGTTATTTACGATTCTGTCTATAAAGATAATGAAATTATCGCAAATAGTCAAACGGTGTTCTACTAAAGAGATCATGATTAACACGCCGGTTTTCTTTCCCGCCGGACGGGATTATACTATGTCGGCTTCTTGCCTCTTGATCCGCTCTCTTCGGTGAAAGGCCGACACATGCCCAGGGAAATCAAGCGTTCCGTCTGTCCCTACGATTGTCCCGACGCCTGCGGTCTGCTGGTCGCGGTGGAAGCGGGCCGGGCCGTCAAGGTTTCCGGCGACCCGCAGCATCCCCAAACGCGCGGCTTTCTCTGCCCGAAGATGAACCGTTACCAGGAAACGGTCCATTCCCCGCGCCGTCTGACCACGCCTTTGCTGCGCGTCGGCGCCAAGGGACGGGGGGAATTCATCGCGATCGGCTGGGATGAGGCCATCGAGCGCATCGCCGGACGCTGGCGGGTCATCATCGACGAGTCCGGGGCCGAGGCGATTCTGCCCTATTCCTATGGCGGGACCTTGGGGCTGATCCAGCGCAACGCCGGCTATCCCTTCTTCCACCGCCTCGGTGCTTCGCGCCTGGCGCGCACCATCTGCTCCCCGGCCAAGGAGGCCGGCTGGAAAGCGGTGATGGGCGCGACCCCGGCGCCCCCTCCCGATACGGTGGCGGAGAGCGATCTGGTGATCCTCTGGGGGATCGACGCACTGGCGACCAATATCCATTTTCTTCACGGCGTCCGTCAGGCAAAAAAGCGCGGGGCGAAGGTCTGGGTCATCGACACCTACCGAACAGCCACCGCCGAGCTGGCCGATCAGGTCTTTCTCGTCAAGCCGGGGCACGACGGCGCCCTGGCCCTGGGGCTGATGCACCTGCTGGCGCGGGAAAATCTGGTCGACCGGGCATTCATCGAGCGTTCGGTACAGGGGTTCGGCGAACTGGAGCGGGCGGTGCTCCCCGACTATCCACCGGAGCGGGTGAGCGCACTGACCGGTCTTTCCGCCGCCACCCTGACGGCCATGGCTCAGGAGTTCGGAACCGCCCGCGCCCTCTTCATCCGCCTTGGCGGCGGCCTCTGCCGCTACGGCAACGGCGCCATGACGGCGCGCTGCATCGTCGCCCTGCCGGCGCTGGTCGGCGCCTGGGACAAGCCCGGCGGCGGCTGTCTGGGCGGCACCAGCACCGGCGGCGTCTGCGCCATGAAGGAGGTGCTGCGCGAGGATTTCATGGCGAAGACGACTCGGGTCGTCAACATGAACCGCCTCGGCGAGGCCCTTAACGAACTGCGCGATCCGCCGGTGCGCAGTCTCTACGTCTATCATTCCAACCCGGCGGCGGTAGCCCCCGACCAGAACCGGGTGTTGCAGGGTCTGGCGCGAGAGGATCTCTTCACCGTCGTCCACGAACGCTTTCTCACCGACACCGCCCGTTATGCCGACATTGTTCTGCCTGCCACCAGTTCCCTGGAACACGGCGATCTCTACCGCTCCTACGGGACCTGCTGCATCCAGCGGACGCGGGCGGCGATCCCGCCGGTGGGACAGAGCAAGTCCAACCGGGAAGTCTTCGCCCTGCCCGCCGAGGCCATGGATTTCGGCGACCCCTTCTTCCGCCAGAGCGCCGATGATCTCATCGACCGCCTGCTTGCCCTTCCGCACCCGATGCGAGACGGGATCGATCTCGCCGCCCTGGCTTCGGGGAAGGCGGTGGAGCTGCGGATGCCGCCGGGGCCGCCCGTCTACGCTACTCCCTCGGGCAAGATCGAGCTGCACAATCCGGCCCAGCCCCGGCCGCTGCCGGTCTTTCTTCCCCCGCACGGCGGCGATCTGCCCCTGTGCCTGATGACCGCCCCCTCCCGTCATGCCCTCAACTCGACCTTTTACGAGCGCGACGAATTGCGCGCCCGTCAGGGAGGGATGTTGCTGCGGATGAACCCCGCCGGCGCCGCCGCGCGGGGATTGCTGGACGAGGCGGAGGTGGTCGCTTACAACGAGTTGGGGGAGGTGTCTTTTGTCCTGAAAATCGACGGGGCGGTTCCGCCGGGGTTAGTGGTGGCGGCGGGGGTCTGGTGGCGGGAGTTCGCGCCCGGGGAGCGCACGGTCAACGCCCTTACCTCCCAGCGCCTCACCGACCAGGGGGAGGGGAGTACCTTCTGCGACAACCGGGTGGAGGTGCGTCCGTCCTGAGCATCGCTGCCGGGAAAAGCAGGAAGTTTCCGGCCCTCGGGTTGACATCGGCGGAGGCCGTGCTTATCTTGGGCGCCGGATCCGCTCATTCACCTTATTCATCCCCACAGGAGGCAGCGACATAATGACCGCGAACAAGCACCCATTCAAAGCCGAGGTCAACAGGATCCTCGACCTGATGATTCACTCCCTCTACTCGCACAAGGAAATCTTCCTGCGCGAGCTGATCTCCAACGCCTCGGACGCCATCGACAAGGCCCGCTATCAGGCGCTGACCGACAAGTCCCTGCTCGAAGGCGGGGAGGACTGGAAGATCGAGCTGATCCCCGACAAAGCGGCCGGCACCCTGACGGTGCGGGACAACGGCATCGGCATGACCCGCGACGAGGCCGTCGAAGCCCTCGGCACCATCGCCCACTCGGGGACCAAGGAGTTCATGAAGCTGCTGGAGAGCCGCGAGGTCAAGGACAATCCCGAGCTCATCGGCCAGTTCGGCGTCGGTTTCTATTCGGCCTTCATGGTCGCCGATCAGGTCAGCGTCCTCACCCGCAAGGCCGGTGCCGACGCCGAGCACGCCGTGCTCTGGGAGTCCAACGCCGACGGCACCTACACCCTGGAAGACGCCGAGAAGCCGACCAGGGGGACGGACGTCATCCTCAAGCTCAAGGACGACGCCAGGGAGTATCTCGAAGAGTGGGAGCTGCGCAAGATCGTCAAGCAGTATTCCGATTTCATCGAATATCCGGTGGTCATGAACGTCACCCGCTCCCAGCCCGATCCCGAGGACAAGGAAAAAACCGTCTCCGAAACCAAGGAAGAGACTCTCAACTCGCGCAAGGCGATCTGGCTCAAGGACAAGGCCGGGATCACCGCCGAGGAATACAACGAATTCTACAAACACATCTCCCATGACTTCACCGATCCGGCTCGGGTGATCCACTACCGCGCCGAGGGCACCACCGAATTCTCGGCCCTGCTCTACCTGCCGAGCAAGCGCCCCTTCGACATCTTCTATCAGGATTACAAGATCGGCCCGACCCTCTATGTGCGCCGGGTGCAGATCATGGATCACTGCGAGGCGATGCTGCCGACCTACCTGCGCTTCGTCCGTGGCGTGGTGGAGTCCTCCGATCTGCCCCTCAACGTCAGCCGGGAAATCCTTCAGGACAACAAGACCGTCGGGGTCATCAAGAAGAGCCTGACCAAGAAAATCCTCGATACCCTGGCCGAGATGAAAAAAGAGGATATGGAGGCCTACGGCGCCTTCTACGAACAGTTCGGCCGCATCCTCAAGGAAGGCATCCATCACGATTTCGAGCGCCGCGAGGCCATCGCCGACCTGCTCCTGTTCGAGTCGACCAAGACCGAGCCCGGCAAGAAGATCACCCTGGCCGAGTATGTCGAGCGCATGAAGCCGGAGCAGAAGGAAATCTACTACATCACCGGCCCCGACCGCGCCAGCGTCGAGTCCTCCCCCTACCTGGAGGTGTTCAAGGAAAAAGACATCGAAGTGCTGATTATGACCGACGACTTCGACGACATCATCATCAGCGGCCTGGGCGTCTACAAAGAGAAGGAATTCCAGTCGGCGATCAAGGGGGATCTCGATCTGGGGGACGGCAAGAAAGAGGAAAAGCAGAAGGAATTCGGCGATCTGCTGGAGCTGATGAAAGAAGAGCTGAAGGATCTGGTCGCGGCGGTGCGTGTCTCCGGGCGGCTGAAGGATTCGGCGGTCTGCCTGGTCGCCGGCGAGCACGACCTCGATCCGAAGATGGTCAAGATGTTCCAGGCCATGGGCCAGGAAGTGCCCAAGGGCCAGCGGGTGCTGGAGGTCAATCCCGATCACGAGCTGATCGCGCGCATGAAGGTAATTTTCGCCGCCGACAAGGAGAGTCCCCGGCTCAAGGAGTACGTCGGCCTGCTCTACGACCAGGCCCTGCTCCTCGAAGGCGAGGCACCCCGCAACCCGGTGGCCTTCGCCAAGGCCCTCTCGAAACTCATGGCCGAAGGCGCGGGCGAAAACTGAAGACCGGCTTGAATCAAGGATGAAAAGCGGCGGAGCCGGGGGAAATTCCCGCCTCCGCCGCTGCTTTTTCAAGGGGAGTGAGATTAACCGCCGAGCATCGAATTGTCCTCTGGTGGCGGGTTGTTGCGCAGATAATCCTTCGCCTCGCGGACGATCTGTTCCGCCGTTTCGCTTCGAGGCCGGCACCGCTCGGCCCAGGGGCGCCCCGGATGCAGGACATCCCAACGGGGACGCAGCCCCGCGTGCCTTCCGCTGCCGGGATCGTGATTCCCGAAACCGTCGATGAGCTTGTTCCATAGCGGCGCGAATTTGGCGATAAGGAGGGATTCGCCGAGAGGAATCCAGATGTCGTCGACCGTCAGGTAGCGGCAATGAAAATCGTCGAGATTCAGATTCCGCGCTTCCTCGATGCTTCGGGCATGTTGCGCGAGGCGCGCATGCAAAACCTTGCCGGGGTGGGCTTCCAGATCGCCCCCTTTGCGCGCCCCTTTCGGCACGGCCTTGCCGACATAGATCGGCGCGGTGAATCTTCCTTCCGTATTACGGGCGGCGATATCCCTATACGCCGGAAAGTCCCCGACGTAATAAATCGCATAAATACCCGCGCCTTCGAACACCGACAGCTCGGCCATGGGAACCGCCGGACGCCGCAGCAGCGCCTGGCCGACGCTCTCACCCAGATGACGTTTGTCGAGGGGATTGAAGGGAATGATTCGGCCGGGCGTCATGCGACATGCCTCCGCCCGGCGCGGGAGCGTTGGCGCAGTTCCACCTCGATCAGACGCTCCGCCACCGAGGCGGCGACCCGCCGCCCCAGGGCGACGGGAACGGCGTTGCCGAGCTGCCGCATGGTTTCCGTCCAGGAGCCGTGAAAGACGTAGCCGTCGGGAAAGGTTTGCAGCCGCGCCGATTCCCGCGCCGAGAAATAACGCACGGACCCGTTTTCGAGAACCATCATGTTTTCGCCGCCCGGCACGCCGTGATCCCCCGCCTTCAGGGTTTTCGCGGGCAGGTCGAGGGGGCTACCGGTGTGTCCCGGATAGATCCTCGCGCCATCCTGAAAATGATGATTGGGGAAGTCCCGCGCCTCCCCCTGGCGCGGGTCGGGCAGGTCGAGCAAGGCATCCCGCACCGTTCGCCAGGGTTTTTCCGCTGGGGAGAACATCAACGTCGCCAATTTCCGGGCCTTGGCTTGCACGGCGGCCGGCGTCGCCGGCCGAAGCCGGGCCGGAACCTGGTGGAGATCCCAGTATTCCCCCGTCACCCATTGAGCGTGGAGCAGGGCGTCGAAGCTGTGCGTCGGCCGGGGGAAGGACCAATCCACGCCCAGATCGGAACGAAATCCGACGATGAACACCCGCTCGCGTTTTTGCGGAATGCCTTGATCGGCGGCGTTGACCAGGGTGGGTACGACATTGTAGGTCAGGCCGGTCCGATGCAGGGCGCCGGAGGTTTTCTCCGCCTGGAGTCTTTTCAGATGTTCCGTCCAGTTTTCGTCGTTTTTCGGCGCGACCTCGGGAAATTCCAGTTGCAGAAGGATGTACTGGTAATAGTTGGCGAAACTGGAACGGGTCAGGCCTTTCACGTTTTCGATGATGAAGGATTTCGGCCGCAGGGCGCGAACCACCGCCACGGTGGCGGGAAACATATCCCGCCGGTCGCCGAAGGCGCGATGCTTGCCCCCCATGGAAAAGGGCTGGCAGGGCGGACCGCCGGCCAACAGATCGATGCCCTCGGGGAGGGAACGCCAATCGAAGGCGCGCACGTCACCTTCCCACAAGGGCCAATCCACGACCAGGGGATAGCCGCGCTTCTGATTTTCACGGATGGTGTCGCAGGCCCATTTGTCCCATTCCACCACCGCGAGCGACTCGAATCCCGCCAGGGTCACGCCCATGGCCAGCCCGCCCGCCCCGGCGAAAAGTTCCACCGATTTCATCTTTTCCCGTCCCTCGCTTCGTTCAAAAAATTTTCGACCATCGCGGCCATCCGCCCGACATCGCCCATTTCACATTCCCAAACCACCAGAACCCTCCAGCCCATTTCCATCAATTGTTGTTGATGAAGCAAATCCCGTCGCCGATTGGACTCCAGCTTTTCGACCCAGAAGTCCAGGCGGGATTTCGGCAGCCTGGCGAGTTTGCACCCTTCGTGGCGATGCCAGAAACAGCCATGCATGAAGATAACCGCCCGGCGCGCGGGAAAGACCAGATCCGGGGTGCCGGGGAGTTTCCGGACATGCAGGCGGTAACGATACCCCATGCCATGGATCAGACGGCGCAGCTTCATTTCCGGGGCCATGCCCTTGCCCCGGATCCTGGCCATGCGCGCGCTTCGTTCCGTCGGCGAAAGGGTGTCGGTCAATCGGCCTCCTCCGTTGTCCCAAGGAAAGAACGTTTTTGACAGGGTACCTGATAGCAGGGTACCTGATAGGCGGAACTCCTTCAACAAGGTTTTCTCCTGCCGATCCCGCCAACGGCAAGGTCTTTGGGCCGACTCCTTTCAACCATCTCATTGGCATCATGAAAAAATCCGGCATACTTGATGTCAGAGGGAAGCCGGAAGCGCATGGGCCGCGCCATCCCCGATTGGAGGGCGGATGAATCTTCCCAATGCGATCAGCCTGTTGCGCATCCTGCTGGTGGCGCCTTTTCTCACCGCGGTCATTTATCATAATTACCCCCTGTCCCTGGGGATTTTTCTGGTGGCCGGCTTCTCCGATTTTCTTGACGGTTTCCTGGCCCGTAGGCTGGGGCAGCAATCCCTCCTCGGCGCCTTTCTCGACCCCCTGGGGGATCGTCTGCTGACCACCGTCGCCTATGTCGCCCTGGCGGTTCAGGGGCTGCTCCCCCCTGGTTGGCGGTGACGGTGGTGGCCAAGGATCTCTATGTCGGGATCGGCGCCGCCATCCTCTATGTCGCCGGCTATCGCTTCGTCGCCACCGCCAGCCTCTGGGGAAAGCTGGCGACCCTTCTGCAGTTTCTGACGACCGGCCTGGTGCTCATGGCGGTGGTCGGTTTCTTCCCCTGGCCGTTGTTTCCCCTTTTCCTCTTGACCGGACTGATCACCATCGTCGCCTGCCTCGATTATATCCGCCAGGGTGTGCGGCTTTTCAGCCTTCACCCCGACCGGGAAGGGGAGGGATGACGGCCTGTTCGCGACCTTCCGATGCGGCCACGAAGGCCCTGTCTGTCGGGATCTTTTCCCCCGGGGACGGGTTTTTTAATGCATCGCGGCGGGAAGTTGGTGTAACCTGTTCAGGTTGTCGTACGATTCTCAATGATCTCCGTGGTTGATTAACGAATCACGCCCCAGCGGTTTCCTCCTGTCAGGCTGCTCATGTCCTTTTCAAGAAAATCCTGGTCCCGTCGCAATCAGGTCGGCAGTTGGCGCGACCATCAGTCTTCCTTTCCCAAACGTTACCCCCGTTGTGCCTGGCCGCGCGCCCGGAAGCGGCGGTACTTCCCGTCCGCGCCGGTCGTGGTCGGTGGGCTCGTGCTGCTGGCGCTCTTCGGCCTGTTCGGTTTTATGCGCGGCAACGGCGAAGCCCCCGCATCGGTTGCCGCGTCGCCGCCGATGGCGGCGGCAGCGATGGTCACTGCCCCGGCAACGGAACCGGTGCCGCGGGCGGAACTTGACCGGGTTTTGGCGTCGGCGACGGACCCTGCGCCCGTTCCGGCCGTCGAGCCCCTGCCTGAAGTCGATGGGCCGCTCAACCGGGAGCAGGTACGGCAACTGCTCGATGTGCGGATGTTCGCCGACCTGACCGAGAAAAATCTGATTCTGCCGGTTGCCGACGGCGTCTTGCAGGTGGAGACCAGCCTCGATCCCGATCTGCAGAACTTCCTGCTTTCCGGCCTTGACCGCAAGAATTCCCGTCATGTCGGCATTGTCGCCATGGACCCCGTCAGCGGCCGGGTGCTGGCCCTGGCCGGTTTCGACCGCACCGACGCCGCGTGCAATCCCTGTCTGCAAAGCGAATTTCCCGCCGCCAGCATCTTCAAGATCGTCACGGCGGCGACGGCGGTCGATCTGCTCGGCTATTCCGCCGACTCGCCTATGCATTTCAACGGCGGCAAGCACACCCTCTACAAGGGGCAGCTGACCGAACGGGTCGACCGCAACACGACGACCGTTCCCTTCGCCGAGGCCTTCGCCGACTCGATCAATCCGGTTTTCGGCAAGCTCGGCGGACTGCGCCTGGGCCGGCCGCTGCTGGAGCGGGCCGCCGCCACCTTTGGTTTCAACCAGCCCCTCGACTTCGATGTCAGCCTCCCCCCCAGCCGCTTTCAGGTCAGTGGCGACCCCTATCACTGGGCGGAGATCGCCAGCGGCTTCAATCGACAGACGACTATCTCGCCGCTGCATGGCGCGGCGCTGGTCGCGGCGATTCTCAACGAGGGGCGGATGCCGTCGCAAACGGTCGTCGAGCGCATCGCCGACGAGGAGGGCAAGATCCTTTACCAGGCCGGGCCCGTGCCGGGACGCCGGATCATGACCCCCCGCGCCGCCGGCGAGTTGGCGCGGATGATGGAGGCCACCGTCGCCACCGGCACCGCCCGCAAGGCCTTTCGCGGTCACGAGACGGACGCGGTTCTGGCCAATCTGCGTCTCGGCGGCAAGACCGGTTCGATCAGCAACACGACCCGCGACGTGCGCTACGACTGGTT
>JAVFAR010000037.1:0-23550 GCA_034002365.1 Trichloromonas sp.
TCGGCGGTGGGCAGGCGCAGCAGGTAGAGGGTAACGCCGAGGGCGATGCAGGGCAACAGGATTCGCAGCCAGAGGCGGTCGATGAGGAAAAATGTGGAGAGCAGGATGCTTGCCCAGACCAGCAGGATCGCCTTGACCTTGGCCCTGAGGGGCATGCCGGCGACGGCGAGATAGGGGCGCACCAGGGGGCCGAGCTGTTCGTGCTCGACCAGCCAGGAATAGAAGCGGCCGGAACTGCGGGAAAAACAGGCCAGGGCGAGAAGCAGGAAGGGAACGGTGGGAAGAACCGGGAGAAAGAGGCCGAGAAGCGCCAGGGCGATACTGAGCCAGCCACAGGCGAAGAGGAGCCAGCGCAGGGCGGGCGCGGAACCGGGTTTCCCGGCGGGCGCGGATTTCATGATCAAGCCGGCTCCAGCCCGGCGAACTTGAGCAGCAGGGTTTTCGGCCCGACGCTGCGGAAGTAAACCGTCACCTTCTGCTTGTCGCCGCTCCCTTCCAGGCGGCGCACGGTGCCGACCCCGAATTTGAGATGGCGCACCTGCATGCCGATGCGCACCCCCTCTTCGGCGTCGGGAACGAGGCGCACTTCATCCTCGAAAGGAAAGTCATCGTCGTCGAAGGGGGCGGGGGCGATCTGTTCGAAGACCGAGGCGAGGTTGTGCCCGGCGGTCTTCTTCAGGGCCGGGGCCGGCTGATCGCGCAGGGCCGCAGGCGGGATCTCGCCGAGAAAGCGGCTCGGCGGATTGAACTGGTAGTCGCCGTAAACCCGGCGGCGGCGGGCGTGGGTGAGGTAGAGCTTCTCCATGGCCCGGGTCATGCCGACGTAGCAGAGCCGCCGCTCTTCCTCGATCTCCGCCCCCCCTTCCGCCGCGCGCGAGTGGGGAAACAGCCCCTCCTCCATGCCGGTCATGAAGACCACGGGGAACTCCAGCCCCTTGGCGGCGTGCAAGGTCATCAGCGTCACCCGGTCGAGGCTGCCGTCGTAGCTGTCGAGGTCGGTGATCAGCGCCACCTGCTCCAGATAGTCGGCCAACGTCCCTTCGCTGCCGAAATGTTCCTCCATCCCCGCCAGCAGCTGTTCCAGGTTGTCCATCCGCCCCCGCGCCTCTTCGGTGCGCTCTTCCCGCAACATCGGCCCGTAGCCGCTCTCGTCGATAATGACGGCGGTAAGCTGGGGATAGGGGAATTCCTCCAGCTTTTTCCGGAACCCTTCCATCATCGTTACGAACTCCCCGACCCGGTTGGCCGCCGCCCCCTTGAGGGCACCCCGCTCCAGGGCCAGACGGCAGGCGGGGAGAAAGCCCCCGGCCTCGACTTCGAGGGCGGCGATGCGCTCGACGGTGGCGGCGCCGATCCCCCGGGGGGGAACATTGACGATGCGCCGGGCGGCAATGGTGTCGGCGGGATTGGTCAGCACCCGCAGGTAGGCGAGGATATCCTTGATCTCCATGCGCGAGTAGAACTTGACCCCGCCGAACATGACGTAGGGCAGCCCGCGTCCGCGCAGGGCTTCTTCGAGGGAGCGGGACTGGGCGTTGGTGCGGTAAAAGACGGCGATGTCGCGCAGCCGGCGGCCGCTCTCCTTGAACCTCTGGATTTCTCCGGCGACGAAGCGGGCTTCTTCCAGATCATCGGGAAGGGCTTCGAGGGTGATCTTTTCCCCGGGGGGATTTTCCGTCCAGAGCTTCTTCCCCTTGCGCCCGACATTCTTCGCCACCACTTCGCCGGCCGCTTCAAGGATGGTGCGGGTCGAACGGTAGTTCTGCTCCAGGCGGATGGTGACGCAGCCGGGGTAGTCCCGCTCGAAGCCGAGGATGTTGCCGATTTCGGCGCCGCGCCAGGCGTAGATCGACTGATCGTCGTCGCCGACCACGCAGAGGTTGCGGTGCTGTCCCGCGAGCAGGTGGATGATCCGGTACTGAACCTGGTTGGTGTCCTGAAACTCGTCGACGTGAATGTAGCGGAAACGCTGGCGGTACTTGTGCAGCACCTCGGGATGGGCCTCGAAGAGGCGCACGGCGAGCAGCAGCAGATCGCCGAAGTCGAGGGCGTTGGCCTGTTGCAGCCGCTGTTGATAGCGGGCGTAGACCCGCGCCGTCAATTCGCCATGGAAGTCGCCGGCATCGAGCTGCTCGGGAAAGAGACCCTTGTTCTTGGCGGCGTCGATAGCCCAGGCGGCGGCGCGGGCTTTCAGGGTCTTTTCCGGGATGTCGAGCTCAGTCAGCACCGCCTTGAGCAAGCGCTCCTGGTCCTGGTCGTCGTAGATGGTGAAGTCGGAAGAGTAACCGAGGACGGCGATTTCCCGCCGCAGAATGCGCACGCAGGTGGCGTGGAAGGTCGCCACCCAGGGGAGTTCCGAGGCGCCGAGAAGCCGCTCCAGGCGCTCCTTCATCTCGGCGGCGGCCTTGTTGGTGAAGGTCACGGCCAGAATTTGCCAGGGGGGCACTCCGTGATGCCGGATCAGATGGGCGACCCGATGGGTCAGGGTGCGGGTCTTGCCGGAACCGGCCCCGGCCAGCAGCAGCAGCGGTCCATCAACATGGAGTACCGCCTGGCGCTGCGGGGGGTTCAATCCGGTGAGCAGTTCATCCACCTTACTGTTCCTCCAGGGTACGGCTCATCAGCGCCCGGTTGTAGGCCGAAACCATGTCCCGGCGCGAGATGATGCCGAGCAGCCGGCTGTGGGTCGCGCGGTCGACCACCGGCAGCTGCTCGATGTTGCGGTAGCCGATCTTGCGCATCGCCTGGTCGAGGTCCTCGTCCTCGTGGGCGGTAATCACCTTGGTCGTCGCCAATTCCTTGACCACCACCAGATCCATGAGGTCGCGCTCGAAAACCACCCCCATGAAATCCTGCACCGAGATGATGCCGGTCAGCTCCCCCTGGGCGTTGACCAGAGGGAAATTGGTGTGCCGGGTGCACTCGATGAATTGGGCGAACTGCCCCAGGGTCATGTTCTCGGGAATGCTGGCCACATCGCGCACCATGACCTCGCCGACCCGGATCGACTTCATGATGTTGCGCTCTTTGCCCGCTTCCAGGTCGATACCGGCCCGGGTCAGCTCATAGGTTTCGAGGCTGTCCTTTTTGAAATGACGAGCCGTGGCCGTACCGATGACGCAGGTGAGCATGATCGGGATAATGACCTCGTAGCTGTCGGTGATCTCGAAAAGGAGGAAGATCGCGGTCATCGGCGCGTGGGTCGCCGCCGCCAGGAAAGCGCCCATGCCGACCAGGGCGTAGGCGCCGGGGGTGATGCCGGCGGTGGGAAAGATTTTGGCCGCCAGATGGCCGAAAGCGCCGCCGCTCATGGCGCCGATAAAGAGATTGGGGGCGAAGAGGCCGCCGGGCATCCCCGAGCCGAGGGTGATGGAGGTCGCCACCGCCTTGGCCAGAACCAGGAGGGCAAGCAGATACCAGGTCAGGGTCCGGCCGTCGCCGCCCCCCAAGAGGACGGTTTCGATGAACTCGTAGCCGTTGCCGAAGACCTGCGGAAAGGCCACGCCGATGAGGCCGACCGCCAGCCCCCCCACCGCCGGTTTGAGCAGAGGGGGGATGGGAATGGCGGCGATGCGGTCCTTGATGCGGAAGTGAATGTCGGTGAAACCCGCCGCGAGCACGCCGATGAGCAGACCGAGCAGCACATAGAGGCCGAATTCCAAGAAGGTCTGGACGACGTATTGGGGGGCGAAGAGTTCCGAGATGTTGCCGAGCAACGCCCGGGAAACGACGGTGGCCATGCCGCTGGCGATGACGATGGAGGTGAAGCTGGCCAGCTCGAAGGAAGCGAGCAGGACGATTTCCTGGGCGAAGAAGACCCCGGCGATGGGCGCGTTGAAGGTGGCGGCGACTCCGGCGGCGGCCCCGCAGGCCACCAGCACCTTGAGGCGGTCGCCGCTCATCTTGAAGGCCTGGCCGAACTGGGAGCCGATGGCGCCGCCGATCATGGCGATCGGCCCTTCCTGCCCGGCGCTGCCGCCGGAGCCGATGGTCAGGGCGGCGCCGAAGCCGCGGGTGAAGATCGGCCGCAGGCGCAGCTTGGCGCCACCGAGATTGACCCGCTGCAGAAAGCCGGAAAAGCCCCCCTTGAGGTCGTCGCCGAACCAGTGCCAGAGGGGGATCAGCAGCAAGCCGCCAAGGGCCGGGAAGATCATCACCGCGAAGCGTCGCGGACTCCATTCGTGCAGACTGATGTCGAGCAGCCGCTCGCTCTGCTCGAACAATCCCCAATGCAGGAACTCGATGGTCTGGCGGAAGGCGTAGTTGCCCAGGCCGCCGAGCACCCCGATGATCACCGCGAGGATGATGAGGAAGGTGTTTTCGCTGATGTGAAAAAAGGCGGGCAGCCCGGCCAGCGTGAAACGCAGCCGCGCCCGCAGACGCTGTCCGAAAGCCAACTTCCCTTACTCCACGGTGACGCTTTTGGCGAGGTTGCGGGGCTGATCGACGTCGGTCCCCTTGAGCACGGCGATATGATAGGCCAGCAGTTGCAGGGGAACGGAGGTCAGCACCGGCATCAGGTCGTCGGCGATGCGGGGAATGACCAAGAGCGCGTCGGCCTTGTCGCACAGCCCCTCGGCGTCGGTGACGGCGATCACCCGTCCGGCCCGGGCCTGAACCTCTTCCATGTTGGAGACGACCTTTTCAAAGGTATCGTTCTCCGTGGCGATGACCACCACCGGCATCAGCTCGTCGATGAGGGCGATGGGGCCGTGTTTCATCTCGCCGGCGGGGTAGCCCTCGGCGTGGATGTAGGAAATCTCCTTGAGCTTGAGCGCCCCTTCGAGGGCGGCCGGGTACTGGTTGCCGCGCCCCAGGTAAAGGAAGTCCCGGGCATTCATGAAATCGCGGGCGATGGCCTCGATCTGGTCGTTAAGTTCGAGGGTTTCCTCGACTTTGCGCGGCAAGGTCGCCAGGGCGGCGGCGAACTCCCGAACCTGTTCCGCCGTCAGGGTGCCGCGGACCCGGCCGAGACGCAGGGCGAAAAGGAAGAGGGCGACGAGTTGGGTGGTGAAGGCCTTGGTCGAGGCGACGCCGATCTCCGGTCCGGCATGGGTGTAGATAACGCCGTCGCACTCCCGGGGGATGGACGATTCGACCACGTTGCACACGGCCACCGCCCGGCCGCCCTTGCCCCTCGCCTCGCGCAGCGCCGCCAGGGTGTCGGCGGTCTCGCCGCTCTGGCTGATGAGCACCGTCAGGGTGTTCGGGCCGATGATCGGGTCGCGGTAGCGGAATTCGCTGGCGATGTCGACCTCGACGGGAATCCGGCAATGCTTCTCGATCATGAACTTGCCGACCAGACCGGCGTGCCAGGAGGTGCCGCAGGCGATGATGAAGATCTTCTCCAGGCCGCGCAGGTCGGCGTCGCTCAGCTTCAGGTCTTCGAGGTAGACATCCCCCTCCTCCTCCAGCAGGCGCCCGGCCAGGGTGTCGGCGATGGCCCGGGGCTGCTCGTGGATCTCCTTGAGCATGAAGTGCTTGTACCCCCCCTTCTCCGCCATCAGCGGACTCCAGGTGATGGTCTTGGGGGTCTTGGTCCGGGGGGTGCCGGTCAGGTCGCTAAATTCCATGGCCCCGCCGGTGAAAACCACCATCTCGCCATCGTCGAGGAAAATCATCTCGCGGGTATGGGAGAGCATCGCCGGGATGTCCGAGGCGACGAAGTTCTCGCCGACCCCCTGCCCGACCACCAGCGGCGAGCCGAGCTTGGCGGCGACCATTTTGCCCGGTTCCTGCTGGCAGAGGATGGCCACGGCGTAGGCGCCGCGCACCTCGGCCAGGGCCCGGCGCACGGCCGTGGCGAAATCATGGGCAGCCTTGTAGTGCTCCTCCACCAGGTGGGCGATGATCTCGGTGTCCGTCTCCGAGCTGAATTCGTGCCCCTGGCCACGCAGCCGCTCTTTCAGCGCCAGATAGTTCTCGATGATGCCGTTATGCACCACCACGATCCCGCCGGCCTTGTGGGGATGGGCGTTGGTTTCCGACGGGCGGCCGTGGGTCGCCCAGCGGGTGTGGCCGATGCCGAGGCTTCCCGTCAATGGGCGTTCGCGCAGGACATTTTCCAGGCTGATCAGCTTCCCCTGAGCGCGGCGAATCTCGATTTTGCCGTCATGGAGGGTGGCGATCCCGGCCGAGTCGTAGCCGCGATACTCCAGACGGCGCAGGCCGTCAAGGACGATGGGGGTGGCTTGCTGGGAACCGATGTAGCCGACGATACCGCACATATATAAAAACCTCTGGAGATCAGTGATTGGTGATTGGTGATTGGCTGAGGCGAAAAGGCGCCGCTGCAAACCCCGGAATCATTTTTTCTTCTGCCGCAGGCGCCAGCCTTCGATGTTTTTTTGTTCGGTCCGCGCCAGGGCCAGGGAATCGGGGGGGACATCCTTGGTGATGGTGGAGCCGGCGCCGATCAGGCTGTTGCGGCCGATGCGCACCGGGGCGACGAACTGGGTGTCGCTGCCGACGAAGACGTCGTCCTCGATGATGGTTTTGTGTTTGTTGACGCCGTCGTAGTTGCAGGTGATGGTGCCGCAGCCGATGTTGACGTTGCGCCCGACCTCGGCGTCGCCGATGTAGGTAAGATGGCTGGCCTGGGCCTTTTCCGCCAGGAGGGCCTTTTTGGTTTCGACGAAATTGCCGAGTTTGTTGTGCCCGGCCAGCACCGTGCCGGGGCGCAGGTGGGCCATGGGGCCGATGGCGCAATGGGGGCCGAGGGTCGATTCGGCCAGGACCGAACCGGCCTTGAGATGGGCGTGCTCGCCGATTTCGCAGTCGTTGACGATGACCCCGGGCTCGACGATGCAGTGGCCGCCCAAGCGGGTGACGCCGCGCAGATGGACATTGGGATGGATGACGCAGTCCGGGGCGATCGTCACTTGCGCGTCGATGTAAGCGGTGGCGGGGTCGATGAGGGTGACGCCGGCACGCAGGTGCGCCTCGTTGATGCGCCGGCGCAGGATGGCGTTGGCCTCGGCCAGCTGCACCCGGTCGTTGATCCCCATCGGTTCGTCGGCATCGGTCACCGCCAGGGCCCGCACCGCCAGTCCCCGCTCGCGGGCGATCTCCAGCACGTCGGTCAGGTAGTATTCCCCCTGGGCGTTGTTCCGGCCGACGGAGCGCAGGGCCTCGAAAACCATAGGCGCTGCGAAAGCATAGATACCGGTATTGATTTCGTGGATGGCCTTCTCCTTGAGGGATGCGTCCTTCTCCTCGACGATGCGCAGCACCGCCTCGCCATCGCGGACGATGCGCCCGTAGCCGTGGGGGTTGGCCATCTCGGCGGTGAGGACGGTGACCGCCGCCTGTTGCTCGGCGTGGTAGGCGAGGAGGCGTTCCAGGGTCTGCCGCCGCAGCAGCGGCACGTCGCCGCACAACAGCAGCAGGGTGCCGGAAAAGTCGCGCAGTTCGTCCGCGGCGCAAAGCAGGGCGTGGCCGGTGCCGAGCTGTTCGCTCTGCACGGCAAAGCTCACCGACTGATCCACAAGTGCCCGGCGTACTTCTTCAGCGCCGTGGCCGACCACCAGCACCGTCTTCTCGCAACTCAGTTCCCGGCAGAGACGAATGGGAAAATTGACCATCGGCTCGCCGGCCACCGGGTGCAGCACCTTGGGCAAGGCCGATTTCATCCGCGTCCCCTGCCCCGCCGCGAGAATGACCGCCGCCAACTGTTGTCCGCTCATAAACCCTCCTGAAAATGGGCGTGGTAAAAGTTGATTAGTATCATGGATAGACCCCATGGAGTCAAGGCCCGTGGGCCCGTCCCCGCCCTTCGCGCCCCCCCTTTTTTTTTGCATTGCCGTAAGGAGTTCAGTATAGTTCGGACATTGGAGGGACTTTGCAATGAATGATCGTTTGTCGATTCTGCGGGATCTGGGGGAAATCGAGCAGGAGCTCAAGGAGTTGGTCATCCTCTACGAACAGTATTTCGCCGGCGTGGAGAAGCGCGAACCGCTCAAGCAACGGGAAGCCCTGGCCCGCCGTCTGCGCCGTTTCGTCAACCGCCGCATCATTCAGACCGACGCCCGCTTCCGCTACCAGACCCTGGCGGCGCGCTATCACAGCTACTCCGGCCACTGGGATCGTATATTGCGCCTTATCGACGAGGGGCGCTACGACCGGCATACCGCCAACCTCAAAGACACGCCGCCGATTGCGGAAGAACCGATCGCGCCGGTGCCGACCGATCCCGGGGACAAAATCTACCAGGATCTTCTCGCCGCCCGCCAGAGCTGCGGCATCGCCGGTCCGCCCCCCGATCCCCAGCAGGTCAAGCTCTTTCTTGAAAATCAGAAGGACAAGATCCGCGAGAAATTCGGCGACCGGGAAGTGGAATTCCGCGTCGAAATCGAGGACGGAAAACCGAAAATCAAGGTCCGCGCGAAAAAATAGCGGCCTCGCGCCCGGGAGGGGCTTGACCCATGCGTATTCTGCTGCCGACCCTGCATGTCCGCCCTTCGCCCCAGGCCGTCCCCCTGGCGGCCGCCTGCCTGAAAGCGGCGCTGCCGGAAGAGTCCCGCCGCCGCACAGCCCTGCTCGATCTCTATCCCCGCCAAAGCGATGCCGAGATGCTGGCGGTGATCCTCGCCGCCGCCCCCGACCTGGTCGCCTTTCCTCTCTACGTCTGGAACCGGCGCCGTCTTCTCACCCTGGCCCGGCAGTTGCGTCAAGCCCGCCCCGGCCTCCTCCTGGTGGCCGGCGGCCCGGAGGTCATGGCCGACAGCGCCCGGGTTCGCGCGGAAGGGATTTTCGATTATCTCATCGGCGGCGAGGGGGAGGAACCCTTCGCCGCCCTCGTCGCGCGCCTGGGCCGCGGGGAGAGGCCGAGCGCGACGCCCCCCCTGGCCGCGTCCCCGCCGCCGCCGGAGGAACTCCCCTCCCCCTGGCTGAACGGCGCGCTGATCCCCATCGAAGGGGGAGGCGTCCTCTGGGAAACCTCCCGGGGCTGCCCCTTTGCCTGCGCCTTCTGTTTCGATTCCCGCGGCACTCGCGGCTTGCGCCCATTGCCTATGCCTCGCCTGGAGGCGGAGCTCGACCTTTTCGTCCGCCACCGGGTCGGCCAGATCTGGATTCTCGACTCGACCTTCAACCATCCGCCCGAGCGCGGCAAGGAGCTTCTCCGCCTGCTCGGTCGCAAAGCGCCCCACATCCACGTGCACCTGGAAGCCAAGGCCGACTTTCTCGACCGGGAAACGGCCCGGTTGCTGGGGCGGCTTTCCTGCTCCGTGCAGGTCGGCCTGCAATCGGCCCGGCCCGAGGTGCTGCGGTGCATCCACCGCAACTTCGAGCCGCGGGAGTTCGCCCGCAAGATCCAGCTCCTGAACCAGGCCGGCGTCACCTTCGGCTTCGATCTCATCTACGGCCTGCCCGGCGACGATTATGCCGGGTTCCGGCAAAGCCTCGACTTCGCCCTGGAACTGACCCCCAACCATCTCGACATCTTCCCCCTGGCGGTGCTGCCCGGCACCGAACTGCACCGGGACGCCGCCGAGTTGGGACTGCGGGCGCAGACCGAGCCCCCTTACGAAATCCTCGAAAGCCCCTCCTGCACCACCAGCGATCTCGACGCCTGCCGGCGGCTTGCCGCCGCCGTCGATCTGTTCTACAACACCGGCCGCGCCGTCGCCTTCTTTTCCGCCCTGCTCCGGGTTCCCGGGTGGAAAGCCTCGGATTTTCTTCTGGACTTCGCCGACTGGGCGCTGACCGTCGCGGCAATTTCCCGCGAACGCTTTCTCGACGGCGAATCCTGGCAGGCCGCCGACGCCCTTGAACTCCAGGAGGGCTACCTCGGCCATCTTTTCAAAAAGCTGGAACGCCCCGACCTGCTGCCGGCGGCGCTGGACCTTCTCCGCTACCATTTCCATTACGCGGAAACCCTGCTCGGCCCGGAAACCCTGCCGAGCCCCCCCGAAGCATTACGGCATCTCGACCCCTGGCGCACCCCCTTAAGGCTCGCCGAGGGGGTGCGGCTGGTGCACTTCTCCTACGAAATTCTCGATCTGCTGGAGATGGAAGATCCCGACCTGGAGGAAGTCGCCCTCCTTTTCCGGCCGGTGGGGTCGGTGGCGGTCTTTCTGCGGCGGGGCGAACAGGTACTGTGCGAATCGCTGGAAGAGGATTTTCTGGTACTGCTCTACGGCTGCGACGGCCGACGCTCGCCGGAAGAGATTTTCGCCGGCACGGTCATCCGCGCCGAAGGGGAGGAAATCGTCCGCTTCGCCCTGGCGGAAGGCTTTCTGCTTCCAACCCCCTGAAAGAAAAAAGGAACCCCTCCTCTCGACGAAAGGGTTCCTTGTATAAAAATGGTTTCTCCGCTGAAAACTCAGGCGGCGTTGAGCCGTTTCTGATAGCGGGGGCGCTCGGCGAGCAGGGCGATGATCTCCCGCACCTCGGGAATCCGGCCCGCCACCCGCACACAGTCGTCGATGACCAACGCCGGCGATACGTAGACCCGGTGGTCGATCATTTTCCGGCGGTCGCGGAAAAGGTGGACTTCCGCCTCGACCCCTGTCTCGGCCAGCGCCTGGCGGACATTCTCCAGGGTTTTTTCACAGCGCTTGCCACTTTCCGGTTTGCCAAGAATGTCGATTCTCATAATGGCCTCCTTCTGGCTCTTGGCGGCAGCCATTTATGACCTTATTAGTCATAATATCCCCTTCCGCCGGAATTTTCAATGGATTTACACGATCTTTCAGTGCTTCGGCGGCGCGGCCGTGCCATAAACGGCTTTCAGTGCCCGCCGCACCCGCGCCGCGAGGCGCACGGGGTTGATCGGTTTGGCGACAAAATCGAAATAACCGGCATCGAGCAGCTTCGCCTCCTCTTCCGCCGTGGACTTGGAGGAAAGGGCGATGACCGGAATCCTGGCGGTTTGGCTGTTGGCCTGCAACGCCCGGAACATCTCGAAACCATCCATGCGCGGCATAATCGTGTCGGTAATGATCAGGTGGGGATGGCGCTGACAGGCCGTTTTCAAGCCATCGGCGCCGTTAACGGCTTCGAGCGTCTCATACCCTTCCTTCCTGAGCGCGGCGATGACCGCCGAGCGCACCAGTTCCTGATCGTCCACCACCAGAATGCTCCACCAGTCCGATTCCGGCTCTTTCGACTCGCTGGGGGCGCCGCCAAGATAGTGCTGATGCACGGCCGCCTGGATTTCCGCCGGAGTGGTCACGCAGGGGACGACCCGCAAACCGGTCCGAAAGCCGATGTCGTCGATGGCCTCCATATCGAGGGGATTGACCATCGCCAGATACAGGGTCTTCTGGTCGAGCTTGAGGGGAAAAAGATTCTTCTTCAGCGCGGTTTCGCTGGTGAAGAGCGCCAGCACCTCCTTGGGAAAGCTGTAACCGGCCAGATTCTGCACCGTGCGGAAACCGAACTGCCGGGCCAGGGCGACGGCGGTGTCCTTCTCGGTCACCACCCCCATCTCCTCAAGCACCTGCCCCAGACGCTTGCCGCTCCCGCGCTGCTTTTCCAGGGCGAGTTGCAGGACCGGTTCGGTGACGACCTTGGCTTCGAGAAGAATCTCCCCAAAGCGCTTACGTTTGTTCATTCTTCCCCCGACGTTGTGGCTGACTTAGGACTGCAAATGTCTTTTATGCAAATTGTGCTCCCAACCTCACAAACCCCCATAAAAAAAGGAACGGACCGCCCGATTGAGCCATCCGTTCCCTTTTTCCACGTCTTGAATCAGTCTTGATCTCTTATTCGGCCTCCGCCGCCGGTGCCGGGTTGACATGAGTCACGGTCAGTTCATCCCCTTGCAGATCGACAGTCAGGGTCGCCCCCTCGCGGATATCCCCGGCGATCAGCGTCCGTCCGATGCGGGTTTCCAGCTGATGCTGCAGGTAGCGCTTGAGCGGCCGGGCGCCGTAGACGGGATCGTAAGCGTTTTTGGCGATGAACTCCACTGCCGCCTCGGTGAGCTCCAGCCCGATGCGGCGGGAAGCCAGCCGCTTGCGCAGATCGCCGACCAGCAGCCCGACGATGGTCTTGATCTCGGCCAGTGTCAAAACTTTGAAGAGAACGATGTCATCGATCCGATTCAGAAACTCCGGCCGGAACTCACGGCGCAGTTCGGCCATTACGTTCTTTCGCGCCCCTTCGGTGATTTGACCGTCCGCGCCGAGGCCTTCGAGCAGGTGCGGCGAGCCGATATTCGAGGTCAGGATAATGACCGTATTCTTGAAATCGACGGTGCGCCCCTGGCTGTCGGTGATGCGCCCGTCATCCAGCACCTGCAAGAGAACGTTGAAGACGTCGTGGTGCGCCTTTTCGATCTCGTCGAAGAGAATGACCGCGTAGGGCTTGCGCCGCACCGCTTCGGTCAGCTGCCCCCCTTCCTCGTAACCGACGTAGCCCGGGGGCGCGCCGATCAGGCGGCTGACCGCGTGCTTTTCCATGTACTCGGACATGTCGATGCGCACCATGTTGTCCTGGCTGTCGAAGAGGGTCTCGGCCAGGGCGCGGGCCAGCTCGGTTTTGCCGACCCCGGTGGGCCCCAGGAAGATGAAGGAGCCGATGGGACGGCGCGGGTCCTTGATCCCGGCGCGGGCGCGGATGACCGCGTCGGCCACCAGACGCACCGCCTCGTCCTGCCCGACCACCCGCTGATGCAGCACCTGATCGAGCTTGAGCAGTTTTTCCCGTTCCCCTTCCACCAGCCGGGTCACCGGGATGCCGGTCCAGCGGGCGACGATGCCGGCGATCTCCTCGTCGGTCACCGCCTCGCGCAGCAGCCGGTTGCCCGCCCCCTCCCCGGAAAGCCGCTTCTCTTTTTCGTGCAGCTCCCGTTCCAGTTGCGGCAAGCGGCCGTGCTTGAGCTCGGCGGCACGGTTGAGATCGTAGCCGCGCTCGGCCCGCTCGATCTCCTGGCGGGTCTTCTCGATCTCCTCGCGCAGCCCCTGCACGGTTTTGATCGCGCCCTTTTCCTCCTCCCACTGGGCCTTGAGGGTTTCCGCCCGCTCCTTAAGCCCGGCCAGTTCCCGCCGCAGAGTCTCCAGGCGGGCGAGGCTGGCGGCATCCTTCTCCTTGGTCAGGGCCGCCTCTTCAATCTCCAGCTGCATGACCCGCCGCGTGACCTCGTCGAGATCGCTCGGCAGGGAGTCGATTTCGGTGCGGATCATGGCACAGGCTTCGTCCACCAGGTCGATGGCCTTGTCCGGCAGGAAGCGGTCGGAGATGTAGCGGTCGCTCAGGGTCGCCGCCGCCACCAGGGCGTTGTCGTGGATGCGCACCCCGTGATGGACCTCGAAGCGCTCCTTGAGCCCGCGCAGGATGCTCACCGTGTCCTCCACCGACGGCTGCTCCACCAGAATCGGCTGGAAACGCCGCTCCAGGGCCGCGTCTTTCTCAATGTACTTCCGGTATTCGTCGAGGGTGGTGGCGCCGATGCAGTGCAGTTCGCCCCGGGCCAGCATCGGCTTGAGCATGTTGCCGGCGTCCATCGAGCCTTCGGCCTTGCCGGCGCCGACGATGTTGTGCAGCTCGTCGATGAAGAGCAGGATGCGCCCCTCGCTGTTGCGGATCTCGGTCAGCACCGCCTTGAGCCGCTCCTCGAACTCGCCGCGATACTTGGCCCCGGCCACCAGCGCGCCCATGTCGAGGGCGAAAATGGTCTTGTTTTTCAGCCCTTCGGGGACGTCGCCGCGGACGATGCGCTGGGCCAGACCTTCGACGATGGCGGTCTTGCCGACCCCCGGTTCGCCGATGAGCACCGGGTTGTTCTTGGTCTTGCGCGAGAGGATACGGATGGTGCGGCGGATTTCGCCGTCGCGGCCGATGACCGGATCGAGCTTGCCTTTCTGGACCGCCTTGACCAGATCGATGCCGTATTTTTCCAGCGCCTCGTAGGTGCTTTCCGGATCCGGGCTGGTGACCCGCTGATGACCGCGCACCTCGGTCAGGGCCTTGAGCAGGCGATCCCGATCGATGCCGAATTCGCGAAAGAGCCGCCCGGCGGCGGTCGCCGAGCCTTCCTCGACCAGCGCCAGCAGCAGGTGCTCGACGCTGACATATTCATCCTTGAGATGACGGGCTTCCTCCTCGGCCTTGACCAGCAGCCGGTTGAAACGCTGGGAGACGTAGATTTTCCCCGCTTCCATCCCGCCACCGGAGGCGCTGGGGCGTTTTTCCAGCTCCTTCTTCAGGGCGCGGGACAAAGCACCCGGCTCCACCCCCAGTTTTTCCAGCACACGGGGGACGAGCCCCTCGGGCTGTTCGAGCAGCGCCGCCAGCAGATGTTCGCCGTCGGCCTCCACATGGCCGAGGCGCGTGGCCTTGCTCTGAGCGGCCTGGATGGCTTCCTGGGTTTTGACGGTCAGTTTGTTGATCTCCATAATTCTTCTCCTGGCGGCTTGTGTTCTTTTTCGTTTCCCGATTTCAAGTATAGCGAGCATTCAATGAAAAGGGCCGGGTTGCGAGCCCGGCCCCGGTTTCGTCCTTTAGTGGACGGTCACTTCGATGCGGCGCGGTTTGGCGGAAGCCGCCTTGGCCAGCCGCAGGGTGAGGACGCCGTCCTTGAGTTCGGCGCTGGTCTGGTTCAGATCGAGGTTCTCCGGCAGATGGAAGCGGCGATAGAAGCCGTTGCCGCCGAATTCCCGATACAGAGCCCCTTCCTCGGCGCGGTCGAGGCGCCCTTCGATGATCAGCACCTGACGGTCGATGCCCAGTTCCAGCTGCTCCTTGCTCACCCCCGGCAGATCCGCCACCAGGGTCAGGGCGTCATCGTTCTCGAAGATGTCGACGGCGGGGGCGATCATGGCGGCGCGGTCCTTTTCCGCGACGGCCGGGCTGTTTTCTTTATGAAGAGTGATTTCGTTGTTTTTCATGGCGTATCTCCTGTTCATGATATTTCGCTATGGGCTTGATCAGCGCTTCAGTTGGCCTGGATCTCGATGCGTTTCGGCAGCACGCTGGCGGCTTTCGGCAGGGTCACGGTCAAAAGCCCGTCCTTGTAATCGGCGCGGACCTTGTCGCCGTCGATTTCCGCCGGAATGTCGATGGCGCGCATGAACTTGCCGTAGCCGCGCTCCCGGCGATGCCAGGTTCCCTGCTCCTCCGCCGGAGCCTTACGCTCGCCGGAGAGGGTCAACGTCCCCTTGAGGATGGTCATTTCCAACGCCTTGGGATCGATACCCGGCAGCTGCGCCTCAAGGATGTAGGCATCCTGATTTTCGCGCAGGTTGATGCGCGGATAGCCGCGATAGGTGGAGCCCGGAACGAGCGGGCGGCCGAAGCCGAGATCACGGAACACCTGGTCCATTTCGCGAGTGAAGCTGTCCATTTCCTTGAAGAGATCGAATCCTGTCATGGCCTTCCTCCTGTTTCCTTTCCCTGTGGGGGGTGTGATGGTTGTCATAAAGAGTCGCGCGGCATCATGCCTTGCACCCATCCCTATTACAACCGCCATGCCAAATAAATAAATTAACGAATTCGTATACTTACGTTTACGCGAATCAATCACTGGAACATTTGCGACGTCGCACGAAATGTCGCGCCTGTCGCCTGCGACGTTGCACGAAAAACAACAAGGCCGGATTCTCGTCTGGAGAATCCGGCCTCGGTCAAGTTACGGGTGAATCGAAAGGACAGGGGATGAGGGCCTAGCGGCGCCCCCCCAAGGCGTGGCAAGAGGAGCAGACCCGGAAATCCTTGAAAACGAAAAGCCCGTCGTCATTCAAGAGCAGCTGGTGACAGTCCAGGCACTTTTTGCCCTTGCTTGCGACCAGCAGATGATGGCGGGTCGGTTTATCGATATCCCCTTTCCGGCCGGCGAGGATCGCCGGATCGACGGCGCCGCCGTGACAGCCGAGGCAATCCTCGTTGCTGCCGATATGCCCGAAATAAGGAGCTTCGCCGCCGGGGGTGATGATTCCGTCGCCATTGGTGTCAGCCTGGATGTTGTGGATGGAAAGGGGCGCGTGACACTGTTCGCAGGCGCGGATGGCCAGGGCCGGGACGGTCTGGGGATTGTGACACCAAGCACATTGGTCCGCCTGCCCGCCGAAGCCGGTCTCATGGTGAGTCTGCATGTTGGGAAATACCAGTTCGCCCGTGGCGGCGTCATTCCCCCAGTCATGGCAGTAGACGCAGGAACCCTGCCCTTCCGCTCCGGTGCCCTCACTCGGCAGAGGGGTGACCATGCTCGCGGCGTAACTGGGCACGTAGTGACCGTCGTCCCGGTTCTGCACCATGGCGCCGTGGCAGGCGACACAATCCCCGGCCAGGGCGCTGTCGGCCAGGTGATGCACCGAAGCAGCTCCCGGCTGCTGCTCATGGCATTCGAGACAGCCGACGACGAACACCCCCTGGTTAACGAGTTCGGGATTGTGGCAGTCATAACAGTTCATGCTCTCGCTGCCGATCAGGGTGTGGTGCAGATCTCGCACGTTGTCACCGTGACAGACCCGGCAACCGGCCTCGTCCAGCTCGTTGAAGACCGCGTCGAAAAGACCGAGATCCTGCCGTACCGGCGGCGGGGTCTCGGCGCCGACGGACGGAGGCAGGGAAAGAAGGACAAGAAAGAATCCGAGAAGGGGCAAGACGTACTTGTTCATTTACGACACCTCCATGGTTTAGATTTTCTAATGCCGAAAATTAGGGCACAAGCCTCGGGGTGTCAATGGATTTAATCTCGACTTTCTAATCCGTTCTCGGCCCTATTCCGTCGAGGGCGGCTCCGTGCTGCTCCCGGACGTTTGCCGCAACTGCCGTTGCAGCCGCCAGGCGAGGATGCCGACCAGAACGACCCCCAGACCCAGCACGCCCCAGAGCGGCAGTGTCCGCCAGGATGGCGGCGACCGGAGGGGAAACAGGCGTTCCTCCCCACCCAGGGTGACAATGGCGCCGGGCACGATTCGTTCCGGTGCCGGGGCGTCCGCGCCGGAGACTGCGGCGCCGCCCAGCAGATCGGCGCCGGCGGCCGGTGGCGAGTTCAGGTTGGCGTTGCCGTAGGCGAGCAGGAAGGGACCGGCGCCGCGCACCGCCAACGTCCAGGTGCCGGCTGTCTCGGAAAAAAGCCAGGCCCCGCCGATCAGCCCCAACAGCCCCGCGATGAAATACATGCCCGCTCCCCGGTTTCTGATCTCTTAATCTTCTCTTTGCTCCACTTCGTCCAGACCGTCCAACCCTTCCCGGCGCAGGCCGAGCCGCTCCAGATGGCGATAGAGCGTGGCCCGATGCACCCCCAGACGGCGGGCGGCGGCGCTGAGATTGCCGCCTTCGGCCCGATAGGCCCGGCGGATCGCCGCCTCGGACAGCTCCACCGGCCGCGCACTTTCCACCGGCGGCGAAAGGAGCAGGCGCTCGCTTGCCAGGGGATAGGGGGGGGTCACCACCCGCGCTTCCCGCGGCGCCTCCCCCCATTCGCCGGGGGAGAAGTTCTGCCGCTCGCGAATCCACTCGGCGAAGGCGCGGGCGCCGATCACCTCCCCCCCCGTTTCGATGCAGATCCGCTCCAGCACGTTGCGCAGTTCGCGGACATTGCCGGGCCAGAGATAGGATTGCAACAGGGCGACGGCCTCGTTGGTCAGGCGTTCGATGCGGCGGCCGTACTTGGCGTTGAACTGGCGGAGAAAATGGTCCGCCAGCAAGGGGATGTCCTCGCTCCGTTGACGCAAAGGGGGGAGATGGATGCGCAGCACCGAAAGGCGGTGATAGAGATCGGCGCGAAAACGGTTGCGGCCCACCGCCTGCTCCAACGGCACGTTGGTGGCGCAGACCACGCGCACATCGATCGGATATTCCTGCTCGCCGCCGACCCGTTCGACCCGTTTTTCCTCCAGCACCCGCAGCAGCCGGGTCTGGGTGTGCAGCGGCATGTCGCCGATCTCATCGAGAAAGAGGGTGCCGCCGTCGGCCCGTTCGAAGCGTCCCTTGTGGGTGCGCAGGGCGCCGGTGAAGGCCCCCTTTTCGTGACCGAACAGTTCCGATTCGAGCAGCTCCTCGGAAATCGCCGAGCAGTTCACCGCCACATAGGGCCCGGCGGCGCGGCCGCTCCCCTCGTGCAGGGCGCGGGCGACCAGTTCCTTGCCGGTGCCGGTCTCGCCGGTGATGACGACGGAAGCTTCGGTCGGGGCGTAAAGAGAGATTTTGCGAAAGACTTCGCGAATCGCGGCGCTCTCCCCGATCAGCCCGGCGAAGGACTGCGGCTGCTTACTCCGGGCCAAGATGTCCGGACGAAAACGCACATGCACGAGCCGGCCGCTGTAATCCTCGGCCAGCCCGGCGGGGAAGAGATCGGCCAGCAGATCCGTCCGCGTCCCGGGAAAACGCAGCCGGATGCCGGTCAGCGGCCGCTCCCGGCCCGCCGCCTCGGCCGCCAGATCCGTCAGGGGCGGCACCGTTCCGGCCAGAGCCCGATCCGGATCCATCCCTTTCAGGCTTTCCACCGGCCGCTCGAGCAGTTCGGCCAGCCACGGCGAAACCCGGACCAGGCGCGGACGCCCCTCCGGCCGCACCAGCACCACCAGGTCGGGAGTGGCGGCCGGGAGCTCGCTCTCAATCATCGGCGGGGCATCGTTCATGGCATCGTCCGGGGGAATGGGGGCGGCAGCGGGGCGGATAAAGACAAAGGCACTCGCGGCAATCTAACCACGCCGACGAAGAAGCGCAAGCGCGCGCGAGTTGACGGGCTCTCCCCGCTCGGTTATTAATGGCGGACTCGACCGCGATCTTCAACCACTCAACGACTACGGAAGGATTGAATATGGCCTGGTTCTACCTGGTGCCCGCCGGCATCGCCGGGCTCAAGCTCAGCGCCTGACGAGGATTACGCCGTCAGTCCTGCAGCTCCAGGGTCGACTGCTGCACGCTGCCGCAATCGGGGCAGCGGAAAACCCGGGTATCGTGCCACCAGGGTTCCGGCCCCCAGTAACCGGGATTTTCGAAAGAATCGAGATGTTCGACGTCGTTGAAACGCTTCGGCGCATCGCACTCGGAACAATGCAGCCAGACCCGCCCATCGTTGCAAGACATGAGAAATTCACCGGGATTGGACATTTGCCTTCTCCTTCCCAAAAGTAATGGCCGCAGGATAGCGCAAGGGCGGACGCGGGACAACCGGGAAAAGGGATCGTTGCGGATTCCGGATGTCCGGGCAACATCCCCGAATTTCACCCCCATCCCCAGGAAAACTTCCCATGTACGGCTACTTCGACTACGAACACCCTCTCTTTCGCCCGCCGAGCGAGGCGCAGAGCCTGATTTTTCAGATCACCCTCGGCTGTTCCCGCAACCGCTGCACCTTTTGCGGCATGTACAAGGGCAAACCCTTCCGCGTCCGGCCGGTCGCGGAGATCCGCGCCGAAATCGAAGGCATCCCGGCGTCACACCGGCCGCATATCCAGCGGATCTTTCTCGCCGACGGCGACGCGCTCATCTATCCCCAACAGGGACTGCTGGAAATTCTCGACCTCCTCGGCCGCACCTTTCCCCGCCTGACCCGAATCGGCACCTACGCCTCCCCCGTCAGTCTCGCGGGCAAAACCGCCGAAGAACTCGCCGCCCTGCGGGAACGCAAGCTGCGCATCCTTTACTTCGGACTGGAAAGCGGCGACGAGACCACCCTGCGGGCCATCGACAAGGGCTATAGCGGAGCGGAAATGCTGGCTTTTTGCCGCAAGGCGCAAGACGCCGGGATGAAGCTTTCGGTAACGGCCATCCTCGGCCTGGCCGGGGCGGAGCGCTCCCGGGAACACGCCCGGGCGACGGCGGCGTGGATCACCGGCCTCTCTCCCGAATACTTTTCGCTGCTCACCCTCTTCCACCGCCACAACGACGACTTTCTGCGCGGCATCACCCCCCTGAGCCGGGGCGGCATTCTCGAAGAGGCGGGCGAACTGCTCCGGCATCTCGCCCCCCGCCGCACCATTTTGCGCTCCAATCACGTCTCCAACTTTCTGCAGCTGGCCGGCAGCTACCCCAAGGACCGGCAGTCGCTCATCGACCAGGTCGAAAGCGCCATTCTCCGCGCCCGGCGCCGGCCCGACTGGTACGACGCAATCCCCGACTACCGGGAGGAAATTTACTGAGTCGCCCCATTTGACTTGCCCGGACTCGATGATAGACCTGTAGACGGAAGCGGGAACCAAAGGGCTCCCTCAAGGTTCGCAAATGACGACGAGGCAAGGAGGAAATCATGATCGCAGCGAAATGGATGACGGTGCCGGCGATCGGTGCGCTGCTGCCGGCCGGAACCCTGGCTCTGGCCGCCGAACAGGTGCAAACCCGGGAAGAGACGCAAGTACGGGAGGAGGTCTACGGCAGTCAGCTGATGTCCCCGGAGGAGCGCAACGCGTACCAGACGCGGATGCGGGCGGCCGAAAACGGGGAAGAGCGGGAGCGGATTCGCGCCGAGCATCATGAGCGCATGAAAATCCGCGCCCGGGAGCAGGGGCTGAGCCTGCCCGACGAGCCGCCGGCGCACGGCATGCACAAAGGCATGGGTTCCGGCCCCGGCGGGGGGATGGGCAAGGGGCGCTATTGAACCGGGGGAGGCGTGAGGCGTGAGGCGTGAGGCGTGAGGCGTGAGGCGTGAGGCGTGAGGCGTGAGGCGTGAGGCGTGAGGCGTGAGGCGTGAGGCGTGAGGCGTGAGGCGTGAGGCGTGAGGCGTGAGGCGTGAGGCGAATATGCGTTAAACCTCTAACAAAACAAGTCTTTTTTATTTTTCTCTCCGCACTCCCGACCCCTCACTCCTCACGGTTTCATGGGGTTATTCCCCTGCGGAGTCTCCCTTGCCGGACAGACTCCAGACCAGGGCGAGGGCCCAGCCGATCACCGACCAGCCGGTGAGCAGATTCAGCACGAAAACCCCCAGCCGGTTCGGATGCCTCCTCTTGAAAGCCAGAAGCGCCGGCGCCAGATAGACGGCAAGCCCCAGCAGCAAAAAAGGCGCCCGATCCCAGCGGGCGAAATAAGTGAAGAATTCCACCGCCCGCCGATAGCCGTCCGCCACGGCGGAAACCGAAGCCGACCAAAGAAATCCGACGACCGGCACGACAAGATAATAGACAACGGCAACGACCAGCGCGACGGCAACGACATTGACCAGCAGATTCAGCAAACGGGAACGATCGAACGGCAAGGGTTTCTCCTCCCTCAATCAAATACGGAAAACGGGGGCAGCAGCTCCATTTCCAGTCCTTCCTGCTGCCCTGCTTGAATTTACGCCGCCAATTCCTGAAGAATTTCAGGGTAGCGGGTAGCGACTTTAAGAAGGGTGGCCGCCGCCCCCGAGGGGACTTTCCTCCCCTGCTCCCACTCCTGCAACGTCCTGACGGAAACCCCGAGAAGTTTGGCGAAAGCGGACTGCGAAAGCCCCGTTGCCGCCCGGGCAAGGGCGACCTGCGCTCGTTCGGAGGTAACGATTTCATCTTTTTCGACCGTTCCATCGCAGCGCGTGACAATGCGGCGCACGGTTCCATCGTCCTGCAGAATGAAATCCGTTTTCCTCGCCCACCCCCCACGTTTTCCTTCCGGCAACGCAGCAAGCAATTCCGCATTCAAGTCGCGAGTTTTTTCCCACGATGCGAGTTCGGCCTCGGACAACTTAGTCATGACTGAAACTCTCCTTGATTTTCTTTAACAAGCCGGGATCGATATTTTCCTGAACATTTTTCGCGTACATGGTGACCAAAACAATCTGTCCATGGGCGAGTCGCAAAAAATAGATCACCCGAACTCCACCTCTTTTTCCGTGGCCCTGCGCCGCCCATCGCAACTTACGACATCCACCCGAGCGCGGAATAACATCCCCCGCATCAGGGTTACCCAGCAAATAGGCCTGAAGAGAGAGAAACTCCTCTTCATCAAGATATTTTTCACGGACAGCCGAAAATGGCGGCAACTCAACGAACTGATACATGAAATATACGCTTTAGGCGGATATGCGTCAAGGGAAGCACTACAAATTCGTGCCCTATCCCTCCATCACGATGACCGAATGGTCGCCGATGCTCATTTTGCGGGGGGAACCGATGAGGGAGACGTTGTCGCCGAGGATCGAGTAATGCAGGATGCTGTCCTTGGCGCGGCTGTTGGCGTTGATGATCGAGTCCTTGATGATGGCCTCCTCGATGACGCAGCCGGGGGCGATGGAGACGTCGGGGCCGAGGATGGAGTTGCGCACCACCGCCCCCTTGGCGATGTGGACCGGTTCGATGAGGACCGAGTTGTAGACCTCGCCGTGGATATGATGGCGGCCGCGCAGCAGATAGCGGTTGGTTTCGAGCAGGGTCTCGGGCTTGCCGCAGTCGAGCCACTCGTCCAGTTCGGGGGCGCAAAAGCGGGCGCCGTCCTTGATCATGCGCATGAAGACGGCGGGCAGGTAGTATTCCCCTTTCACCGTGTCGCCGGCGGCGATGGTCTCGCCGATGTAATTCATGAAGCGTCGGCCGTCCTTCAGGTAGTAGAGGCCGACCTGGGCGAGTCTGGAGATGGGGGTGTCGGGTTTCTCAACCATGTCGATGATCAGGCCGTCCCGCAGCACGTTGACGCCGAAACGCTGGTAATCCTCCACTTCCTTGGAGTAGATCAGGCCGTCGCAGTCGGCGCAGAGTTTGGGGATTCGCTTGAGCTCGGTGACGAAGATGGTGTCGTTGAAGACCACCAGCACGTCATCCCCCTCATGAATGTGCTCCCCCGCCAGGGAAACGGCGTGGGCCGGGCCGAGACGGTCCTTCTGCACGATGTAGCGGCAGGCGACCTGGGGAAATTTTTCTTTCATGCAGGCTTCGACCTGCTGGCCGTTTTCGTCGGTGATAAAGATCAGCTCGATGTCGCCGAGCACCAGCAGGCGGCTGACGATGTGTTCAAGAACGGTCTTGCCGGCCACGTGAACCAGGGATTTGGCTTTGGTATGGGTGTGCGGGCGCAGGCGGGTGCCCTTGCCGGCGACGGGAAGAATGATTTTCATGGTCGCTCCGATGGTTGAAAGTATTGGCGTCGCCGGTTCGCTTTCGGTAGGATGCACGGCATCCGCGCGCTTGTCCGCGAACGCCGGAAGTTTAACTTTTTTTCCGACAAGTCACAAGGGATCACCCGAAGGAGCCGCCATGACCGATCACCTGGTCCGCATTCTCAGCAAGGACGGTTCGCTGCGCGCCGTCGCCGCCGCCACCACGAACCTGACCGAAAGCATCCGCCGCCGCCAGGGGACCGACCCCACCGCCACCGTCGCCCTGGGCCGCCTGGTCGCCGGCGCGGCCCTGATGGGGGCGCTGCTCAAGGGGGATCAGCGGCTGGCGCTGATGATCGAGGGGAGCGGCCCCCTGCAGCGGCTGCACGCCGAAACCGACGCCTTCGGCCATGTCCGCGGCTCGATCAAAAACCCGATCGCCGGGCTGCCGCCGAAAGCGGACCGGTTCGACGTCGCCGGGGCGGTAGGCAAGGCGGGGTTTCTGCATGTGGTCAAGGATCTCGGTCTGAAGGAGCCGTACCGGGGGATGGTCCAGCTCTACAGCAGCGAAATCGCCGAAGACCTGGCCTACTACCTGACGACCTCAGAGCAGGTGCCGTCAACCGTCGGACTCGGCGTCGCCCTCGACC
>JAVFAR010000038.1:0-23433 GCA_034002365.1 Trichloromonas sp.
CTGATCGAGATGCGCAAACGCCGGGGGAGTCTCGATTTCGACCTGCCCGAGGCCGAGGTGATTCTCGGGCTGACCGGCAAGCCCGAGAACATTCTTCGCGCCGAGCGCACCTTCGCCCATCGGCTGATCGAGGAGTTCATGCTTGCCGCCAATGAGGCGACGGCGTCTTTTCTCCACGAGCGCCAGGCGCCGGTGCTCTACCGCATCCATGAACCGCCCGATCTGGAAAAACTCCAGGAGTTCCAGGCTTTCGCGGCCCATTTCAATTTCGGTCTGAAGCTTTCGGAGAAGGGGGTCGACGCCGCCGAGTTGCAGAAGCTGCTGGCCGAGCTTCAGGGGCGGCCCGAGGAGAAGCTGCTCAACAACGTCCTTTTGCGCAGTCTCAAGCAGGCGCGCTACGCGCCGGAGAATGTCGGCCATTTCGGGCTGGCCGCCGAACTCTACTGCCACTTCACCTCGCCCATCCGCCGCTATCCCGACCTCATCATCCATCGCCTCCTGCGCGAGGTGCTGCGCGCCGGGCAGCTGAGCGAGGAGCGCACGGCGACCTGGAAAAAGTATCTGCCGGGAGCCGGAGAACGGACGTCGATGTGCGAACGGCGGGCGATGGAAGCGGAACGGGAGATCGTCGCCCTGAAGAAGTGTCAGTTCATGCTCCCCCGTCTGGGCGAGGAATTTACGGCCCTGGTTTCAGGGGTGCGCCCCTTTGGCTTTTTTGTCGAGCTGGATGAGATCTTTGTCGAGGGGCTGGTGCATATCTCCAGTCTGGAAGACGATTTCTATCATTACGAGGAAGATCTTCAGCGTCTGATCGGCGAGCATCGGCGGCGGATTTTCCAGGTCGGCCAGCCCCTGCGGGTGCGTTTGAACCGGGTCGATGTGCCGCGCCGGGAGATCGATTTCGTGCTGGTGGAAGAAGCGACGACCCTGGCTTCCCACCCCGTCCGTCGAAAAAAGGCCCCCGCGCGAAGGGAAGGCAACCCGAAGCAACGCCCGGAAAAAAAGGGGGGACCGGCCGCCAGGCGCAAGTCCCGGGCGAAGAGGCCGGATTCGTGAAAATCATCCGCGATCTTCAGGCCCTGGCCACGCCGCCTCGGGAGACGGTGCTGACCATCGGCAATTTCGACGGGGTTCATCTCGGGCACCGGGAAATCTTCCGGCGGGTGGTGCGCAAGGCCCGTTCCATCGGCGGGACGGCGGCGGTGCTGACCTTCGATCCCCATCCCCTCAAGGTGCTCGCTCCCGAGCAGGCGCCGAAGATGCTCAACACCCGCGCGGAAAAGGAGCTGCTCATCGCCGCCTCGCGCATCGACCTGCTCGTCTGCCTCCCCTTTACCCGCGAGCTGGCCCGGCTGACCGCCGAGGAATTCGTTCAGCAGGTTCTGGCCGGGAAACTGGCGGTGCGCCATCTCATCGTCGGTTACGACTACGCCTTCGGCCGGGGGCGCCTCGGCAACATCCGTTTTCTCCAGGAACAGGGGCGGGAACTCGGCTTTACCGTCGAGGTGCTGGAACCCCTGGCCGAGCATAACGTCGTCTACAGCAGCTCCCTGGTGCGCAACATGATCAGCGCCGGCGATGTCGCCGGGGCGGTGCGCTTTCTCGGCCGCCACTATACGTTGGAGGGGGTGGTCGCCCACGGCGCCGAGCGGGGACGCAAGCTCGGCTTTCCCACCGCCAACCTGGTGACGGAGAAGGAGCTGCTGCCCATTCCCGGCGTCTACGCGGTGAAGGTCCGGCGCGGCCGGGAACTGTACGACGGTGTTCTCAACATCGGCTGGAATCCCACCTTCGGCAACCAGGAGGTGACGGTGGAGGTCCATCTTCTCGATTTTTCCGGCGATCTCTACGGCGAGACCCTGCGCGTCTACTTCTACCAGCGGCTGCGCAACGAAAAGCGCTTCCCCTCGCTGGTCGAGCTCTGCCAGGCCATCGCCGCCGACATCGCCGCCGCCCGGGAGATCCTCGGGAAGCGGCGACTGGTCACCTACCGGGAATATCTCGATACGATCACCGAGTCGGAACCGCCCGGCTCGGGACTGGGAGAATGGCATGAAGATTAGCGGTACCACCCGAATCCTCGGGATTTTCGGCGATCCGGTAAAGCATTCCCTGTCGCCGCTCATGCATAACGAGGCGCTGGCGCGAATCGGCTACGACGCCGTCTATGTCCCTTTTCACGTGCTTCCCGACGCTCTGCCGCAGGCGGTCGAATCGATACGGATCCTTGACTTGCTCGGTGTCAATTTGACCGTTCCCCACAAGGAACGGGTCTGTTCCCTGCTCGACGAGATCGATCCCCAGGCCCGGCTGATCGGCGCCGTCAACACCGTCGTCAACCGGCAGGGGCGGCTCATCGGCTACAATACCGACGGAGTCGGTTTTCTCCGCTCCCTGGCCGAGGACCTCGGCTTCGACCCGGCGGGACGGCGCGTTCTCCTGCTCGGTGCCGGCGGCGCCGGCCGCGCCGCCTTGGTTGCCCTGGCCGGGGCCGGGGCCGGGGCGATCGTCGTCGCCAATCGCACTCCCGAGCGGGCGGCGGCGCTGGTGGCGGAGTTCCGGCCGGTCTTTTCCGGCACGTCGTTTGCAAGTTGCAGTCTGGCCACCGAGGACCTGGCGGCGCACCTGCCCGGGGTCGACGTCGTGGTGAACAGCTCGGCGCTGGGGCTCGGGGGGGAGTCTCTTCCCGGCTTCCCCTGGGAAAAACTCCCGGCTTTCGCGGTGGTATACGATATGGTCTACGGCTTCGAGCCCACCCCGCTGCTGCGCGCGGCCGCCGCGCGCGGCCATGCCGGGGCCGACGGGCTGGGCATGCTCGCCGCCCAGGGGGAGGAGGGGTTTCGGCTCTGGACCGGCCAGGCTCCGCCATCCGGCGTGATGAAGGCGCGACTTTTGGCGGCGGTCGCCGTTCGTTAGCTCTCTTTTTATGAAATTGCCGGATCTTGTACCCGGCCGACTTTGTGAGGAATTGTCCCTTGTCGACGATCAAAGGCAACCGTCTGGGTGAACTGCTGGTACGCAATCAGCTGGTCACCGAGGAACAACTGAAAAAGGCTCTAGAGGTCCAGAAGAGCGAAGGCTGCCGGCTGGGCGGGGCCCTGGTCAGGCTCAACTTCATCAAAGAGGAGGAGCTCGCCGCCTTCCTTTCCCGCCAGTACGGCGTCCCCTCCATCAACCTTTCCGAATTCGAGATCGATACGGCGGTCATCCGCCTGCTCCCCGCCGAGGTCGCCCAGAAGTACCAGATCATCCCCATCAACCGCGCCGGTTCCACCCTGATTGTCGCCATGAGCGACCCCTCCAACATTTTCGCCATCGACGACATCAAGTTCATGACCGGCTATAATGTCGAGGTGGTGGTCGCGCCCGAGGCGGCGATCAAGAAGGCGATCGACAAGTATTACGATCAGAGCGCGACCTTCGCCGATGTCATGGGGGACCTGGAGGACATCGACCTGGAGGTGGTGGACGAGGCCGACAACGTCGATGTCCGCGATCTGGAAAAGGCCAGCGAGGACGCTCCCGTCGTCAAGCTGGTCAACCTGATCCTCACCGACGCCATCAAACGCAACGCCTCGGATATTCACATCGAGCCCTACGAAACGACCTTCCGCGTGCGTTATCGCATCGACGGCGTGCTTTATGAGGTGATGAAGCCGCCGATGAAGCTGAAAAACGCCATCACTTCGCGCATCAAGATCATGTCCGAGATGGACATCGCCGAACGCCGCCTGCCCCAGGACGGGCGCATCAAGATCAAGCTCGGCGCCGGCAAGGACATGGACTACCGGGTCAACTGCCTGCCGACCCTCTTCGGCGAAAAGATCGTTCTGCGGCTGCTCGACAAGTCGAACCTGCAGCTCGATATGACCAAACTCGGCTACGAGCCCCAGGCCCTTGCCTGGTTCAAGGAGGCGATTCACAAGCCCTTCGGCATGGTCCTGGTCACCGGCCCGACCGGCAGCGGCAAGACCGTTTCCCTTTATTCGGCCCTGGGCGAGCTGAACAAGGTCACGGAAAATATCTCCACCGCCGAAGACCCGGTGGAATTCAACTTCGCCGGCATCAACCAGGTGCAGATGCACGAGGAGATCGGCCTCAACTTCGCCGCCGCCCTGCGCGCTTTTCTGCGCCAGGATCCGGACATCATCATGATCGGCGAGATCCGCGACTTCGAAACGGCGGAAATTGGGGTCAAGGCGGCGTTGACCGGTCACTTGGTGCTGTCGACCCTGCACACCAACGACGCGCCGAGCACCATCAACCGTCTGCTCAACATGGGCATCGAACCCTTTCTGGTGGCCTCGGCGGTCAACCTGATCACCGCCCAGCGCCTCGGCCGGCGGGTCTGTTCGGCCTGCAAGCAGCCCGATCCGGTGCCGAAACAGGCGCTGATCGACGCCGGGGTTTCGCCCGACGAGGTGGATGAATACGTCTGCTACCGGGGCGCCGGCTGCCCGGTCTGCAACAACACCGGCTACAAGGGGCGGGTCGGTATCTACCAGATCATGCCGATGTTCGAGGAGATCCGCGAGCTTATTCTGGCCGGGGCGAATACCGCCGAAATCAAACGGGAATCGATGCGCCTGGGGGTCAAGACCATGCGTCAGTCGGCCCTGACCAAACTCAAGGAAGGCGTGACCTCCATGGAGGAGGTTCTGCGCTGTACCGTCGCCGATAATTGACGATTTTTTGTTGAAATGGCCCTGCCGCGCCGGCGGCTTTTTACTGACGAGGTGTGACGCCTATGGTAAGCATGCATCAGCTTTTGAAAACGATGGTCGAACAGGGGGCCTCGGACCTGCACATTTCCACGGGAACGGCCCCCCTGGTGCGCATCGACGGCGAAATAGTCCCCCTCAAGCTGCCCCTGCTGCAGCCGGCGGATACCAAGCAGCTCTGCTACAGCATTCTCACCGATGCCCAGAAACGTAAATTCGAGGAGGAGAACGAACTCGACCTCTCCTTCGGGGTCAAGGGGCTTTCCCGTTTCCGCGGCAATCTCTTCATGCAGCGCGGCGCCGTGGCCGGGGCCTTCCGGCTCATCCCTTACCAGATCAAGACCTTCGACGAGCTGGGATTGCCCCAGGTGGTGCGGGACATCTGCAAGAAGCCCCGGGGGCTGGTGCTGGTCACCGGTCCGACCGGCAGCGGCAAGTCGACGACCCTGGCGTCGATGATCGATTCGATCAACACGGAGCGGGCCGAGCACATCATCACCATCGAGGACCCCGTCGAGTTCCTCCATCCCCACAAAAAATGCCTGGTCAATCAGCGGGAGGTGGGGGCCGATACCCAGTCCTTCAAGAAGGCGCTGAAATACATTCTGCGCCAGGACCCCGACGTGGTCCTGCTCGGCGAGATGCGCGACATGGAGACCATCGAAGCGGCGCTGACCATCGCCGAGACCGGCCATCTCTGTTTCGCCACCTTGCACACCAATTCCTGCGTGCAGACCATCAACCGCATTGTCGACGTCTTTCCCACCAATCAGCAGCAGCAGGTGCGCACCCAGCTCTCCTTCGTTCTCGAAGGGGTGCTCTCCCAGACCCTGCTGCCCAGAGCCGGCGGTAACGGGCGGGTGCTGGCCCTGGAGGTGATGGTGCCGAACATGGCGATTCGTGCCCTGATCCGTGACGACAAGGTGCATCAGATCTATTCGCAGATGCAGATGGGGCAGGACAAGTTCGGCATGCAGACCATGAACCAGGCGCTCTTCATGCTCTACCACCGGAAGCTGGTGACCATGGAGACGGCGCTCACCCGCACCTCGGAGCCGGAGGAGCTCAAGCAGATGATCGCCAATCCGGCGTCGGTGCTGCGCCGCAATGTCACCGGCGGCGCTCCCGCGCCGCAACGGCAGTAGCTCGATCCTAACGGGCCGGGCGCAAGGCCGCCCGCCCTGAACCCATCGGTGTTTCAAGACGAGGTGTTTTTATGGCGAAGTTTTCCTGGGAAGGCAAGAATCGCGCGGGACAGGTGCAGAAGGGGGAGATGGATGCGCCCAACGAGGCGGCGGTCAATGCCCAGTTGCGCCGGAACGGGATCATGCCGACCAAGGTCAAGGAGCGGGGGAAGGGGCTCGATGCCGAACTGAAAATCCCCGGCTTCGCCCCGAAGATCACCACCAAGGATCTGGTGGTCTTCACCCGTCAGTTCGCCACCATGATCGATGCCGGTCTCCCTCTGGTCCAGTGTCTCGATATCCTCGGCCGCCAGCAGGACAACAAGACCTTCAAGGGGATACTGGTCAACGTCAAGGAGGCGGTGGAGTCCGGCTCGACCTTCGCCGACGCCCTGAAGAAACATCCCAAGGCTTTTGACGATCTTTATGTCAACCTGGTCGCGGCCGGTGAGGTCGGCGGTATTCTCGACACCATCCTCAACCGTCTCGCCGCCTACATCGAGAAGGCGCTCAAGCTGAAAAAACAGGTCAAGAGCGCCATGACCTATCCGACCACCATCATCGGCATCGCCGTGCTGGTCATCGCCGTCATCCTGGTTTTCGTCATCCCCGCTTTTGAAAAGATGTTCGCCGATTTCGGCGGCTCTCTGCCGATGCCGACCCAGGTCGTCATCAACATGAGTAACTTCATCCAGAAGTACATTCTCGTCATCATCGCCGGCATTTTCCTCACCATCTGGGGCGTCAAACGCATCTACCGGACCAAGGCGGGGCGGGCGGCGATCGACAAGTGGGCCTTGAAGGTCCCGGTTTTCGGTATTCTCATCCGCAAGGTCGCGGTCGCCAAGTTCACCCGTACCCTGGGGACGATGATCTCCAGCGGCGTGCCGATTCTCGACGGTCTCGATATCGTCGCCAAGACCGCCGGCAACAAGACGGTGGAAGCGGCCATCTACAAGGTGCGCCAGAGCATCAGCGAGGGCAAGACCATCGCCGAACCGCTGGAAGAGTCGGGGGTCTTCCCGCCCATGGTCTGCCAGATGATCGCGGTCGGCGAGCAGTCCGGCGCCATCGACACCATGCTCAACAAGATCGCCGACTTCTACGACGATGAGGTGGACGACGCGGTGGCCAACCTGACCGCCATGATGGAACCGCTGCTCATGCTCTTTCTCGGCACCACCGTCGGCGGCCTGGTTATCGCCATGTACCTGCCGATCTTCAAGCTGGCCGGCACCGTCGGCGGCTGATGCGGACACTTCTCGAGATCCTGCGCCGCCCCCGCCCGAGCCGGGTGGCCAGGAGTCAGTTGCGCTGGTATCTGCTGGTCCGTGCGCTGATCATCGCCCTCTTTCTCCTCGGGGCGGTGGTCTATCAATGGCACGGCCGGGGGCTGGCCCTTTCCCCGGTCCTGCTCGCCCTTTATCTCATCGGCGGGCTGTGCGCCGCGCAGATCGGCCTCTCGGCTCTTCTGCTCCCCCATGTGCGTCATACCCGCCTCTTTATTCAGGGTCAGATCGTCTGGGATCTGCTTCTGGCCACGGCGCTGATCTACGTCACCGGCGGCATCGAGAGCCTCTTTTCCTTCCTCTACATTTTCGTCATCATCGGCGCCAGCCTTTTTTTCAGCCGGCGGGACATCCTGTTCGTCGCCTCGGCCTCGGCCATCCTCTACGGCAGTCTGCTCGATCTGCAATACTACGGCTATCTCCCCTTTTTCGGGGGGGCGGGGCTTGCCCAGCGGGTTGACGGCAACGCGGTCTTTTATTCGGTCTTCGTCAATGTTCTCGCCTTCTTCTGCACCGCGCTCTTCAGCACGATCCTGGTCGATCGCCTGCGGCGGAGCGAAGCGGCCCTGGAAAAGCGCGAGATCGACTTCGAAGAGCTGGAAAATCTCAACCGCACGATTCTCGCCAATGTCACCAGCGGGTTGATGATCGTCAATCCCGAAGGAAGGATTCGCTCCTTCAATCAGGCGGCGGGAAGGATTTCCGGCCTTTCCCTGTCCGAGGTCTACAATCGCGGGCTGTCCGAGCTTTTCCCCGATTTTCAGGTTTTCGGCGAAAAGGGTTTCCTTCTCGTCAACCGGCGGGAATGTCCCTTCGTCACTGCCGACGGGCGGAGTCTGACCCTCGGCTACGCCTCGTCCCTGATGCGCGATTCCCAGGGGAAGATTCTCGGGCTGCTCGTCGCTTTTCAGGATCTCACCGAATTCAAACTGCTGGAAGAACAGCTCAAGCGCGCCGACCGCCTCGCCGCCGTCGGCCGTCTGGCTTCGGGCATGGCCCATGAAATCCGCAACCCCCTGGCCTCCATCAGCGGCAGCGCCCAGCTGCTGCTCGAAGGCGGGCATCTCACCGAGACGGAACAGCGTCTGATGAAGATCATCGTCAAGGAAGCCCAGCGGCTCAACGTGCTCCTGACCGATTTTCTGGTCTATGCCCGGCCGCGCCCGGCGCAGCGCCTTCCGGTCGATGTCGCGCGGCTGCTCGACGAACTGATCGAGGTGCTCGCCGGCGATCAGCGCTTTTCCGGCCTGCATCTGGTTCGTGCCTACCGCGGCCCTTTTCGTCTCGCCATCGACCGTCAGCAGCTCCGTCAGGCCCTGTGGAACCTGGCGATCAACGCCGCCGAGGTCATGCCCGAAGGCGGGACGCTCACCTTCGGCATCCTGCCCGAGGAATCGGCGATCTATGTGGAGGATAGCGGCCCGGGCATTGCCGAAGAGCTGCGCGGCCGGATTTTCGAGCCCTTTTTCACCACCAAGGACAAAGGCTCCGGTCTCGGGCTGGCGACCGTGCACGCCATCGTCGAAGGACACGGCGGCGAAGTGCGGGTCGAGCCCGGCGCCGCCGGCGGCACCCGATTCACCATCCGATTACCGCAACCACCGGAACCCGGTTCCGTTACCGAGGAAAGACCATGACTCAAGAGCCGCGGCCCCGCATTCTCATCGTTGACGACGAGGAGAGCATGCGTGAATTTCTCAGCATCATGCTTCACAGCGACGGCTATCAGGTCGACGCCGTCGGCGACGGGCAGCAGGCCGCCGAGCGCCTGCGCTCCTGCGCCTATGATCTGATCATCAGTGACATCAAGATGCCGCGAATGACCGGCTTCGAACTGCTCGCCCATGTCCGCCAGCGCTTTCCCGATACCGCCATGATCATGATCACCGCTTTTTCCACCACCGAAGAAGCGGTGGAGGCGATGAAGAACGGCGCCTACGACTACATCATCAAGCCCTTCAAGAATGACGAGATCCGTCTGGTGGTGCAGAACGCCCTGGAGCGCCGGAGCCTGCGCCGGGAAAACCAGGAACTCAAGAAGGAGCTGGGCAAGCGCTATTCCTTCTGCAGCCTCATCGGCAAGAGCAAGGGCATGCAGGAGGTATACAACCTCATCGAAAAGGTCGCGGCGAGCAAAGCCAACGTCATGATTTTCGGCGAGAGCGGCACCGGCAAGGAACTGGTGGCGCGGGCCATCCATTACAACAGCGACCGGCGCGACAAGCCGATCGTCCCCATCAACTGCGGCGCCATCCCCGAGAATCTGCTGGAAAGCGAACTTTTCGGCCATGAAAAGGGGAGTTTCACCGGCGCCGTGCAGCAGAAGGCGGGTCTTTTCGAAGTCGCCAACGGCGGCACCCTCTTTCTCGACGAAATCGGCGAACTGCCGGCGATGATGCAGGTCAAATTGCTGCGGGTCTTGCAGGAGCGGGAATTCCGCCGGGTGGGGGGAACCAAGGACATCAAGGTCGATGTGCGGGTGGTGACCGCCACCAACAAGGATCTGGCCGAGGCCGTGGCCAAGGGGACTTTCCGCGAGGATCTCTATTACCGGCTCAACGTCATCTGCGTTACCCTCCCCCCGCTGCGCGAGCGGCGCGGCGACATCCCGCTCTTGATCGAGCATTTTTTCGAAAAGCTCAGCGGGCGCAAGGAGATGAAAATCGAGGAGAAGGCCCTGCGCCGCCTGCTCGATTACCATTGGCCGGGGAATATCCGCGAACTGGAAAATGTCATCGAACGCTGCGTGGTCCTCGGCCCGGCCGAGGAGCTGACCGTCGATTGCCTGCCCGCTCATCTGCGCTACGACTCCCCGGTGGTGACCGGCGCCCTGACGCAGATCCCCGATGGCGGGCTCGATCTCGACGCCTACCTGGGGGGGATCGAAAAGGACATTCTGCTCAGGACCCTGGAAAAGACCGGCGGCGTGCGCAAGAAGGCCGCCGAGCTGCTCGGCATCACCTTCCGCTCCATCCGTTATCGGCTGGCCAAGTATGGGATCGAAGCGGAGGGGGAGGAGGAGGGTTAGTTGGGAGTTGGGAGTTGGGAGTGACGGCTAGAAGGGCCAGACGCGGGGATGAGGGGGACGGCGACGGCGAGCAGCAGGAGGGAGAGGGGCAGCCCCATGCGCCAGTAGTCGCCGAAGCGGTAGCCGCCCGGTTCCATGACCAGGGTGTTGGACTGATGGCCGATGGGGGTGAGAAAGGCGCAGGAGGCGCCGATGGCCACTCCCATGAGCAGCGGATCGGCGGAGATGCCCAGCCTTTCGGCCAGACCGAGGGCGATGGGCGCCGTCAGGATCGCGGCGGCGGTGTTGTTGACCACGTTGGACAGCAGCATGGTGGCGGCCGTGAGCAGCGCCAGGGCGGCGGTGGGTGAGGCCCCCCGGGCGAAGGTCAGCAGCTCCTCGGCGATGAGCCGCGCTCCGCCGCTCGTCTCCAGGGCTTCGCCGAGGGGGATGAGGGCCGCCAGCAGGACGATGACCGGCAGCTCGATGGCGGCGTAGGCCTCGCGGGCGGAGAGTACCCGGGTCAGGACCAGCAGCAGGGCGCCGCCGAAGATGCCCGCGATCGACAGCAGGTTGTGCAGGGGCTGCCCGACCAGCCGCGAGGATTCGGGAACCCGCACCTCGGTGAGATAGTCGCTGATGCGAAAGAGTTTTTTCGACCCCTCGCGAATGCGTTTCGGGGTCAGCCGCCAGCCCGCCAGGGCGATGAAGACCAGGCCGGCGAGGGCGGTCGCGCTCCCTACGGGGAGGAAGTCGAACATGCCGAAAGGGGGGGCGCCGGTGTGTTCGCGGTAAGAAGCGATGATGATGTTCGGCGGCGTGCCGATCATGGTCAGGGTGCCGCCGAGGAGGGAGCCGAAGGCCAGGGGCATGAGCAGCAGGGAAGGGGAGCGGCCGCTCTGCCGGGACATCCAGACGGCGACAGGCATGAGCAGGGCGAGGGCGCCGGCATTGTTCATGACGCCGGAACTGAGAGCGACGATCCCGGTCAGGACGGCGGCCTGGATGCTGGGGCGCCGGCCCACCCGGGCCAGGGCCCGGGCCATGCTGTCCACCGCGCCGGCGAGAAAGAGCCCGCGGCTGAGGACCAGCACCGCCATCACCGTGACCACCGCCGGATGACCGAAGCCGGCGAAAATCCTCTCGCCCGGCACCAGCCCGAAGCCCGCCACGGCGAGCAGGGCCAACAGGGAGACGATGTCGTAACGCCAGCGGTTCCAGATAAAGAGCGCCAGGGTCAGGCCGAGAATGGCAAAGATGGTGATCTGGTCGCCGGTCATGACCTTGTTCTTCTCGCGGGTGAAAAAAGGCGCGACCGCCCCTGCCGAAGGGGCGGTGAGGGGGGAGGGCGGATGCCGAAGGGACGTCCCCTTCGCTTTGCCGGTGGGCGGATCAGTCCCAGAAATTCCACCATTTGCGGCGGTGTTCCTCGCGCTGGGTCTGGCCTTGTTCCGAACCCCGGCCGAGCTCCCTCTGCTCCTGTTCCACCTTCCTTCGCCATTCCCGTTCCCGCGCCGCCGGGCTCATTTCATCGTCTTCATACCCCCGCCCTTCGCGGTTCTCGTAGCGGTTTTGTTCGCGATAAGGATTTTCCCGGTCGCCGCGATCTCCCCGGTCGTCATATTCTCGGCGGTCCCTCTGGTCCTCGGGAAAGCGCTCCCGCAGACGCTCCCGTTCGTTGTCCCGGTCGCGGTAGTCCTCTTCGTTCTCCCGCAACTCCCGGCGGCTCTCGTTGTCGTCCCGGTCGCGATAGCGGCGCTCGTACTCCCGCTCTTCCAGGTAGCGCAGGTCTTCGCGGTCGCTCCCCTCCCGGGAGCGGTCATCCCAGGAGCCGACGCGCGTTGCTGAACCGTAATCGCCTGCGACGCGGCCGGCGGCGGAAGGACCGGCGGGAATGGCGATAACCGCCAGGGCGGCGACGATGAGGATGGGGAGACTGAGCCGTTTCATGATTTCTCCTCAGGGAAGGGGGCGGGACGCGCCGGAAATCTTTATTCCGAATGGTATTATAGATGAGCGGCGCCCCTGCGCAAGCGGCGGGATTTCGGGCGAGTGGAAAGGAGTTCCCATGGGCAAAAAGAGGTCGCCGGCGGTGGTCATTGCCGGTTGCGGTCGGCTGGGGGCGCTCCTGGCCGGGGAACTGAGCCGGGAGGGTGCCCGGGTCGTGGTCGTCGATCGTCTTGAGTCCTCCTTCGCCCTGCTCGACGCCGGTTTCAGCGGGTTTCGGGTGACCGGCGATGCGGTGGAACAGCGGGTGTTGCGTCAGGCCGATCTGGAGCGGGCCGACTGCCTGATGGCGACCACCGAGAAGGATACGGTCAATCTCATGGTCGCCCAGGTGGCGAAGACGGTCTTCGCGGTGCCTCGGGTGCTGGCCCGGGTCTACGATCCGGCCCGGGAGGAGATGTATCGCACCCTGGGGGTGGAAACCATCAGCCCGACCCGCCTCAGCGCCGGGGAGTTCCTGCGGCGCTTTGCCGGAGAGGACAATCGGTCATGAAGGTCATTCTGGCGGGGAGCGGCAAGATCCTCTATTACCTGACGCGGCAATTTTCCCGGCGGGGGGTGGACGTGAGAGTCGTCGCCCCCAGTGAGGAAGAGGCGCGGGAGCTCTCACGGCGCACCGGCGCGGCGGTTCTGGCCGGGGATGCCACCGACCCTCGGGTGCTGAAGGAGGCGGGGGCCTGGCGGGCGCACACGGTCTTGGCCCTGTTGCCCAACGACGAGGACAACCTGGCGATCTGCCAGATCGCCGGGCGCATGTACCGGGTGCCGCGCACCATCGCCCTGGTCAACGATCCGGAGAATGAAGAGGTTTTTCACCGGTTGCAGGTGACGACGGCGATCTCCGCGACGCGGATTCTTTCCCTCATCATCGAAGAGCAGGCCGGGTTCGAGGAAATCGCCCGAATGATGGCGGTGGGGGACGGTTCGGTTTCCGTTTCCGAGGTGCTGCTGCGGGAGGAGGCGCCGGCGGTCGGACTTCCCCTGAAAAAATTGACCTTGCCCGAGGAAGCCCTGCTCGGCGGCATCATTCGCGGGGACAAGGTGCTGATTCCCAAGGGCGGAACCCACCTGCGCCCCGGCGACCGGCTGATTCTCATCGCCGCCCCCGCGAGCCTGGAAGCGGCCCTGCGCCTGCTCACCGGCGAGGAATCCCGGTGAACGACCGCCGCTATCTGGATTATCTGCGGGGGCGCTACCGCTTTCTCCGCGGCCATCTCGGCTACCTCGTCGCGCTCATCGGCCTGCTGCTGCTGGCGCCGCTCCCGCTCCTCCTCGTTTTCCCCAAAGACGCTCCCCTGCTCGGCGGCTTTCTCTTTCCCGGCCTGGGGCTGTTTCTGCTCGGCGGGCTTCTGCGCGCCTGCGCGCGAGTGCCGGAGGACAGCCTCCTTTCCCTGGCCGAAGGGTCGTTGCTGGTGGTGCTGGCCTGGCTGGCGGCGATTGTTGCCGGCGCCGTTCCCTTCGTCTGGGCGGGGCAGGGCTGGACGGAGGCCCTCTTCGAGTCCACCAGCGGCTGGACCACCACCGGCCTGTCGGTGCTGGATGCGGCGCGGACCTCGCCTCTGCTCCTCTTTTTCCGCAGTCTCATGCAGTTCGCCGGCGGCGCCGGGCTGGCGGTTCTCATGCTCAGCGCCATGGCCGGTCCGGCCGGGGTCGGGTTGAGCGCCGCCGAAGGGCGCGCCGAGCAGCTCGTTCCCCAGGTGCGCCAGTCGGCGCGGCTGGTACTGCGCCTGTACTTCGGTTATCTGCTCTTCGGCGTACCGGCGTTGGTGCTTGCCGGCATGGGCTGGTTCGATGCCCTCAATCATGCCTTCTGCGCCCTCTCCACCGGCGGTTTCTCGACCCGGGGCGACTCCATCGCTCACTGGAACAGCCCGGCCGTCGAATTCGTGCTGATACTGTTAATGCTCTTGGGTTCCCTCAATTTTCTCACCGCCTACACCCTGCTCAAGGGGCAGTGGCGGGCCGTGCTCGGCAACGGCGAGGTGCGGCTGGCGGCGCTCCTCTTCCCCTTGGCGACGGCGGTCCTCTTCCTCGCCGGCGCCTTCCGGGTCTATCCCGAACTGCCCGAATATCTGCGGGTGCTCCTTTTTCAGGTCGTCTCCGCCCTCTCCACCACCGGTTTTCAGACCATCGCCTTCAGCGGCGGCGAAGATCTCGGCTATCTGGTCCTGATCCTGCTCATGCTCATCGGCGGCGGCGCCAATTCCACGGCGGGGGGCATCAAGCTGCACCGGATCTATCTTTTGTTCAAGGGGCTGCGCCGGGAAGTCCTGGAAGCCGCCCGTTCTCCCCGGGAACGGTGCGAAGAGGGGATCTGGATCGGCGGGCGGCGGCGCTTTTTGGGGGAGAGCGAGATCCGCAAGGCGGCCGCCTATGTCGGGCTCTTTCTCTTGGTCTGGCTCCTCGGCGGCTGCGCCCTGACGGCCTACGGCCATTCCCTGGGCGACAGCCTCTTCGAGTTCGCCAGCACCCTCGGCACCGTCGGCTTGTCCGTGGGCATCACCGGTGCCGACGCTCCCGGCGGTCAGCTCTGGCTGCAGATTTTCGGCATGCTCTTCGGGCGGCTGGAGTTTTTCGTCCTCTTCTGGGGGCTGGCCAAGCTGGTTCGGGATCTGGGGGCGGCGGGAAAAATCCCCCGGTGAGATCGGCGGCTGTGTTATCCTCTTCCTTTATTTGACGACTCAATTCGGCGCTCACCCCGTCTTGTCGGATTCGCGATGCCCTTCTCCCTGTCTAGCGATCAAAATGGTCCTTGGGCAAAACGGCTGAAACAATTTTCGCCGGCCCAACTGCTGGCGCTCTTTTACGCTCTGGCGATTTTACTCGGCGCCGCGCTGCTCGCCACCCCGCTGGCGGCGCGAGGGGAGCCCCTTTCCTTTCTCGATGCGCTCTTCACCGCGACTTCGGCCCAGTGCGTCACCGGCCTGACGGTGGTCGATACCGGCAGCCGCTTCAGCCTCTTCGGCCAATCGGTCATTCTTGCGCTGATCCAGGTGGGGGGATTGGGGATCACGACCTTTTCGGTCTATCTCTTCATCTATCTGCGCATCGGCGTCGGCGCCAAGGGGCGCTGGATCATCAACGAAACCCTCATGCACACCCCGGTCGGTTCCTGGCGGGAATTGATCCGGGGAATCGTGGTGCTGACCCTGGTCATCGAAGCCCTGGGGGCGGCGTTGCTGGCTGTGGTTCTGGTCCCCCGGCTGGGATTCTGGCCGGGGCTCTACAGTGCGTTTTTCCATTCCATTTCCGCTTTCTGCAACGCCGGATTTTCCCTGTTTCCCGACAGCCTGGTCGGTTTTCGCGACGATCCTCTGGTCAACATGACGATCATGGCATTGATTATCCTGGGCGGGATCGGTTTTCTGGTGATCCGCGAGGTCATGGCCTGGGTTAACCGCGGGGGACAAAAAGCCCGGCGGCCTGTCCGTATCTCCCTGCACGGCAAGGTAGTCTTGGCGACCTCGGTTTTTCTGATCGTTTTCGGCGCTGTTCTGATCGGCTGGCTGGAGAAGGATAACGTCCTGGCCGGGATGTCTTTCATGGAAGGGTTCTGGATCTCTCTTTTCCAGTCGGTTTCGGCCCGCACCGCCGGCTTCAACAGCGTCGACCTGAACGCCTTTCGTGCCCCGACCCTGTTTCTGGTGATGTTTCTCATGTTCGTCGGCGCTTCGCCGGGATCGGCCGGCGGCGGGGTGAAAACCACCTGCCTGGCGCTCTTTTTCGCCGTCTTTTACAACCGGCTCAGGGGCAATCCCCATGTCAGTCTGTTTCACCGGACGATCCCCGATGAACTGGTGACCAAGGCCCTGGCTCTGGTTCTTCTCGCCGCCATCCTCATCGGGTGTGCCCTTTTTGCCCTCCTGATCGTGCAAAGCCCCGATCCAACTCATGAAAATCCCCGGGAGTTTCTCGCCTGCGCTTTTGAAGCGGTCTCCGCTTTCGGCACCGCCGGCCTGTCCATGGGCATGACCGGAAAACTGAATACAACGGGCAAGTGGATCATCATCCTGCTGATGTTTGTCGGTAGGGTGGGGCTCTTGACCCTGGCCTTCGCCATCGCCGGGAAGACCCGGCGTTTTTCCGCCCGTTATGCCGAAGAGAACGTCATGATCGGCTGAATGAAGGGAGTTTTATGAAGAAAAAGAAGTTTTGCGTGATCGGCCTGGGCAGCTTCGGTTTTCATGTGGCTTCGACCCTCTATGCCGACGGTCACGAGGTGATCGCCATCGATTCCGACCGCGACAAGGTGCAGGCGGTGAAAGATTTTTCCGATCAGGCGATTCTGGGGGATGCCGCCAATAAGGAGTTTCTCGATGCGCAGGGGGTGCGGGAGGTGGACGCGGCGGTGGTTTCGACCGGCGAGCGTTCGCACCTGTCGACCCTGATCACCCTTTATCTCAAGGAATTGAAGGTTCCGCGGATTTTGGTCAAGGCGATCAGCGAGGATCACGGCAAGATTCTGGAGAAAGTCGGGGCGACGGAGGTCATCTATCCGGAAAAGGATATGGCGCGGAAGATCGCCCACAGCCTCTCCACCCCCAACATCCTCGAATTCATCCCCCTGGCCGAGGAGTATTCCCTCTCGGAAACGGTTCCCCCCCGGCATTTCATCGGCAAGACCCTGGTCGAACTCGATCTGCGCCGCAGGTTTCACGTCACCGTTATCGCCGTCAAGGATGTTCTCACCGACCAGTTCATCCCCGCGCCGCCCCCCACCCATGTGATCAAGGACAGCGACATCCTCATCCTCATCGGCAAGACCGCCGATGTGGAAAAATCCCTGGGCTGAACAGGTTACGACGATGGAAGGGGGCGACCTTCTACTTCACCCTGGGGTCCGGGGAGGCAACGAACGAAAGCGATTCTCTTCCGACGGCAAGAGTCTGAAATTAGCGTATAGTTATTTATAAAACCTCGTTCTGGGAGAACGCTTTTGCCCCTCGCTTTACGGATACTGTTGGTGGAGGATTCCTCCGCCGACGCCGAACTCAACAGCTACGAAGTGCGCAAGGTGCTCCCCGCCTGCGACTTCCGGCGGGTGGAGACCCGCGAGGACTATCTGGCGGCGCTGGCGGATTTCGCTCCGGATGTGATTCTCTGCGACTATCATCTGCCGCGCTTCGACGGCCTCGCCGCGCTGGATCTGGCCCTGGCCCATTGTCCCGACGTCCCCTTCATCCTCGTGACCGGCGCCCTTGACGAGGCGATGGCGGTCTCCTGCATGAAGGCCGGAGCCTGGGACTACATCCTCAAGGATCATCTCTCGCGCCTGGGTCCGGCGGTGCTGGGGGCCTTGGAGCAGCAGCGCCTGCGCATTGAGAACCGGCGGGCGAATGCGGCGCTGCGCGAGAGCGAGGAACGCTATCGCTGCCTCTTCGAGGACAATCACGCGGTCATGCTCCTGATCGATCCCGAGAGCTCCGAGATTGTCGATGCCAATCCCGCGGCCGCGTTTTTTTACGGCTACAGCCGCGAGCAGCTCCGCACCAAGCGGATTACCGAGATCAACACCCTCGATGCCGACGAGGTGCGCCGGGAAATGGCGCTGGCGAAAGCGGCCCAGCGCTATCATTTCAACTTCCGCCATCGCCTGGCCGACGGCACGATCCGTGATGTGGAGGTCTTCAGCGCGGCGATCAGCCTCTTCGGCCGTTCGTTGCTGCTGTCCATCATCCACGACGTGAGCGAGCGCAAGAAGGCGGAAACGGATCGGCGGCTGGCGCAATTCTGCATCGACCACGCGGCGATCGGCATGCTGCGCGTCGACGCCGAAGGCCGTATCCTCCTCGCCAACGAGCGGGCCTGCCGGAGTCTTGGCTATCCCCACGCGGAACTGCGGGAACGCTCCCTTTACGACCTCGACCCCAACCTGACGGAGAGTCTCTGGCGCGAGCAGCGCCGGTCTCTCGACGGGCAGGAAACCCGCACCTTCGAAAGCGTGCATCGGCGCAAGGACGGAACGCTCTTTCCCGTGGAGGTGACCCTCAGCCGTCTCGACTACGAAGGGCAATCCCTCTATTTCGCCTTTGTCTACGACATCGCCGACCGCAGGCTTTACGAGGAGGAGATGCGCAAGCTCTCGACGGCGGTGGAGCAGAGTCCGGCCTCGGTCATCCTCACCGATCCCTGGGGGCGCATCGAATACGTCAACCCCAAGTTTACCCAGGTCACCGGCTATGCGTCGGAAGAGGTGCTGGGACGCAATCCGAGTCTGATGAAGTCGGGAGAAACGAGCGAGGAGGAGTATCGGCGCCTGTGGGAAACGATCACCGCCGGCGGCGAGTGGCGCGGCGAGTTCCATAACCGGCGCAAGGATGGTTCGCTCTTCTGGGAATCGGCGGCGATTTCCGCCATTCGCAATGAATTCGGCGCGGTCAGCCATTTTCTCGCGGTCAAGGAGGACATCAGCGAACGCAAGGTCTACGAGGAGCAGTTGCGTCATCTCGCCACCCACGACGAACTGACCGGTCTGGCCAATCGCACCCTGCTCCTCGACCGTTTGCAGCAGGCGATCCATTACGCCCAGCGCTCCCGGCGGCTGGTCGCGGTGCTGCTGCTCGATCTCGACCGTTTCAAGGTACTCAACGACAGCCTTGGCCACAGTGTCGGGGACGAACTGCTCTTCAGCGCCGCCCAGCGCCTGCGAACCGTGGTTCGCGAGATGGACAGCGTCGCCCGTCTCGGCGGCGACGAGTTTGTTCTTCTGCTCGGGGAGCTGGAGGAGGAGGACGATGTCGGGCCGGTGGCGCGGAAAGTGCTGGAGCACCTGACGTTGCCTTATCCGCTCGGGGAACGGGATCTCACCGTCACCGCCAGCCTCGGCATCAGCCTCTACCCCCGGGACGGTCAGGATGCCGAAACCCTGCTGCGCAACGCCGATGTCGCCATGTACCGGGCCAAGGAGGAGGGGGACTGCTTCCGTTTCTACGCGCCGGAGATGAATCAGCGGGTCATGGAGACCCTGGAGATGGAGGCCGACCTGCGCCGGGCCCTGGAGCGGGAGGAATTCTGCCTGCATTATCAGCCCAAGGTGGCCCTGGCCACCGGGGAAATCCACGGGGCCGAGGCGCTCTTGCGCTGGCGCCATCCCCAGCGGGGGATGGTGGCGCCGGGGACGTTCATCCCCCTGGCCGAGGAAACCGGGCTGATTCTGCCCATCGGCGAATGGGTGCTGGGAGAGGTGTGCGCGCAGCTCAGGCGCTGGCGGGATGAAGGCTTGCCGTTGCTGCCGGTGGCGGCCAATCTATCCGCCCGGCAGTTCCGCCGGGAGGATCTGGCCGGGACCGCCCGGCGATTTCTGCGGGAACAGGATCTGGAGCCGGGTCTTTTGGAGATGGAGCTGACGGAAAGCATGATCATGCGCGATCCCCAGGCCGCCGCCGCGACCATGCGCCAGTTCAAGGATCTCGGCGTCACCCTGGCCCTGGACGATTTCGGCACCGGCTACTCGTCGCTCAACTGCCTGCGCCGCTTTCCCGTGGACAGCCTGAAGATCGACCGTTCTTTCATCAGCGACGCCGCCGACGATCCCAGCGCCGCGGCGGTCGTCACCAGTATCGTCGCCATCGCCCACAGCCTCGGCCTGCAGGCGGTGGCCGAGGGGGTCGAGACCCGCCGGCAGCTCGATTTTCTGCGCCGGTGCGGCTGTGACAGCTTTCAGGGTTTTTATTTCAGCCGCCCCCTGCCGGCCGCGGACTTCGCCGCGCTGGCGCGGCAGGGGGGAGGTCTGGGCTAGTTACTCGCGGCTGGAACCCCGGCCGCTGCCGACACCGCGTTTGCTTTCGCGGATGAAATCGAGCATCTGCCGCACATCGTCGGTGCACTGGGGATCGTCGGCCAGCTTTTGCAGGGCTTCGGCGAGGGGGAGGTTGGCGCGGAAGAGGGTCTTGAAGGCTTCCTTGACGGCGCGGATGCGGCCGTCGTCGAAGCCGTTGCGCCTGAGGCCGACAACATTAATGGCGCGCAGCCAGTTGAGCCCGTCGTTGATGCAGAAGGGGGGGACGTCCTTGGCCGCGCCGGAGCCGCCGCGCATCATGGCGAAGGGGCCGATGCGCACGAACTGGTGGACCTGGCAGTTGCCGGAGATGATCGCCCGGTCGCCGACCTCCACATGGCCGGCGAGCAGGGCGCCGTTGACCAGGATGACGTGGTTGCCGATGACGCAGTTGTGGGCGACGTGGCTGTTGACCATGAAGAAGTTGTGGTCGCCGACCCGGGTGACGGTGCCCGGCCGGTTCCCCCGGTGGATGGTCACGCCTTCGCGGATGATGTTGCCGTCGCCGATCTCGGTCCAGGCCTCTTCCCCTTTGTAGCCGACATCCTGGGGGTCGTGGCCGACGACGGCGCCGGGGTAGAGGATATTGTTCGCGCCGAGGCGGGTCCAGCGGCCGACATGGGCGCCGTGCAGGATGCGGCAGCCGGGACCGATGCTGACGTCGGCGTCGATGAATGCGTGCGGGCCGACCTGAACGTCGTCGGCGAGACGGGCGCCGGGATCGGCCACGGCGCTGGGATGAATCTGGGGCATGGGCATCTCCTGGTCTGATTAAATTCCTAAAACGGCTCCTAATTACCACAGGGACACAGAGCCACAGAGAATAACCCATCAGCCAAAGAAAGCGACAGGTGAAACCCCCTCATTTCCTTGAAAACCCCAACTTTTCTCGGTGTTCTGCGTTAAAAGAGCTTTTTCCGGTTTATTCTGCTGCGTGCAGCCCTTTCTTCAAAGGGTTTTTCCTGTCTCCTGGTTGTTTTTCCGAAAAGGAGTGAATCCAATGCTGACGATCAATCCGGAATCGAAGAGCGAATGGGTCGAACGGGCCGCGGAGATGCTCTGCGCGGCGGCGCGCACCGCCCCCAAGGGACGGGGGCGGGATCTGCTGGTGACCGCCGTGGTCAGCGGCGTCGAGCTGGGGCGGCTGGCCGATACCATGCGCATGATCGCCGAGCGCGACCAGGCGGCTTTTTTCGCCCGCGACGCCGGTAATCTTGCCCTGGCGTCGGCGCTGGTCCTCATCGGTACCCGCATGGAGCCTCTGGGCCTGCCCCATTGCGGTTACTGCGGCTTCGCCGACTGCGCCGCGATGCAGGCGGCGGGCGCCACCTGCGCCTTTGCCACCGGCGATCTGGGCATCGCCGTCGGTTCGGCGGTGAGCCGGGCCGCCGATATGCGCCTCGATAACCGCGTCATGTACAGCGCCGGCAAGGCCGCCATCGAGATGGGACTGCTCGGCGAGGGGGTGCGGATCGCCTATGGCATCCCCCTTTCGGTCAGCGGCAAGAGCCCCTTTTTCGATCGGGGTTGAGACACCCCTGAATCCGTGAGGCGTGAGGGGAAAGGGGTGAGGAGAAAAAACCATAGACCCGTATTTGTTGGGAGTTTCAGGTTTCACTCTTCACCCCTGACGCCTCACCTGCCGGTAACTGAAAAGCAGCAGGTAACCTCGAAAGTCAGTTCGAATTCACGGATTTTGGAAGTCTTCAGGGCTGGGCCAGGGGGAGGGTGAAGGCGAAACAGCTGCCGGCGCCGTCGGCGACCGGGCTGCGCACGGCGATGTCGCCATGGTGCAGGCCGACAATCTCCTTGCAGATGGCCAGCCCCAGGCCGGTTCCTTTGCGGTAGACGGTGGCGCTGGGCAGCTGCTCGTAGCGGTCGAAGAGGGTCTTCTGCTGTTCCTCCGGAATGCCGCAGCCGGTGTCGCTGACGCTGATTTCCAGAGCCGGTTGCTTCTGGCGGGTGGTGGCGGGAGCGGCGGTGATACGGATATGGCCGCCGTCGGGGGTGAACTTGACGGCGTTGCTGATCAGGTTGGACAGAACCCGGGTCAGCTGTTTTTCGTCGGCCATGACCTGAGGCAGGTTTTCGGGCAGTTCCGTTTCGACCTGCAACCGATGCTCCTGCAGTTGGATCGAAAAGGAACCGAGAACCTGGGCGAGCAGGGGGGCGAGGTCGAGGGGGCGCGCCGCCACCAGCATCTTGCCCGCCTCCAGTTTGGAATAGTCGAGAATATCGTCGATCAGCGCCAGCAGCCGGTTGCACCCTTCCTGAATATTTTTCAGGGCCGCCCCCTGATCGGGGGAGACCTTTCCGAGAATGCCCTCGGCGAGAACATTGGTGAAGCCGCTGATGCCGGTCAGCGGCGAGCGCATGTCGTGCACCAGCATCGACACCAGATCGGCTTTGACGTTCTCGATATCCTTGATTTTTTTCAGGTAGCGCGCGACAATCAGCAGCCGGCCGGCGATGACGCCGAGGGCGTGGCTCATCCCCTCGGTCAGCCGCCGCTGGCCGCTTTCAAAGAGGGTCAGTGACGCCAGCAGTTCGTTGCCGTCGTGAATGGGCAGGGATCTCAGCACCTGGAAGCTGACCGGCATCGCCCGTCCTCCTCCGCTCTCTCGCTCGATCAGAATGAAACGGTACTTGCCCGCGGCTTCGCGGTCGAGTCCGGCCCGGTGCAGCATCTCTTTGCGGGCATGCTCGATGAATCCGTCCGAAACCGGCTCCATCAGTTGCAGAAAAATCGAATATTTATCCGCGCCTTCCCGCAACAGCAGGCCGGCGGCGCTGTAGCGGCAGATGAGGGCGAGAAAATCGAAGAATTCCCGGGCCAGAGTCTCGCTGTCGTGGGCGAGTCCGGTCAGTTTGAGGATTTCGTTGGAAATCGTCGACTCGTAAAGAAGACGGTCGAGAAGGCCGGTGATCTGGTTACGGATCGCCTTGCCGTCGAGCCCCCGGATTCCTTTCGCAGGCGGCTCCGTCGTTTCTTTGCGTTCTTTGATAAGACTCTCGATGGCCGCCAGGGTGCGGGGGAATTCGGCGGTCTTTTCCAGAAAGGCATCGGCCCCGGCCTTTTCCCCCCAGAAGCGGTTGTGCGGTTCCGCCTGGGAACTGAAGAGAATGATGGGGATGTCCTGGGTCAGGGGGTCGTTCTTGAGGATGCGGCAGAGGTGGTAGCCGTTGAGTTCGGAGATGGGGATATCGGAAAGGACCAGATCCGGGGGGCGCTGGTAAATGGCGGCGATCGCTTTCATGCCGTTGTCGGCGGTCCGCACCCGATACCCGGCCTCTTCGAGAAAGTCCCGCAGAGGGGCGATCTGAGGCAGGTTGTCGTCGACCAGCAGAAGGGTGAAGCGACGGGTCATGAAGGCCTCCTCGCGCCGGTGGCGGGGAGCGCCAGGGCAACCGTGCGGAGTCTGTTTCGAAACGGTCTGATCCTAATTAT
>JAVFAR010000039.1:0-23393 GCA_034002365.1 Trichloromonas sp.
GCTTCCGCAACATCGGCAACAGGCCAGGCGGGACCACCTGGACCTGCATCGCAAAGCAGCAACGCACGGGCATGGATGAACTTTTTGGCTCCGGTTTTCCCATTGCGTGTTAATGCTTCAAGTTGGGCACGTTCCGGTTCTGTCAGCGTAACTCGATATCTTGGGACCATGGCAACCTCCTTGGATTGCCATGATTATACAGCAGGTTGATTCATTGCGAATATTTAAATGTTACATGGTGCTAAGGTTAATAATTGACGCCTTCAGACCGCCTTCTGAGTTTTGCCTTTCCCTCCGGAATCACCGAAAACGACGTTAACGCAATCGTCTGGGCCCGACAAGAGGAAACTCCGGGGTCGCGACCGCGCCTCTTGACCTCCCCCCTTGCCCCGGTCATCAGTGCGTGTTATCTATCCTTCCATGAGCCCTATCCGTTATTACATCACCGGCCACGGCCTGGGGCACGCCAGCCGCTCCTGCCAGATCATCAATACCCTGCGCCGCCGGCATCCGCAGCTTTCCGCCGAGGTCGTCTCCACCGCCGCCCCCTGGTTTTTTCGCGGATTTCTCGACAAGAAGGCCGAGGTACGGCCGTTGGCTCTGGATTTCGGCGTGCTGCAACAGGACAGCCTGCTCATGCGCGAGGAAGAAACCCTGCGCGCCTACCGGGACTTCCTGCCTCGGCGGCAACGGCTGGTGGAGCGGGAAGCAGCCTCGCTGCGGGCCGAAGGGGTCAGGCTGGTGGCGGCGGACATCCCGGCGGCCGCTTTCGCCGCCGCCGCTGCCGCCGGGGTCTATGCGGTGGGGATTTCCAACTTCACCTGGGACTGGATCTACGTTGGGCTGGCCGAGCGGCACCCCGGTTACGACGACGTACTGCAATCGCTGGAGGATGACTACCGCAAAGCCGACTTGCTGCTGCGTCTCCCCTTCCACGGCGAGGAATCGGTGATCCGCGCCGTCGAGGATCAGCCGCTGGTGGCGCGGGTCAGCGCCTATGAAAAGGGGGAAATCCGGGAAAAGTTGGGACTGCCGGCGGATCGCCGGGTGGGATTGATTTCTTTTGGCGGCTTCGGGCTGAAGGCGTTCGATCCGGCGCCCCTTGGCCGCCTGACCGACTGGATTTTTCTGAGCGAAACCGCCCTCCCCGACGCGCCCGCCAACCTGCGGCCGCTGCCGGCGGGGGATTACGCCTATCCCGATCTCGTTCGCGCCGCCGACGCGGTGGTGACCAAGCCGGGCTACGGCATCGTCTCCGAATGCCTGGCCAACGGCACCGCCTGTCTCTACACCGGGCGCGGGGATTTCCGCGAGCAGGCGCTCTTGATCGAGGGCCTGCACCGCTACGGCCGGGCCCGGGAGATCGGCAACGACGCGTTGCGCCGGGGACATTGGGGGGCGGCGCTGGAGGATTTACTGACGCTGCCGGAACCGACGGAAGCATTGGCGGGCGGCGGCGGCGTCATCATCGCCGACCGCCTGGCACAGCTGGTGCGCGAGCAGATCGGCGGCAAAGGATGAGTAGCGCCCCCCTGCAACCGGTCTTCGACCGCCTCCTCGCCCATTTCGGCCCCCTGCACTGGTGGCCGGCCGAGTCCCCCTTCGAGGTGGTGATCGGCGCGATCCTCACCCAGAACACCGCCTGGACCAACGTCGAAAAGGCCATCGCCAACCTCCGTCGCGAAGGGGCGCTGACTCCGGAGGCGCTGCGCGCCGCGCCCCGCGGGCAACTGGAAGAGTGGATTCGCCCGGCCGGTTTCTTCCGGCAGAAGGCCGAGCGCTTGCAGCTCTTTGTCGAATACCTGTTCGCCCGTCACGGCGGCGACCTCGGCCGCCTGCTCGCCGCCCCCCTGTCGGAAGCGCGCCGGGAACTGCTGGCGCTTAAAGGGGTCGGGCCGGAAACGGCCGATTCCATCCTCCTTTACGCCGGGGGGCGGCCCTCCTTCGTGGTCGACGCCTACACCCGCCGCCTCTTCGGCCGCCTCGGCCTGCTCGACCCGACCGCCCCCTACGAAGACATCCGCGCCTTCTTCATGGAACGCCTCCCCGCCGACCCCGACCTCTTCAACAAGTATCACGCCCTCATCGTCGAGCAGTGCAAACAGCTCTGCCGCAAACGCAAGCCCCTCTGCGCCGACTGCCCGTTGCAGGAGCTCTGCCCCTTCGCCCAATCCCAACAGTAAAAAAACCCCTCCTGAATCAGGAAGGGGTCCGGACGAATACAGCGGAACAGCCAAAACCAACCCCCCTCAATCCCCCCTTATCAGGGGGGAAGCCTTTAAGTCTCCCCTGACAAGGGGAGATTGAGAGGGGTTTACGGCGAAAGAACGATTGTTACAAGTACTAGCCCTTGGCGAAAGTATCGATGAGCCAGCGGGCGATGCTGCGCTTGGGGGGAAGCAGGGGCAGGGCGTCGACCGGGAACCAGCGGGCATCCTCCAGTTCCCTGGTTTCGATGACGATGTCTCCGCTGTCGTAGTCGGCGACGTAACCGGCCATCAGCTGACTGGGGAAGGGCCAGCTCTGGCTGCCGACGTAGCGCAGATTCTTGATGCGGATGCCGGTCTCTTCCCGCACTTCCCGCACTACCGCCTCCTCCAGACATTCGCCCATGTCGAGAAAACCCGCCACCAGCCCGTAGCGCCCCGCCACCCATTCGGCCTTGCGCACCAGCAGCACCTCAACGCCGCGCCGAACCAGAACGATAACGCAGGGATGAATGTGGGGAAAATGCAGGGCGCCGCACTCCCGGCACTTTTTCCCCCACTCCCCCGGCAAGCGCTCCTGTTCGCCGCCGCACTTGGAACAGCGGGCGCTGTTCTTGTCCCAATAGAGCTGCTGCGCGGCCAACGCTCCCAAGGACAGAAGTTCGATGGAAAGCCGGGGCTCGGCCGCTTGCAGACTCTCCGGCGCAAGCCCTTCCGGCAGCGCGGCGGAGCGGGAAACCGCCAGCGCCCGGCAGGGGAATCCCCGCCAGCGGCCGAGATAGATGGCCCCTGAAGGATCGAGCCCGGTCGGCAAAGACGCGGGCAACTCCAGATCGTTCAGCAGCAGTTCGGAACCGCGCAGCAGCAGCCAGAAACCTTCGCCGCCGGAATCGGCGTCGGGCGGTTCCCGATGCAGCTGGGCGCGCAGGGCTTCGTTGTTGAAAGGGAGATACAGCGGGGAGGGATAAAACTCGGGGAGGGGAGACATGTTCTTCTTCTTTCGAAATCAGCGGACGGTCCGGCGCCCCTGCCAGAGGAGCAGGGCCAGCTGGGTCTTGCCGTCGGGAATCTCCCCCCGGGCGACCCTGGCCAGGGCCTCTTCCAGGGGGAGCGGCAGCACTTCAATGTACTCGTCCGGCTCCAGCGCCTGGGGGACGGAGCACAGACCGGTGGCGACGAAAAGGTGAATGCGCTCGTCACAGTAGCCGACCGCCGGAAGCATCTCGCCGAGCTTCTCGACCCGGTCGGCGCGGTAGCCGACCTCCTCCGCCAGCTCCCGGCGCACGCAGGCTTCGGGAGATTCGTTCGGCTCCAGGCGTCCGGCGGGAATCTCCAGCACCATTCCCCCCAGGGCGGGACGGAACTGGCGGATCAGCACCACCCGGCCATCGTCGAGGAGCGGCAGCACGGCAGCGCCGCCGGGATGGTGCAGCACCTCGAAGTCGGCGCAACGACCGTTGGGGAGGCGGTGCTCCTCGATGGCCAGGGCGACGATGCGCCCGTCGAAAATTTTCCGTTCGGCGATTTTCATGGCGGGACCATAACAGGAGGGAAGGATAAACGGCAAGAAGAAACCCGCTCAGGAGGAGCGGGGACCGGGCATGACCAGCACCAGTTCGCCGGAGACGGCACGAAAGGACATGGGCAGCTCGCCGTGGTCATCGCCGTCGATCTGCACCGCCACCCCCGCGCCGCGCGCCCACAGTTCGCGAGCCTTGAAGAGACGTGCCCCGGCCGGTTCCAGGGAAAGGCGCAGGACCATGCGCAGCAGGGCGTGAAGCAGGGATAACCGTCCCGGCTTCTGCAGCAGGCAAACCTCGAAAATATCGTCGGTCAGGGAGGCGCCGGGGGTCAGGGAAAAGCGCCCGCCGTAAAGACGGCCGTTGCCGACGACGACAGTGTGGCCGGAGAGACGCGATCCGTCTTCGAGCTCCACTTCGATCGCCGGAAAAGGCGGCCCGAAAAAGACCCGCAGGGCGCTGACGACATAGGCGAGCTTGCCGAGACGGCGCTTGAGACGCAGGTCGACCCGCCGCACCACCTCGGCGTCGAAACCGGCGCCGGCCATAAGCAAAAAACGCGTATCCCCCGCCAGCCCCAGGCTGACCGGAGTCGGCGCGCCCTCCAGGGCGACCCGGCAGGCGCCGGGGATGTCGAAGGGAATCCCCGCTTCCAGAGCGAAGACGTTGGTCGTCCCCAGGGGGATGAAGGCCAGGGGAATGGCCGAGGGCGCCAGGCCGTTGATGACTTCGTTGAGGGTACCGTCGCCGCCGGCGGCGACAAGCAGGTCGACGGCGCCGGACTTCGCCTCCCGGGCGAAACGGGCGGCATCCCCCCGGGCGCCGGTGAGCCGCAGCTCGACCCGGTCGCCCCTGGCGGCGAGACATTCCCGGGCCTGCCGAATCCTGGCCAGGGCGTCGCCCCCGGCCACGGGATTGGCGATCAGCAAGATGCGCCGGGGTGCTTGGCTGGTCTCAAGCATGGGGAAGATTCCTTACGCTGTGTATTGAAAGATTGGGTGGTCCGGCTTTTTCATCGGCGCGAAGCGGCACCGTCCGTCAATTCGCCACCGCCTTGGCCGCGACCGGCCTGCGCTGCACCAATCGCGTAACTTCCCCGTCGGGGATACCAAGCTTACGGGCGCGCAGCGACAGGATACCGGTCTGAACATAGGCCAGCAAGCGCTTTTCCATGGCCTTGGCCAAGGCTTTCTCGTCCCGGTAGAGATCCTCGCTGCCGGCGGGGGGAAAGCCCAGGTCATAGCGGTAGAGCTGGGGCTTTTCCTTGGGCGCGACCAGCAACAGCCGATCCCCCTCGATAAGCGCCACCAGTTCCTCGCCACCGGAGGGCTTGATCACGGCGAAGCCTTCGTCCTGCAAGGTCGGCGAAAAGAGATTACGCCCCCACCCCTGATGGGGCTCGTTCACACCGAGCAGACCGAGGACGCTGGGGCCGATGTCGACCTGACTGGCGACCGTCCGCCGCCGCGCCCCCGGTTCGGCGATCAATCCCGAAGCATAAAAAAGGAGCGGCACGTGAAAGCGGCTTAGGGCCATGGGCGTGATCATCGGCGGATAACCGAAGCCGTGATCGCCGGTGACGACAAACAGGGTGTCCTTGAAATAGTCCTCCTTTTCCGCCATGCGGAAAAATTCGCCCAGCGCCCAATCGGCGTAGCGCATGCCGTTATAGCGCCCTTCGTAGCCGTCGTCACTGCGGATACGCTCGAAGGGCAAGGGTTCCGGCAGATTGAAAGGGGCATGGTTGGAAAGGGTCAGGATGCTGCCGAAGAAGGGGCCCTGCGCCGCCAGTTCCCGGAATTCCCGGTTGGCCCGGGCGTAGACGTCGTAGTCCGAGACCCCCCAAACCGGATCGACGAAAGTCGGATCGACATAGTCTTCGGTGCCGACGAAGCGGTCGATGCCGTGCTGCCGGAGAAAGCCCTCCTTGTTGTCCCAGGAAAGCAGGCCGTTATAGAGGAAAACCGACTCGTAGCCGCGCCGGTGCAGGAGGGTCGGCAATCCGGAAAACTCCTGGTTGGCCTCCATCATCTTCATCAGATATTCGTAACCGGGCAGATTGGGAAAGGAGGTCAGCGTCGCGTAAACCCCCTGATGGGTATGGGTGCCGTTGGAAAAGGCCCGTTCGAAGAGGATGCCCCCTTCCGCCAGCCGGTCGAACTCGGGGGTCAACGGCCGCTCGGCCCCCAGAGCACCGACGAAGCGGGCGGAAAAGCTCTCCATGAGGATGACCACCACATTGAGCGGCCGGCCATCCCCCAAGGGCGCGGTTTGAGGTTCGGCGCGCAGCAACGGATGCTGCTCATCCGCCAACGACGTCTCACCGGGCAAGGCCAGCATGGCGCGGCTGGTGACCAGCGCCTCGTCGGCGGGAAGCGACTTGGCCCAGAAGGCCTGTTTGCTGTAGATCTTGTCCCAGCCGCTGCGCCCCAGGGTAAAGAGACCGTTCAACGCCAGATGGTTGGCGAAGGTCGATTCGGAAAAAAAGGCATCCCCCCAGCGCAGGGGCTCGCCGCTGATGCCGCCGCGCAGGACGACAACCATCGCCGCCAGGGTCAGGGTCGTGCCCATGACCCGCAGCAGGGCGTTACGGGTCGAACCGGCGACCGTCGGCGCGGCGAGACAGCGGCGAAACAGCCAGCGCAGAACCACGGCCATAACCGCCGCGAACAGCAGCCAGAGGAGCGTGTAACGAACCACCGGGTAGCCTTCCCAGATCATCTCCCCGACGATTTTGGGATGGCTGAGATATTCGTAAACCAGCGCGTTGTAACGGCTTTCGAATTCGCCGTAGAATTCGGCCTCGGAGATCCCGAGCAGCAGCAGGGAGGCGGTCAGAATTCCGAAACCGAAAACGATCCGCCCGCGCCACCGATGGGACAGCCCGACCAGCAGCAGAAAGAGCGGAATCAACAGATACGACGCGACCGCCAGATCGAAACGCAAACCGACCAGAAAACTTTTCATCAGCTCGCCGCCGGCCACTTGCTCGGCCAGGTTGGCGTTGCGGAGCAGCAGCACCAGGCGCAATGCCGCGAAGAGCGCCGCCAGTAAAAGATAAAGGCCGACGATAAAACGCGCTTCACCGGGAACAACGCTGAAAACCTTGTGTAACATCTGCTTCATGCGGCCATCCTCTCACATTAATCGGTCTGGACTTAATCCGGGGCTACTTTACCACGAAAGAAAAACCCGTACAGTCCTAAACTGACGGCCCAGCAGATCGCCGCGGTCCACAGATTGTGCGAAACGAAGTGCGCCCCGCGCGCCACCTGCCCGAAACCGAACACCGCCCCCAGCAACAACCCCGCCCCGAGACCGGCCAGCGCCCAAACCTTGCGCCGCGAGACAAAATAGAGTCCCATCAGGGCAAAACCGCCGGCGGCGTGTCCCGCCGGGAAACACCGCCCCGGCTTGCACTGCGCCGGCGGCTCGGCGAACAGGCCCCCATAGGGGACGGCCCCGCCGTAGCGGTCGTAATCCCAGGGGCAGTGGCGATTGCTGAGTTGCTTGCCCAGCGCCACCAGCCCGGTGCTCAAAGCGATACACAGGCACAGATAGAGCGCCGGATTACGCCACCGCCGCCATCCCCGGCGAGCAAAAGAACCGGCACAGATCAGCAGGGCCGAAATTCCGATCAGCAGGACCAGATATTTCCCCCCGGTGTGGATCAGGCCATTGGCCCACCAACCGCGCTTGTAGGTCCAGACCCGCGCCGGCGGATCGTGAAACGGATCGGACAGCCAGCCGCAAATCCCAGTCGGTCGCGGCGAAGAGCCAGGCCAGCACCGCGAAGATCCCGAAGGGCAGCACCCCGTGCCACAGCCAGAAACGCGAATCAAGTTTTTCGGACATCGGTCACTCGTAACGGTGGGATTTGAACAGTTCGAAGGCCGTCTGGTAATAGGCGGTCGCCCGATCCACCAGGGCCGGGTCTTCCGGATTCGCCGCCAGTCGGTCGGTCCGCGCCTCGTAGCGATAAAAGTCTTGGCTGCGCTGGAGTCCGAGCACCACCATGGCATCGTTTTCGATGAACGCCACATCGTGATTGTGGTTCATCAGGATGGGATGCCCGGCGCTGGCGGGGCTCAGCACGTTCTGCCCGTAAAACGGCGCCGTATAGGCAAATCCCAGCAATCCCAGCAATCCCAGCACGGTCGGCGCGATATCCAGTTGACTGACGGCCGCCGCGACGGTTCCGGCCGGGAGCTTACCCGGCGCGAAGAACAAGAATAATGTTCCACGGGAATCTGGGCGCGGCCGTAGACCCGCGCGTCGTGATCGGCCACCACCACGAACAGGGTGTTGGCGTACCAGGCATGGCTCGGCGCCTCGGCGAACAGGCGGCCGAGGGCGTGATCGGCGTAGCGAACCCCGGCGGCGCGCCCGCCCCCTTCCGGGGGAATCCCCGCGATCCCGGCGGGAAAGGTGAAGGGCTTGTGGTTGGAGGCAGTCATGACGATGGAGAAAAAGGGCTGGCCCCGCTGGTGCTCCCGGTCGAAATAGGTCAGGGCATGGCGAAACAGATCCTCGTCGCAGACCCCCCAGATATTGGCGAAGGCCGGATCGACGATGCCGGAACGATCACTGACGGCAAAACCGTTACCGGCGAAAAAATGGTTCATGTTGTCGAAATAACCGTAGCCGCCATAGAGAAAGCTGGCGCGATAGCCGCTTGCGGACATCACCCGCCCCCAGTTGGCGATTCCCTCGCTCCCCGGCCGCTTGATGATCGATTCGCTGGGAATCGGCGGCAGCGAAGTCGCGATGGCCTCCAGCCCCCGGACCGTGCGGGTGCCAGCGGCAAAGGCGTTGTCAAAGAGCAGGCCCGACTTCGCCAGCCGATCGAAGTTGGGGGTCAGCCGGCGCTGGTCGCCATAGGCGCCGACAAAACCGGCGCCGAGGGACTCCTCGACGATGACCACCACGTTCATCTTGCCCAGCCCGGCGGGGTTCGCGGCGAAACTCCGGTTGAGATCGCGGGGGTCCGCGCCGGCGGGCGCTCCCCCGGCCGCCAGCAGGTGGTCGCGGGCCAGGGCAAAGGCTTGGCCGTCTTCAATGGTCCGGTAGTTGCGGGTATAGTCGAGGTCGTTGGTCAGAAACGCCTTGAACAGACTGCCGATGCCGTTGGCGCCGAGTTCGTTGCTCACCCGGTTGGCCGACAACGCCAGGGTGTCTGTGGAAAACCCCGCCGCCGCCACCGCCACCAGCAGCAGGTGCGCCACGAAGGCCTGGCCGCGCTCCCGGAACCGGAGATCGCCCAGCCCCCCGGCAAAGCGCGGCCAGCTCAATCGGAACAGCAGCGCGGCGAGCAGCAGCGCCGCCAGGATCACCCGCGCCACGGGATAGGAATCCCAGATGTTGACCAGCACCTCGTGGGGATAGATCAGATAGTCGACGGCCACCAGGTTGAAGCGGGAGTCGAACTCGTCGAAAAAGAAATATTCCGCAACGGAAAGATAGAGCATCCCGAAGATCATGAGAAAAAAGACCGCGCCGAGCCAGCGGCGGTGCCGGGGATGATTGAAAAACCGGGCGGGCAGCAGCCAGCGATAGAGCGAAAACGGCGCCAGCAGATAAAGAAGTTGGACGCCGTCGTTGACGAGGGCGGCGGACAAAATCAGGGGAAGCTGCGTCACGGCGACGGCGGCCGGCCGGCCAAAACACCACCACAGAACCAGGCGCGACACCGCTGAAATGCCCAGATAAAGCCACGCGACCACCAGCGGCGGGCGGAAAAACCCAGGACACCGAGGAAGGCCAGAGTCAAAGAATGCTTAATCCACTGGAATCAATGCTTTTCTCTGTGCTCTCAGTGTCCTGTGGTGAATGCTTTTGACTTTAACAATCAATTAATTTGGCACAAATACTTGACGGCATGAGAGAATGGCACAATGTTTGCCGCAGGAAAATCATTTGCCATAACGACTAATGCTATTTGGAGATGCCATGGGAATATCACTGAGGAAACGTGTTCTAGTCACCGGCGGGGCGGGGTTCCTCGGCTCGCACCTTTGTCGGCGCTTGCTCGATGCCGGGCACGACGTGCTGTGCGTCGACAATTTTTTTACCGGAAGCAAGGACAACATCCTTGAGTTGTTCGACAATCCCCATTTCGAACTGATTCGTCACGACATTACTTTTCCGCTGTACGTGGAAGTCGATCAGATCTACAACCTCGCCTGTCCGGCCTCTCCTATCCATTACCAGTTCGACCCGGTGCAAACGACCAAGACCAGCGTGCATGGCGCCATCAATATGCTCGGATTGGCCAAGCGGGTCAAAGCCACCATTTTGCAGGCCTCGACCAGTGAAGTTTACGGCGACCCGGAGATCCACCCGCAGACGGAGGACTACTGGGGCCGGGTTAATCCCATCGGTATTCGTGCCTGCTATGACGAGGGGAAGCGATGCGCCGAAACACTTTTCTTCGATTACCACCGCCAGCACGGGCTACCGGTCAAAGTCGCTCGAATCTTCAACACCTATGGGCCGCGCATGCATCCTAATGACGGGCGGGTGGTATCCAATTTTATTATGCAGGCGTTGCGGAGTGAGCCGATTACTCTTTTTGGAGACGGGAACCAGACACGGTCTTTCTGCTATGTGGATGATTTGATAGAGGGGTTAATCAGGCTGATGGAAACGCCAAAAGGAGTAACTGGGCCAATAAATCTGGGGAACCCAGTGGAATTCACCATTCGCGAATTGGCGGAACGGGTCATTGAACTGACCTGTTCATCTTCTAAGTTGGTTTACCACTCTCTGCCGCAGGATGATCCGCGACAGCGACAACCCAACATTACGCTGGCGAGAGAAACCCTCGGCTGGTCGCCGACCGTGCAGATTGCCGATGGACTAAAACGAACGGTAAATTATTTTGAAGAACTGATCCGACGGGGCCTGGCTTAATCTGTGACTTTCTGTCATTAACGAAAGAAATACAAATGAGCATCTTATTGATATATCCAAGTATCCAAGGTATCGGATTCGACTCTTTTGGCAGAGGATCTTACAGCGGACATCTGCAAAATCTAGGAATAGGTTATTTAAGTTCCTATCTAAAAAGCAAGGGATATAAAGTAGATTATTTAGACCTTCGAAAGATGACAGGATGGGAAGAAACCCGTCAAAAGATTTATCACTCATCTCATAAAATAGTTGGCATTCAATTCAATACTGTCAACTTCAGTTTTGCCGTCCGATGCGCGAAATTTGCTCGCGAAGCAGGAAAAACTATTATTGCGGGTGGGCCACATGCCAGTTGGGACCCTCAAGGATTGATTGATGGGGGGTTTGCGGATCATGTGATTGTCGGTGAAGCCGAACTTTCACTTGCCGGATTTTTGGCAAATCCATCTGCTGCAAAACCGATCATTAATGGAGAACGTTGCCATAATCTTGATGATCTACCGTTCCCTGATCGCCACTTGGATACGCATGAGCTAGATAGGATCAACGATCCTGTGACTGGCCGCTTTCCCCTTTGCACTTTCGGCTTCGATATGATCACCAGTCGGGGTTGCCCATACCCTTGCCGTTTCTGCCAGCCCATGCAAAAATTGACTTTTGGCCAACATATTCGACATCATTCTGTCGAATATGTCGTTGAACAAATGAAGAGATTGGTTATTGACTATGGCGCGACCTATGTTCATTTTGTCGATGACACATTTACCTTAAATAAAAAGTGGACGTTGGAATTCTGTGAGCTTATGCAAAAAAATCCTCCAGGGCTGCGTTACTGGACGGCGTCCTCGCGGGCGGATTGTGTGGATCGAAACGTACTTAATGCGTTGCGAGATGCCGGATGTGTGCGAATGAATTTCGGATTTGAAAGTGGTTCATTACGAATACTCGAAATACTCGACAAAAGGTTAACACCGGAACAGTCTCTTGAAACTGCGCGGATTTGTCGTGAACTCGGGATTCTCGTTATTGCCAATTTCATTCTTGGGATTCCAGACGAAACCGAAGACGATATGCGGAAAACTCTGGAATTAGCCAAAAAAATGAAGCCAGACATGATTAATTTATCTTATTTTACACCGATTCCAGGCTCTTATCTCTACAATGAGTGCAAGGAAAGGGGCCTGATTGAGAATGATGACTATTCTGATTTCAACCGGATGAATTTTGGGCAGCTCAAAGGAATCGATTATGCCCTGACAACAGAATATATGCGGAAAATTGAAAATTGTGCGACCCGTTGGTATGAAAGCCCGCCTTTTTCACAATTGGCGACAGAACGTTGGAATCGAATTTCCGCTCTTGGCAGACAAGACAAGGCCTACGAAGAGATTTCTTTCTGGAGCCGTCCGGACATTTCTGTCATGGGAATTCATTACGACCGAAAAATCGCTCAATTATTAAGGGGTTGTGTAGAAACAAAAAACAATAGATTGGCTATCTATGGTGCGGATCAGAGTGGTGTAACGGTGCTAAACGCCTGTATCAAGTCTAATATCAAAATCATGGCAATATATGACCGGGATCCGGAGAAGGTAGGCAGAGTCGTTTCCGGGGTTCCGGTTAAATTTCCGGAAGAGATCGAAAATGATGCACCGAATGTCCTCATTATCTGTTCCAAAGGGCACGAGGATGAAATTTATCTGGGAATGCAATCACTGACAAAGAAAGGAGTGGTACTGATTCGTGCGGCGCGTGAAGGGTTAATCTGATTGCGCCAGGAACAGTCAGAACGGTTTAAGTTCTTTGCGCAGAGTATTCAGAGTGCTGCGCAGAATCTGTGGATTATATTCAGGTAAGATGATGACACGCAGGTTTTCGACCGGATCCGAGTAGTGTTGTCTCAATTTAATCGCGGCCTGGAAGTAAAAAGCGGCTCGCTCCCTCTCACCCGCTATGGCCGTCAGGACCCCAAGATTATTGAATGCTTCAGCATGGTTTGAATTTAATTTGAGACATGAACGATACTCTCTTGCCGCTCTGTCGTTTTTCCCACGGAGTTGGTAACAAACGCCGAGCAAAAAAGCGGCATCGGCGTTCTCTGGCCGCTCTTGACGCAATACTTCCAGCCACTCTGTTGCACCTCGAATATTTTCCAACCGCAGCAGGATTCGGGCGGTAGCAATTTGCTGATGGCAGGGGTCGTCGGGGTAAGTTTCCTTGAGGGCTTGGCGGATTTGCTCTGGACTATATTTCTCCAGAGCCTTTTTTTCATTGGCTCTCTGGGCTTCGCGCTGATGACTTATATTACTCCCATGAATGCGGTAATGCACCAGAACCTCGTCCAGATATTTTACCGGGTGTAACGATGCCAGTCGCAACCAGAGATCATATTCTTCATTATGAGTAATGTTGACGTCAAACCCTCCGACTTCCAGCAGCCGTGATCTTCTAACCATAGCGACAGAAGTCGATCCGATCTGGTTGCGTTCCAGCAACTGTCCGAAAAAACCCTTCTCACAGAATTGTTCACACCTTGCCAGACTTCCAAGGGGGTGAAGCTCTGCGTTAGCATAGGCCATGGCGGAAAAAACAAGAGCCGTTGCAGGATTCTCCATAAAGACCTGCCGCTGCTTTTCGATCCGCAGGGGCAAGCTGACATCATCGGCATCGAGAAAAGCGATCAAGTCTCCACTGGCTTCATAAATACCACGATTTCTTGCGAAAGATGCCCCCTTACACGGTTCCCGCAGCAACCGGACTGGTGTACCGAATTTTTGAACAACCGCAGCAGTTTCATCCGCCGATCCGTTATCAATCACAAGGATCTCTTCAGGTGCGGTGGATTGTTGCAGCAGGCTTTCGAGTGCTTGTCGGACAAAGGGGGCCGAATTGTAGGCTGGAACAATGACACTGCAACTCAGAGTACCCTGCCTTAGCATGCGATTCACGGCGAGGGCAACTCCATGACGGCACCGTTTTCGTCTACCGCAATAATACGCTTCGCTCTGATAACGTAACTAATAGCTTGGGTGAAGGCAAAATTGGAATCCGTTCTTTGCAAAATTATGGCAAGATCAAACTTAGGGATGAGTTGCCCCGGGGTTAGCTCATGTTCCACGAGAGTGAAGTTGCCCAGTTGTGAACATAATGCTTCGGCATCGGCAATCTGGGCCTCTTGGCGCGTAAAAATCAAGATTTTCCCTTGTGGTTCTCCGATTGCCGCAAGAATTTTTTCATTGTCAATGACCATTACATCAGGTTTTGGAACAGGCTTGTGGACTTCCGCGAAGAAGGCCTCAACCTCATCAATGCTGACTTGACGACTCCCCCCCGGGCGTTGAAAGACAACGTCAAACCCACCGACTCTGCACCCATCCCGAAATTTTATCGGCAGATTTTCAAAAACTTCGGGTGGCGGAGCCTGTGTCATCAGTTCTTTCAAGTAAACCCGTTCTAAAGGCATCTCAGAAAATGCATCTATATAGTCTCGATATGGTCGCCGATTAAGAGCGGAAGACTCATAAATATTGCGGATAACATAGTCGACAGCGCTCGGATGCAGGTAGTCATCCAGTTGAGCGCGTAGATTTTCTTGCGTAAGAAGCAGATGGCTCCAAGGTTCGATTAAGGGCGCCAACTCCGGAATCCAGAACATAAAATGATGGCCATGACGTGAACTCCACAACGGCGACCAAAAGGAAACAAAAATCCCTCCCGGTTTTAGAATGCGATAAAATTCATCAAGCGTCTCTTTCAGGAAAGGTAAATGTTCAAATACGACCAGAGAAAAGATGACGTCAATCGACTGGTCCGGAAGGCCTGTTTTTTCGGCCGATGCCGGGAAGAGCTGAAAACGTTCACCCTGGAGAGATGCGCCAGCGTACATAGGGTTGTCATTCAATCCCGGGTCTACGCCAAAGACTTTGGCTGCCCTTGTTATTTCCGTCAAATAAGTGACACACTCGCCACGACCACAACCAACATCGAGAAGAGTCGCATTTTCGAGCCCAAAACGGCCAAGACCGTCGAGAAAAGCTTTCTTGAACCCCTGGAAGGCATATTTCATAATTTTTCCTTTTGCTGACGCCTCGAATGAGAAAAATTATTCCAGCAAAGATACATAAGATATCGCCAGATGAGCCCATTTGTGTATGCGGCGGAATCTATGAATTGTAACCAACGCCGAAATTTTTCCTGTTTTGAGCTATTACAGAAAACAACCCGAAAACCCAAATTTATCAGCCTGCCACTGTCAATTTCTTTTAACATTTGACTGAATGATATCTTTCTATGTTTTTTCAGGCTTGCGTAAAACTGGCCAGAGGCATGGCGGAAACGTTGTTGATAGAAACCCTCCAGTGTCTGCGGGTGCTTGTGTCGAACGATAGCGTCCTCGGCGAAGACGAAAGTCTCCCCCGCAATAGCCAAGCGCTCACCAAGATCGCGGTCTTCACCGGCGGCAAAAGGGAAAGACTCATCAAACAGTCCGATTTTTTCAAGTGAAGTACGTCGATAGCAGGCGTTTGCTGTGGTTATATGGGGTGGACTTTTCTGCAATATGTTGTACCTCTGACGAAAAACAATCTGATCGATAAAGCTGGAAACTACGTCATCTTGGTAATAGGAAACGATCTGACCGCCGGCACCGCAGACCGAGTCCGTCATGGAACTGATCAGTTTCGCAAGCCAATCATTATGCGGGATGCAGTCGGCGTCGGTAAAAGCAACGAACTTGGCGGTCGAAGCCCGGATTCCGGCGTTACGCGCTGCCGCCGGGCCGCGTTTTGATTCATAGAGCGAGCGGACCGGATAACGATCTATGATTTCCTGGGTGCCATCGGTCGATCTGTTGTTGACGATAATTATTTCAAACTGCCCCGGTGTGAAAACCTGGCACAACAACGCTTCGATACAATCCTCTATAATCTCAGCGCCATTGTAGACCGGCACAACAACGCTTACAGTTAAGTTATCAGAGCTTTCCGGCATAAAGAAATTTCCCAGCGACAAGACCGGAGAGATGGGCGCCCTGACGGATAAAATCCAGAAAAAGATTTTTTGCCCTCGGAGACGAAACAGACGTTTCCCAGACACAAACAAGCCAACTGCAAAAAACCTCATGGCTTCGCTGGATGCTGCGCCACACGGTGTAGGCATACTTCTGGTCGCCCGTTTTTTTGAGGTGCTTATAGGTCAGGCAATGACGGCCGATACCGTATCGGAAATATTGCCCATAAAGTCCGGCGACTGAAGCCCGGTGAAAGTGATGGACAACAGCTTCCGGTACATATCTTACCTGGTAGCCCGCCTGCTGGACGCGCCAGCTCATGTCGGTATCGCCTCCCGAGATAAAGCGGCCATCGAAGGTGCCGATCTCACTGAAAACCTCGCGGCGGTAGGCCATATTCGCACCGATGATATAAGGATGAGGCCTCGTGCTTTCGGCAAGTGACTGGTCTTGCCGCAAAACATGACGGTTGCTGTATGACTGGACCCATCCGGTGCCGATAAAATCTTCAATTTTCCCGCCGCAGCCGACGACCCGAGGATCCTCAAAACCGCGGATCAGACAACTGAGCCAATCGGACTCCGGAACGCAATCCGAATCGGTAAAGGCGATAATCTCGCCCCTAGCCAAGGGAAGTGCGAGGTTTCTGGCATTGTAAGAACCGGCTTTTGGTTCAATCACCATTTCGACAGGGAATGAACGGATGATCTCTTGAGTATGATCCGTTGACCCGTTATCGGCGATGATGATCTGCAGAAGGCTCTGCGGATAGTCCTGTGCAAGCAGAGCCCCAATGCATTTTGCGATAGTTCCTTCCGCATCACGGACAGGGACAATAACTGTTACGCTGGGGTGTATATTTTTTTGAGCCGACGTTTCGCCGGCAACCATCCCTTGAACCATAAGGCCATCCCTGTCAGAAGTATGAGCATCAGAATAAAGCCTGCCGCGCGCAGTGGTTTTCGCAACGCCCAGGCGATACGCGGATGGCGATAAATAATGCGCATGCGGCCATTAGACCCGACACCGCGCATTTTTCCGGTGAAAACATGGCGAACAGCTAAGATAACGTTTTCATAGCCGTCTCCATATGCATTTGAATAGGGGACCAACGCCAGTCGGTATTTTTTTTGCGAGTCTTTCGTCAGAATATGGACCAATGATTCTGTGGTGACCGGCCCATCCGGAACCAGAATCGCATTGACCTGCGGATGTTTGATATAAGGCAGAAAAGCCTGCTGGGTTACAAGATCGACACGGATGTTAGGAAACTCATCAAAAAGCACCGTCAGCAAGGCTTCAACAAGGTGGATGTTGGCCGTTCGCAGGATCAGAAGTTGATCATCAGGACTGAGCTCCAATCTTTTTACCGTGGACCGAAGATTGCCTGCGTATTCATCGATCGGAATTGCCAACAGGGAAGTAAAGCGTTCTTCTGGACAGGAGATACCGAGGGCACTAAATTCGTTTTTTTCCTGCTTCACTTCAGAAGATGACTGGCTCATTAGCTCAACTCGCAATCGTGTGAGAAGGGTCGGTTAACCCCTGTGCTCTGTTGTTCAATATCAATTTTTCCAACCATCCCAAGGCGGTTATAACTAAGAAGCTTCCTTGGGCGCAGACTCTTGGCAACTTCAATAACCTCTTCATATCCCTGGCCAAGGCCGTTACTGAAGGTTATTACAATTGTATCGAAGTGCTGTTCTTTAAGCGGTTGCAACCATTCATCCGCCAGGGTTGCGGCAGAAACATGCTCCGCCGTGTATACATATTGCTTATTAACATCTTCAAACCCTTCAATTCGTGCGGCAAGCGACTGATTCGAAAGGGTTTCAAGGATGCAATCAGGGTTGTCTTTGCGGATTTGTTGCAAGACACTCTCTATAACAGCTATCCCTGAGGTGCAAAAAACCAGGACGCGTGAGCCGAGCATTGGTAACCGCGAGGTTTGCTTATTACGTTTCAGCTTGTATGCCTCGAACTTTTCGCGAAGACTGGCCTCCAGCCAAGCATAGCGCTCGGGCGGAATGTTGCGCGGACTCACCCGATATACGTCGCGCCACTGGTCACAATAAAGCTTCTCTCTTACTACCTCATCGTATAATTCACCACGAGGGAAGGCGACATAAGCCTGAAAGTAGGCATGAGAAGGTGAAATGTCTTCGGCAAGACAGTAGGTTTGATCGATATCCCCTTCGGTTTCATCGGGAAAGCCAATCATAAATCCGGCCCGGGTATTGATGCCGAGATCGTTGAACAACTCAAAAGCTGAACGAACCTGCTCAACCGTATAGCCTTTGCGAATTTGCTTGAGAATACGGGGTGACCCCGATTCAACACCGCACCAGAGACCAACTAAACCTGCATCTCTCATCAGTTCTAACGTTTCTCGATCCACATTGTCTACCCGCGCCTCGCAGACCCAAGAAATTTTAATTTTACGCGCAAGAAGTTCATTACAGATGGCTCGAACCCGCTTGCGGTCTACCATAAAATTATCTTCACGAAAATTTAATCCGTCAGCACCGAATTCTCGAACCAAAATCTCAATCTCATCCACAACAGAATTGGCACTACGAGCATGGTAAGAGCAATTCCAATAAACAGCGCTTGAGCAAAAGGTGCAACGATAAGGACACCCTCGACTTGAAGAAATTGTGAAAACCTTCTTAGCAGGGAGAAGGTAATCACCGCTGAGATCGTAATTGCTCCAGTTCAATAAGTGCCGTGCCGGGAAGGGCAAATCATCAAGACTTTCAATTGGCACTGGGGCCTTTGTGTAAGCTACATTCCCAGACGGTTCACGCAGAATAAGCCCAGGGATGGAAGCAGGTTCGCTATCCCTTTCAAAAGCTTCAACCAATTGCGGAAAAGACAAATCGCCCTCTCCCAACACACCAAAGTCTACAGCCCGGCAGTCCAAGACGCTTTGCGGCTGAAGCGTGACTTGCGGACCACCAAAAACAATTTTTATGCCCTTGTTGCGCTGTTTGATTAGAGTCGCTGTCAATTCCGCCTGCTCGGCATTCAGGCAGGTTACGGTAAAACCAACGACTTCCGGATTAAATTCAAGAACCCGGTCAGCAAGTCTAGTTGGGGTCAATGATTCCGCATAACCATCAACGATGGATACAGAGTGCCCACGCTCCAGCAAGGTTGCTGCTATAGAGCACAAGCCTAAGGGCGGTTGAGGTCTGAGCTTAGTAAGCGTTACCGTCCCAAACCGTTCTTGAAGACGCTCGATGTCGGGATTTACAAGAACAATAAACGACATAAAAACCCTTGAATTATTGTTTAGTTCTTATCATAACCATGAAACTGCCCCACTCCCTCCAACCTTCACCCCATCCACCCCCCACCGTCTCGCCATCTCCATATCATGATCCTCCCGATCCCCGATCATCACCGCCTCGGGATCGCCCTGCCTCACTATCCCCTCCAGCGACCTCGGGTCGGGCTTGGGGAAACCGGTCGCCCAGCAGTAGACCACCTGATCCACCAGCCGCTCCAGCCCCAGGGCCTTGAATTTACGTTCTTGAACCGCCGGCAGGCCGTCGGTGACCACCACGACCCGGCCGCGTTCACGCATATAGCGCAAGACCTCTTCCGCGCCGGGGAAAAGTGCGATTTGCGGCTTATGCCCCCGGTAGACCTCGACCAGTTCGGTTATCCGTTCCGGCGTAACTTCCAGGCCGAATTCCCGCAACAGGTGATCGAAAATTTTCTCTCGCCCACAGGCATCGAAACGCCTTTGCAGATAATCCCCAGCCGCCGCCGCAGCCAGCCCCCAGGCCGCCACATGACCGGCAACGGCGCGAAAACCGCTCCGTACGAAATCGCGCTCGTCATACAGGGTGTTGTCCATATCCACCAGAAACAAGCGGTATTTGTCGAGAAGGCGGATCATGCCGCTTATTCCTCGCAAAACAGATCCTGACTGTAGCGCAGCATCTTCAAACCGTAGCGCAGGGTTCTGGGCCGGGCGAAATTGTCGAAGTCGCCCCGTGCCCAGGCCACCAGCCGGCGCGGGGTGTCGAGCCCGGCCTCGATGCTCAGGGCCGAGGCGCCGCCGAATCGGGGATTGGCCTCGATAAGCCGCGCCCCCCCGTGCTCTGAATAAAAAGCCTGCACGGTAACAGGACCAAAGAAATGCAGGGATCGGGCCAAGGTGGTGATCAAGGTGTCCAGCGCCGGAATCTCTACCGTGCGGCTCACCGTCGATTCTCCGGCGCGGACCCGCATTCGCTCGCGGGCCAGCCACTGCACGGGGCTGCCGTCGGGGCCGCACAATAGATCGATGCTGTATTCGGGATCGTCGCAGAGGGGTTGCAGCAGGACATCAGCCCAGGGCGGTTCGCCGCACAAGGCCCGCAACGCCTCGGGACTGCGCACCACCGCCGCGCTGCTGCCGCCGGCCCCCCGGCGCCGTCGGGCAAATAGCGGAAAATCCGCCCGTGACGGCCGGTCATTGCGCGGCAAAACGGGCAGATCGTGCGCCAGACAGTGTTCGTGAAAGCGGATTTTGTCCAGACAGATTTCCAGGGTTGGCAGAGGGGATGCGAGCACCCCGATGCCGGCGGCGGCCAACGTCGCCCGCGCGCGGGCCAGGGAGAGCAGATCTTCGTCCCGGGTCGGCAGGATCACGCCGATCCCCCACTCCCGGCAGGCGGCGAGAAGAACGTCCAGATAGTCGGAATCGGAACTGCGCGGTACCATAAAGGCACCGTCGCTGAAATGAAAGGCGGCGGAATCGGGGGAAATATCGCAGGTGAAAAGACGCAGACCATGCGGAGCGAGGGCGGCACGCATGCGCCGGACAAGGTCAACCTTGGCGCCGGCACTTGTTACAAGCCAGTTGGCGCTTTTCAGTGATGAATGATGAGTGATGAATGATGAATTGTTTCGATTCACGATTTACCGCTGCCCTTAGTTGACCTGCTTTTCAATGTCCTTGTGCTGGCCACGAGAATCGCCATCAACTCGTTCGCCTCTTTTTTCAGGTCGGCAAGTCGCTCCGGCTTTACGATGCCGGATTCTTCGAGCAGTTCGAACCAGTAGATGCTCTCTTCAAGCTCCTGCATCGCTCCTTCGGTCTTGCTGATCATCTCGGCATAGGAACGACTCCGCTTCCCTTCCCGAACATGAGCGCCGACGGATGTTCCCGAGCGCAATAGCTGTTTACCGATGACCTGCCCTTCCGTAGTACGCGGCAATGCGCCATAAAGGCGGATAACCCGCAGCGCAAACACCTTGGTCCGCTGAAGAATACAAGGTTTTTCATCAATCATCATTTCACAGCTTCGCCTTCCTCATCACTCATCACTCATCACTCATCACTCATCATCCCCCTGTTCTCTGTGGTGCATGTCCGCTTTTATTGGGCGTTTCAGGGGGGCGGGGTAGCAAAAAAAAGGGGTTAAAGAGTTCTATCTTAACCGCCAGCGGTGGTTCGAGTTTGCTAATAATTCGGAGGTTGTCTCGCTGTCAATGTTTCCTTCACCCACAAAGGATCTTTGCGCATTGGAAGGACGGCAACAACATACACTGTATGCTCCTCAACAAGGTAGTAGACCTGATAGGGGAAGCGCTTGGCAGGCATTCGATACAGACCATGCTCCCGCATATGGACGCCCGCATAAATTTTCAACGATCGGAGGTCTGCCATCAGACTATCCCAAAAAAAATCTCCGACCCCTGGTTCTATTTGGTCATAAAAATTCTTCCCGGAGTTAAGATCGTCGGAAACAGGCTCAAGGGCAACAACACGATCAACAGTTATCATCTGCGGCGGGCATCCAACTCATCGAGCGTCAAGATTTTCGCTTCACCACGGCGGAGTTCTTCACAGCGCTGTTCGATGATATGACGATGCCATGCCGGGACTTCGCTTTGCTGATATTCTTTCGCCAGCGAGGCCCAGAGGTTCTCCATGGCCAGCAACCGTTCAGCAACGGTCATCTTTTCAACATCGATTACGGTCATCTAGGATTCTCCTGACACAAAGATTAGTAACGTTGTGCTGTCTTTTGTGGGCTTTTCACCAAGTCGGCACTTGTTATCATAATCGCACCGCCAATGGCAGACAATGGCGGATTAGCCCGGGATGCGACATGTCGTATGTCGTACCTTTTCAAGGTGGTGATTAACGCCAATATCAGGCAAAAAACAAGGAGTTGAAGTGGGTTAGTCAATCAGCTCCCAACTCACGGGGGTCCCTTTTTTCGCATCACAGGCAATATGCCGTCCGAGAATCTTATCCAGATATTTCGGCGGCAGCCCCAACCCCGGCCGGATCGCCCTGACATTCTCTTCGGTCAGAATGTCCCCCTTCTTAAGCTCTTGACTGATATAGAGACTGCGGCGGTGTTTGCGGGAAGCCATTTCCTTGGCCGTCGGACCGTAACTCACCCGGCCCAGCGCCTGCCAGGCCATGCGCGTATCCTCGACGAGTTGTTGCATCTCGGCCGGTTCCAAAGAAAAGGCGGCGTCGATATCGCCGTCGGCGCGGCGCAGGGTGAAGTGCTTCTCGATCACCCGCGCCCCCAGGGCGACCCCGGCGACGGCGACGGCGGTGCCGAGAGTGTGGTCGGAAAGACCGACGGGGCAATCGAAGAGTTCCGCCAGGTGCGCCAGTGTCAAAAGATTGGCATCGGTCGGCTCGGCCGGGTAGTTGCTGGTGCATTTGAGCAGGATCAGATCGCGGCAACCGGCCTCGCGGGCCGCCGCGACCGCTTCGGCCAACTCAATCAGGGTGGCGGTGCCGGTGGAGATGATCAGAGGTTTGCCGGTGGCGGCGACCTTGCGGATCAGCGGCAGATCGCCGTTTTCGAAGGAGGCGATTTTGTAGCAGGGGACATCGAGGGTTTCGAGAAAATCGACGGCGCTCGCATCGAAGGGGGTGCTGAAGGGGATCATCCCTTTCTGCCGGGCCCTTTCAAAAATGGGTCCGTGCCACTCCCAGGGGGTATGGGCTTTTTCGTAGAGTTGGTAAAGAGAATGGCCGCGCCAGAGGCTGTTGGGATCGTCGATGAAAAAATCCCCCTCGCGGATGTCGAGGGTCATGGTGTCGGCGGTGTAGGTTTGCAACTTGAGCGCGTGAGCACCCGCCTCGGCGGCGGCATCGACCAGGCGCAGGGCCTTGTCGAGATCATGACCATGATTGCCGGACATCTCGGCCATGATAAAGGGCGGCTGATCAGGGCCGATAAGGTGCCGGCCGATGCGGATGTCGTTCATATGCCCCCCGATAAAAAAGCTAATGATGAATGATGAGTGATGAATGCGGAAAATCTCAAAACCTCTCCCCCGGGGCCGCCCATTCATCATTCATCATTCATCATTCATCGTTTACTGAGATCTTATCTGCGGCAAAAAACAATTTTTTCAGGGCTCATCGGTGAGAGATTTCAGGTAATCCATACGCTGATGGACAACGGCCAGAATTTCAATATTGCTATCATGCCGTCGGTAGAAGATCAGATGCTGCCCTTCGGGGAAGCACAAATACCCGGGTTTGATATCCGCACGGGGCTTGCCTAACTGAGGGTGCTTTGCCAGCCAGCCAAAACGGGAAATAATCCCTTCGATATACTGGTCAGCCTGCTCACTGCCCCAAGCCTGCAAGGTGTGGCACCAGATTTCTTCAAGGTCGGTTTCAGCCGCCTGCCGTAAAAAGAAAGAGCCGCTCATCTAAAGATGCTTCTGGCGCATTTTTTTCAAAAAATCTTCACATCTGAAGTCGGCAAC
>JAVFAR010000040.1:0-23347 GCA_034002365.1 Trichloromonas sp.
GCATCCGGGCGATGAGACTCAACTTGAATTCTTCAGGATAGTGGGTCATGTAATTTCACTTTCGGCCCCTCGGGGTTCACTCAAAGTCTCTCAAAGAGAGGCGACATCTATCCTGACACAGGGGGCCTGCGCGAGAAGTGTAAATTAATGAATCCGGAGACGTCCCCCGGCTGTGGTGTCCGGCGAGACGGGCGGCTTGGGACCTAAAAGCGAGGATAACTGGAACAAAGTCTTTACCCAAATAATCTCAAGGAGTTCACGGTGTCTGTTGTTCTCGGAATCGATATTGCCAAAAAGAAATTCGATGTTGCTCTGCTGCGTGACGGAAAATTCAGAACCAAGGCTTTGATGCACTCGCAAAAAGTCGAACAGAACCAAAAATGGCCGTTTTTCAAGGCCGCCAAACAATTCACAGAAGCGAGTTCGTTGATTCTGAGCGAAATATGACGGTCTCTTTTCCGCCAGATCGATCAACCCTGACTTTTTGCGAGGGCATCATGTTTGGCGTTATCAAAAATAATCAGCCGTTTAATCCCAATTACACGCCGTTTTGTGCTTGACCGGCAAAACGGTATCTGTATGTAAAAACAGCCCCATCCGAAAACCGGATGGGGCCACTCCTCACTCCTCACTCCTCACTCCTCACTCCTCACTCCTCACTCCTCACCGCCCTTACAAAACCACCAGCTCCTCATTACTGAAGGTAATATGCTTCAGCCCGTCCTTGGAAACGCGGAAGGTGTTTTCGATGCCGACGGCGCCGAGGCCGGGGTAGACCGCTTTCGGCTCGAAGGCGAAGGTCATGTTCTCCTCCAGGATCTGCTCGTTGAAGCCCCGGGCGATAAAGGGGTATTCGTCGATCTCGACACCGATACCGTGACCGATGAAGGAGACCTGGGCGCCCTTCGAGCCCATGAAGTGATCGGCATAGCCGAGCTCGCGGGCGAGCCGGTAACAGTCGTCGTAGAGGGCTCCCCAGCTGACGCCGGGGCGGGCGATTTCTTTGAGCCGGTTCTGGATCTGGTACATGTCGACGTAGGCCTTATGCAGCGGTTCGGGCAGGCCGCCGATGCAGAAGACCCGGGTCTGATCGACAAGATAACCGTCGAAGGCGCCGGCGAAGTCGACGATGATCGGCTCGTTGGCCTTGATCGTCTTGTAGCTCGCCCCCTGGCCGATGGAGGGATTGACCCCGATGCCGCCGAGGGGCATGTCGAGAAAGGCCGGGGCGGCGCTGTCAGCGCCGGAGAAGATGTGGCCGAAGAAGAGCTCGTTGTTGAAGGCGCGCATGCGGGTGATCCCCTGGTGCCCTTCCTTGCGGGCGACGAACTCCAGCTCGGCGGCCAGCTCCAGATCGGTGATGCCGACGCGGATGACTTCCTTGGCCCGCCGGTAGACCTTGTCGACCTGCAACGCGGCATCCTTCATGATGGCGATTTCGTAGTCGGACTTGACCGCCCGCACGGTGCGGATGAGCGGGGTGGCGTCACTCACCCGGGCCTCGGGCACCGCCGCCTGGAAGCGCTGGAAAAGGGCGACCGGCACCACGTCCAGCTCCATGCCCAGGCGCTTGGGCAGGGGCTGGCCGAAATCGGCGAGGCGCCCGGGAATGTCTTTCGGGCTTTTGAAGGGATGAACTTCGCGCAGGCCGCACTCCATCCGCGCCCGGCCGTAGTCCTTGCGCACCAGATAGAGGGGCTCGCCGGCGGCGGGGACATAAAGCGCCCCCTGCTGCACGGAACCGGTGAAATAGAAGAGATCGGCGCTCTGAATCATCAGCACGGCGTCGAGACCGGCCGGAGCCATCACGGCCTGGAGCTTTTTATAGCGGGCTTCCAGCTCGTTCGCGGGGGTGAGGCGCATGGTTTCTTTCCTTTGGAAATAGACTGAAGGCTGTAGGCTGAAGTCCGAAGGGAAAACCATTCCTTCAGTCTTCAGCCTTCATCAGCCTTCAGCCTGCTCTAAGCTGTCTCCACGCCGGCGGCGTCTTCGAGGCGGAGATCGCGGATGGCCATTTCCCGCAGCTTGAATTTCTGGATCTTGCCGCTGGCGGTCATGGGGTATTCATCGACGAATTTGACGTAATAGGGAATCTTGTAGTTGGCGATGCGCCCCCGGCAGAAATCCTTGATCTCTTCTTCGCTGCAACTGACGCCGTCCTTGATCTTGACCGCCGCCATGACCTGCTCGCCGTATTTGATGTCGGGCACGCCGTAGACCTGGACATCCGCCACTTTCGGGTGGCTGTAGAGGAATTCCTCGATTTCCCGGGGATAGACATTCTCGCCGCCGCGAATGATCATCTGCTTGATGCGGCCGGTGATCTTGCAGTAGCCGTCTTCGTCCATCACCGCCAGGTCGCCGGTGTGCAGCCAGCCGTCGCCGTCGATGGCCTTGGCGGTCTCCTCCGGCATCTTGTAATAGCCCTTCATCACGTGGTAGCCCCGGGTGCAGAGTTCCCCCTGTTTGCCCGGAGGCAGGGCCGCGCCGGTCTCGATATCGACAATCTTGACCTCGACGTTGGGCAGGGCGCGGCCGACGGTGGCCACCCGCAGTTCGATGGGATCGTCGGTGCGGGTCATGGTGATGCCGGGCGACGATTCGGTCTGACCGTAAGTGATGGTGATTTCGCTGGCATGCATGTCGCGCATGACCCGTTTCATCACCTCGATGGGACAGGGAGACCCGGCCATGATCCCGGTGCGCAGGGTCGACAGGTCGTACTTGCGGAAAGCGGGGTGGTCGAGCTCGGCGATGAACATGGTCGGCACGCCGTGGACCGCGGTGCAGCGTTCGGCCTCGATCGCCTTGAGCACCGCCTCGGGGTTGAAGGTTTCCACCGGCACCATGGTCGAACCGTGGGTGACGCTGGCCAGCACCGCCAGCACGCAGCCGAAGCAGTGGAAGAAGGGAACGGGGATGCAGAGGCGATCCCGCTCGGTGAATTTCATGCACTCGCCGACGTTGTAGCCGTTGTTGACGAGGTTATGATGGGTGAGCATGACCCCCTTGGGGAAGCCGGTCGTCCCCGAGGTGTACTGCATGTTGATGACTTCGTGTTCGTCGGGACCGGCCTTCACCGCCGCCAGTTCGGCATCGGTGATTTTTTCTCCCAGCCGTTCCAGTTCGGCAAAGGCGAGCATGCCGGCGGGGGCGCCGCCGCCCAGGAAAATGACATTTTTCAGAAAAGGAAGTTTCGCGCAGGCCAGTTGACCGAAGGGAGCGGCCGCCAGTTCGGGGACCACCGTGTGGATGGTTTCCACGTAGTTGGTGTCCTTGAAGCCCTGGACCAGAAAAAGGGTGGTCGAGTCGGACTGGTTAAGGACATATTCAAGTTCCGCCGACTTGTAACTGGTATTGACCGTCACCAGCACCGCGCCGATCCTGGCGGTGGCGAACTGCAGCACCACCCACTCGGGGACGTTGGTCGCCCAGACCGCCAGATGCTCCCCTTTCTTGATGCCAATGGCCATGAGCCCTTTGGCGACCCGGTCGCAGAGGGCATCGAATTCCCGGTAACTGAGGCGCAGACCCCGGTCGGGATAGACGAGGGCATCGTTGCCGGGAAAGCGCCGGGCGGTATCCTCAAGCAGGGCGCCCATGGTGAAATGCAGCAGATTCGACATGGTCAAAACTCCTTCAAGGCGCGGGGCCAAACCCTTGTTCAGTTTCGTGAAACCTTGATTCAAGGAAGTTATCTTACTGTTTTTAAAATGGTTTTTTTGAATATCACAGGGCCGGGGCAATAGTCAATGAAAAAGGCCGAAGAAGGGGAACCGCGAGGATTAGAGGAAGGAGGGGAAAAGGAAAGGCATCTGCCCATTTATTAGGCAAAAAGCCAATTCATCCCGGGACACGGGGGGTTAGAAAAACAATCGGGACTTTTCCACATGGCCGTCCACACCCCGTTGTGGACGGGACAAAAAAGGTCAGCGCCCCTCCCGGGCATCAAGCCACTCGGTAAAGGCGGCGGCGAGAGGCGGGCTGTAGAAATAGCCCTGGATGATCGTGCAGCGCCGGCGCAGCTCATCCCCGACCTGGCGCAGCAGGCTGTCGCCGCGGCCGTGCCCGAGGGCCTGGTTGATCTTCTTGAAGCCGTCGATATCGATCAGCAGCAGGGCGAAGCCCGATTCATCCCGGCGCGAACGGGCGATTTTCCGTTCCGTTTCGGCGAGAAAAGCGGAATTGTTGGGCAATAGGGTCAGGTGGTCATGATGGTCGAGGAAGCGGATCCGGGATTCGGCGCGGTTGCGGCGGCGCGCCTGGAGATCGAGGCGGCGGCCGCCGACGAGAATGATCCCCAGACCCAGCAGCCAGAAGAAACCGGCCCCGAAATAAGCCCGCCAGAGCCGGGGGCGACGCACCTCCCGCAGGGGATCGATAGCCACGGAAACGCTCAATCCGCCGCGCAGGTTGCCGGCCTCATAGCCCTGATGGGAGTGACATTGGAGGCATTCGGCCTCGGCGAGACGGGCCAGGGCGGCCCGTTCCCAGGCATCGGAAGTGTTGGCGGGATTGATCGGCTTGAGGCTGGTAATGCGGCCGGAAAGGCCGAGCAGACCGGTTTCGAGTTGGAAGATCTCGCGCAGCATGTAAGCGGAATTGACCATGGTCAGCAGCCGCCCGGAAGGGGTGACCACATCCCGCTCGGGGAGGTCGGAGAGATAGGGGTTGGGGGGCGTCGTTGCGTCAGCCTCGACATAGACGCCGCCGTGGCGGGCGTTCCAGTGACGGTAAACGATCATCTTCTCGGCCAGGGTCCGCGCCTGGACCTTGGCCAACTCCAGCGTTTCGCGCTCTTCCTTACGCTGATTCCAGAAGAGTCCGGAAACCGCCCAAAGGGTCCAGATCAGGGCCAGCAGCACGGCGCCGATCCTCAACTGGCAGGGATCCTCCGCCCTCGCGAACAACCGAGCCATTTTTCCCCCTCTTGCCAAAAAACGCGGGCGGAAAGGGTTGTCCTTTCCGCCCGCGCCGTTCTTCCCCGTTGCCGGGAAAGCCGATCTTGCTTATTCGGCCGGTAGCGCCCGCGAGGCGGGGCTTCCCGTCTTGACTCCGGCCGGCATGGATTTGCTGTTGAACCGGACCTGATTCCCGAAGGGATCGGCAACGACTTGTTCGGGCATAAACTGCACCTTGGTCTCGCCGCGGTCGTTGAGATATTTTTCCAGCTCCAGATCGATTTCCAGGGGCAGGTCGACCCCGGCCTTGGCCAGCGCCTGGCGCAGCAGACCTTCGGCCTTGCCGGCGAAAGCGGTGGAGTCGGAGAGGACCCGGGCCGCTTCCGGCGGGTTGTGGAAGCCCATGGAGTTTTCCGCACCGATGAAGATGAGGCGGAAGAAGGAGTCGAAATAGAACTCCTTGGCCTGATCGTAAAGGGCCTGATCGACGACCGTGCCGCCCTCCTGGGCCTTGTGGGTGAGCTCGAAGAGCTTGGCGACGGTGGCATTGGCGTAGCCGGCGCGGATCTTCATCGACACGGTGCGATCCTGGATGTCGTAGACCCGCTGCCGCAGCCACTCGGGCCCTTCGGCATGACACTGCTGGCAAGCCTTGAGGTCAGACTTCAAGGGGCTGGCCACGCGGTGATCGGAGACCTTCACCGACCCCGCCTTGGTGTAAGGCATATGACAATCGGTACAGGAGGCGCCGGCCATCCAGTGGACGCTGCTGTTGGAGTAGAGCTCGAATTCCGGATGGCGGATGAAGGGGAGCCGGAAGCCGGTCACGGACTGTTTCCATTCCCTGACGGTGGGGTCATTGCGGAACTGGGCGATAATGTTCTCGATGGTGATGTTCCCCATCTTGCTCCCCTGCCAGGGGAAATAGATGCCGACCGATTTCTTGTCCTCGTTCTTGGGAATGACATAGGTCACATGACACTGGGCGCAGACCAGGGAACGCATTTCCTGGGTGGTCAGCTTGCTCCGGTCAACCCCGATGACATCCAGGGCCTTGCCCAGGGTAAATTCGCGGGAAAGCTTGAGTGCCATCGACTGGCTGTCGTGACAGTCGACACAGGCCACACCGAGCTCGCGATGCTTCTCGGGAATCTGACCGAGAACTTCCTTGAAGGGTTTCATGTAATAATCGACCCCCATCTCCTTTTCGAGCTTGGCGGCATAAGGGGTTTTACAGGTCAGACAGACGCCGCCGGCGCCGATGCGCGAGGCGTCGATTTCGAGCTGATCGCGCACCATGTAGGCGTGGCCGCGGGGCTCGTAATAAGCGACGCCGAAACCCCAGCCGTTGAACAGCAGGGCCAGAAAAGGGTACTGGGAAAGCTTGTCATAGTGGATGCCGTCGGCGTCCCAACCTTTACGGTAACGGCTCTTCCCGGCCGGCAGCGGCTTTTCGGTCATTTTCCACAGGTCGTAATGAACGGGATAGGCCTTGCCCCACTCGGCCGGATCGATTTCACCGTCGGCGATCTTCACCGGGCGTACCGCCTCGACCTTCTCCGGCTGGCAACCGGCCATGAGCAGCGCCGCCAGCGCCGGCATCAACAAAATTGAGATTGAGGATTTCCTGAACATAAGTTTTCGCCTCCTTTTTTTCTGCAAATGAACGGGCCGGGCTCGGCGTTAGAGGGTCTGAATCGTGCCGCTGTTCTGATGCTGAACGCCCCGGTGGCATTTCCAGCAATCCCGGGAGTCGTCGATCATCGACACGGTCGTTTCATGGCAGCGGATGCAGTTGGCCTGCAAAACCTTGCGGCCGTGATTGGTCAACTCGATATCGTCGGAGACCTGCCCCGAATAGAAGAGAACCGCGTCCTTGAGGCCGTCGATGGATTTCCAGATGTAGTGCACGGTGGCATTCCGGTTCGGCAGATGACAATCGACACATTTGATGCCGCGATGGGCGCCGACGTGAATCCAGGCGTCGAACTGGGCCTCCATGACATGGCAGCCGGAGCAGAAATCGGGTTCGCTGCTACGGGCCAGCATTTTCGGCGGCCCGAACATGACATAGGCCGACACCGCGCTCAGCACGACGATTCCGGCCAGCCCCAGCCAGAAGTATTTCATGAACTTTCCCATTCCTTCACCTCCCCTCGTAAATAAAATCGTGTTAAACCTTTAAACTGGAAGCAACGGCTTTTTTGGCGAAACATACGGCTGCGTGCCGTCCGTGAGTGTGCATTAAACTTTACCAGAACTGTGCCATTACGCAGCCGAGCCGAAACTTTTTTGTAAAGCCTTAAAAAACCCGGGATTTCCTCGATGGGGAAAAACCGGGTCGCCATTTCCGGTCCTGACGACCGGCAGATTTGTAACGCTGAGGTAACAGTATCCCCCGCGAGCGTTACCCTAGGGTAACTTCTCCGAAAGCCCGAAACGCTGTAACTTCTCCCACAGGGCCTTGCGGGAAATCCCCAGGGCACGGGCGGTTTCACTCCGATGCCCGCCGTGGCGGCGCAGGGCCGAAACCAGGCATTGCCGTTCACAGGCAAGCAGCGCGCTCTTCAGATCCCCGGACCCGGCAGCGGTGTTGACCGGTGCCGACGGCACGGCTCCAACGAATTCGGCGGGCAGGTCGATGACCTCGACAACCGGCCCGTCCCCCAGGGCGGCCGCCCGCTCCATGGCATGCTTGAGCTGGCGGACGTTGCCGGGAAAGTCGTAGGCGAGGAGAAGAGAGCGCGCCTCGGCGGAAAGGCGCGGGGTCGGCTTGCCCATGCCCCGGGCGAAATGGCTAAGGAAATGCTCGGCCAGGGGGAGAACATCCTCGAGCCGTTGCCGCAGGGGGGGGATGTGGATGGGAATGACGTTCAGGCGAAAATAGAGATCGGCGCGAAAACGCCCCTGGCGCACATCCTCTTCGAGATTGCGGTTGGTGGCCGCGACAATGCGCGTATCGACGGGAGTCTCCCCCTTGCCGCCCACGGCCTGCACCGAACGTTCCTGCAGCACCCGCAGGAGTTTGGCCTGGGCGGCCAGGGGCAGATCACCGACCTCGTCGAGAAAGAGGGTGCCCCCCTGGGCCTGGAGAAAGCGGCCGGGATGGGCGCCGACCGCGCCGGTGAAAGCCCCCTTGACATGGCCGAAGAGTTCCGATTCGACCAGATGTTCGGGGAGCGCCGCGCAGTTGACGTTGACCAGCGGACCGCCGCGGCGCGGGCTGAGGCTGTGGATGCGCTCGACGAAAAGTTCCTTGCCGGTGCCGCTCTCACCGGTGAGCAGCACGGTGGAATCGAGGGGGGCGACCGCCTCGGCCATGGCCAGCGCCGCTTTGATCGCCGGGCTTTCGCCGATAAAGAGGTTGCGCTCGAAAGGCCGGGCCAGGATCTTTTTCAGCTGCAGGTTTTCCTCGGAAAGATCCTTCTTTTCGGTGATGTCCCGGCTGACCAGCAGAGTTCCCCGGTACTCCCCGGCGCTGCCGCGCACCGCCGTGTAGGTGTTGTCGAAATAGCGTCCCTGGGCCTGGATGACCCGGTGCCGGCTCGCCGCCCGGCCCTCCTTGAGACAGTTGAGCAGCTCGTCGACGGCGGCGTGAACCCGGGCCGGATGCAGATCGTGGATGGGCCGGCCGACGAATTTTTCGGCGGAGACCCGACGGATGCGCTCGGCGGCGGGGTTGAGGTAGGCGATGCGATCCTCGGCGTCGAGGAAGATCACCCCTTCGTTCATCTCGTTGACAATGGCCTGAAATAGATCCTTCGGGGGATTCATGAAAAAAGCCTGGGGGGAGGGGGACCGATAGCGGGGGGCGGTTTCGGGCCTTGTCTTACAGTCCGATATTGACTATAGTGTCTGCCTTTTCCACGGGAGATCTTAAAATGACGGCAAGCCACTGGACCAGTGTGATTCTTTTTTCCCTTTTGGCCGCCCTGGCCACGTTGCTCGGCATGGCGCTGATCCTCTTCAAGGAGGAGTGGAGCCGGCGCAATTCCAACGACCTGATCTCCTACTCGGCGGGGGTGCTGCTCGGCATCGGCTTTCTGCACATTCTCCCCGAAGCCCAGGAACTGAACGGCCACGCGACTCTCTACCTGCTGGTCTCCTTCGTGGTCTTCTATTTTCTCGAACACCATCTGCACTTTCATTCCGACCACGAGCAGACCCGGCACCGGCATATAGACATTCCCAACAGCCACGACGACTGCTGCGCCAATCCCCACCCCATGGGGCTGGTCGCCTTTTTCGGCATGGGCCTGCACTCGCTCATCGACGGTCTGATTATCGGCACCGGTTTCGAAATCGACGCCCAGATCGGCCTGCTCTCGGCCCTGGCGGTCATCAGCCACAAGCTGCCGTCCGGGGTTTCGATGTTCTCCATCCTGCTCCACTACGGTTACCGCAAAAAACTCGCTATGCTCTATACCCTGGGCGTGGCCCTGGCCATTCCCGTCGGAGCCGTGACGTCTTACGCCCTGCTCCGGCGCATGCCGGAGGATTTCCTCGGAACGATGATGGCCCTGGCGGCGGGCTCTTTCATCTACATCGCCGCCTCCGACCTGATCCCCGAATCCCACCGGGTGCGGGGGATCAAAGGCAGCTTCGCCCTGGTCGGCGGTATTTTGACGGCGATGGTCGTCGGCTGGCTCGGCCACGGGCACTGATCGGCGGAGTAAAAGACAGTTTTGAATGATGAATGATGATGAGCCCCCTTCACTCGTCACTCGTCACTCGTCACTCGTCACTCCCTACCGCGCGCAATCGGACGGATCCCCCTTGAGTTTGGCCAGGGCGTGGGGCAGTGCCGGCAGGAGGACGTCGAGATTTTCCCGCACCCCCTTGGGGCTGCCGGGGAGGTTGACGATCAGGCAGCGGCGGCGCACCCCGACCAGCGCCCGGGAAAGCATGGCGTGGGGGGTTTTCGCCAGACTCGCCTGGCGCATGGCCTCGGCCATGCCGGGGATGTCGTAATCGAGCACCCGGGCCGTCGCCTGGGGGGTGCGGTCGCGGGGGGAGAGGCCGGTGCCGCCGGTGGTGAGAATCAGATCGAGCCCCGCGCCGTCGGCCCAGTCGACCAGGGTGGAAACAATCAGCCCCTCCTCGTCGGGAATCACCTGATAGCGCTTGACCTCGCCGAGTCCGGCGACCATCTCCCGCAACAGTTTGCCGCTCTCGTCCTCCCGGGCGCCGCGCGCCCCCTTGTCCGAAAGGGTGAGGACACCGATGGCGAAACCGGTCATGGCCGTGCCTCCTCGACCCGCAGGGCATCCCCCGTGCGGACCGGCCCGCCCTGCAGAACCCGGGCGAAAATCCCTTCCTTGGGCATGACGCAGCCGCCGGCCTGATGATAGATGGCGCAGCGGGTGTGGCATTCCTTGCCGATCTGGGTCACTTCCAGCAGGGCCCCATCCCCCACGCGCAGTCGTGTGCCGATGGGCAGGGTGTTGAGTTCGGTCCCCTCGGTGGTGAGATTTTCAGCGAAATCGCCGGGTCCGGCGGAGAGCCCGGCGGCGCGCATCCTGGCGATGCTCTCCAGGGCCAGCAGGCTGACCTGGCGATGCCAGTCGCCGCCATGACCGTCCCCGGCGAGACCGAAATTTTCCACCAGTTCCCCCCGCCCCACATCCTTCTTGCGCTCCCCCTTGCCGGGACTGAGGCAAACGGCGACGATTTTCCCTTCAATCATGAACGACTCCTTCAATGTCGATTTCCTGCTCGGGCCCTGCGCCGCCCCTGGCGTGAGACGAAGGGTTACTTCCCTTTCTGCTCCTTGGCCTGCAGGATACGCCGGGCGTTGTTGACCAGCACCGATGACACATCCCGGCTCTTGGCCAGAGCCTTGATATCCTTTTCGCTGAGGATGCTCATGAACCGCAGGGCCTTGGGCAGGGGCGTGCGGTTGTGCATGACCAGCGCCCGCTTGATTTCGTAATTTTTCAGCCACTCGTTATTGAGGGTGATCAGCCGGATCAGTTCTTCGCTCGAACTCTTGTTCTTGGCGATGGCAAGGACTTCGCCATCGGTGATACGGGGATTTTTCAGGACGGCGGCGGAGACCAGCTTGTTGGCCTCCTTGATCAGGATGCCGCGCCATTCCTTGTCGCCGGTGAGCCCCATCTTGATCTTTTCGGCGACGGGCATCTCCAGTGATTGCTGGTACTTGGAAAGATTGACCGGATCGTCCTCCGCCTCGGCCCCGGCGTCTGCGACTTCGTCCCCGTCGTCAGCCGGCGAATCGGCTTCGGATTCCGGGATCGGGACCACCAAGCCGAGATGGGTCTTGGTCTCGGCGTCGACCCGGGGGTTGGCGATCAGCGCCTCGCGCAGCTCGGGGGCGCTTTCCAGCAGCCGTTGTTTAGAAGCAAAGAGAGCAAAGACCGGTCCCCGGCAATGGGTGGCGATATTGATCAGGGCCGGCCCCGTGATGTCGGGGGATTTGAGCAGGGCGCCGATCACCCGAACGTCTTCCAGGCGCGCCCGGGCGATGAGTTCCAGGTGTTTGGGGTGCAATTCCCCCTCGGCGGCGATGAGATCGGCCAGTTCGCCGCTGTCCGTGGCGGAGAGGGCCTCGATGACCGCCTCCTTGATCATCCGGTCGGCGCTCTGGAAAAGGAAAAGGTAGACGGTCAGCAGATCCTTGAGGGAGAGCGCGGCCTCGCCGCGCAACGCCGCCAGCTGCTCCTCGTGGGAGGCCTCCTTGACCAGCCGCACCACCGCCGGTGAAACCATCAGCTGATTCGGCTTAGTTGCGGATTGCGGCATCCCTGACCTCCATCCTCCCTCCCATTGAGGGGAGCTGCGTGCCCTGTCGGTTTCTCATCCCCATCTCAAGGATTGCGCAGAACCCGGGCTTCCAGGCCCGCGGCCCGGGCCTGAACGGCGACTTTTTCCGCTTGCGCCTTGTCGGCGAAACCGCCGAAGGAAACCCGCCACAAGGTGGTTTCCACCTCGGCCCGCTCCTCGGTCACCGTCACGCCCCGCGCCGCCAGGGCCTGAACGGCGGCCTGGGCCTTGTTCGAATCGGTGTACGAACCGGCGTAAAGGGCCAGTCCCTCCCCCCGGGGGAGAGTGAAATTCTTGGGAACCATGGGTTCCAGCTCCTTGGCCTTGGCCCGGGCGGTTTCCGGGGGATAAACGCCGATCAGAAGACGGGTCACGGGCAGGGTTCTGTTCAGCGGCGTCACCTGCGCCTCATAGCCCAAGGCTTTGATTTTGGCCATCGCCCGGTCACGGTTCGTCGTTTCACCATAGGCACCGGCCTGGATCAGGTAAGGCCCACCCACGGCGGCGGTCGAAGCTGGAGCTGAAGCCGGAGCCGGTTTTTTCAGCACGATTTTTTCCGGCGCGGGTTTCGCCGGAGCCGGGCTCGGACTCTTCGCCGGAACGGGGGGCGATTGGACAGTCTCTTTTGCGGTGACAACCGTTCCCCTAACCGGCGGCTCGGCCTTGCCGCTTTCCGTCGGGCGCGCCTGGGCCTCGGCCGGTGCGGGGGTCTGTGGCGGCGCCGCCGCACCGGGGGTCCAGGATGAACCGAGCGGTTGCGTCTCGGGCCCCACCGCCGGAGGAATTTCCTTCAGCGTTCCACGGGGGACTTCCGTGGACACCGCCACCTGACCTTCCGCGACCTGTTGCGCCGCGCCGATGCCGACGCTGAGCGAATCCCCTTCGGGACGTTCCGGCATCTCCAGGGTCTGCTTGCTCGGCAGGGGCTCAACCTTCGGTTGGGCGCCGGGAGGCATCGGGCTGGAGGCGAAATAGTAAAAGCCGACGGCGGACAGAAGCATGACCAGCGCCCCGTAGTAGATCATGCGCGACGAGGAAAGAGCGGGCTTGGCGCGGGGAACCTCTGCCTCATCGTGGGACAGGGGCCCTTTGCCCGGAAAGTTTTCCTGGACGTTCTTCCCGTCATCCATGCGGCTGTCGTCGGCAGGTTCATCGGCAAGGGTGAAATCCCCCCCCGATTCGGCGTCAAACTTGCCCCAGCCGTCATCGGAACCAAAATCGTCATCGAACTGACCGAAAGAAAAATCCTGATCGTCGTCTTTCACCTTATTGTCGTCGTCATCCTTCATAGTGTCCCTGTCTTCTTCGATAAGCCCGGGAGCGCGCTCTCTTCTTCAGAAAACCGGCGGCCCTCCCGGGAGAGCCGCCGGCGTCTTATCATTCCGCCGCCGCGTTCTTGTGCTCGGCCAGAATCTTGGCCGTCAAGTGGGGGGGCACTTCTTCGTAGTGAGAAAATTCCATGGTGAAAAGGCCCCGGTCCGAGGTCATCGAGCGCAGTTCGGGGGCGTACTTGAGCACTTCGGCCATGGGCACCTGCACGGCGATGTTCTGGCTGCCCCCCTGGGGCTCGACCCCAAGCACTTTGCCGCGACGGGAGTTCATGTCGCCGATGACGTCGCCGACGCAATCGTCGGGGACGGTGATTTCCATGTGCATGACGGGTTCGAGCAGGACCGGGCTGGCTTCCTCCATGCCTTTTTTGAAGGCCATGGAACCGGCGATTTTGAAGGCCATTTCCGACGAGTCGACACTGTGATGGGAACCGTCATAGAGGGCGACGGAGAAATCCTGAACCGGGTAGCCGGCCAGGATTCCATGTTTCATGGATTCCTGAATGCCCTTGTCGACCGCCGGGATGAACTGGCGGGGGATGACTCCGCCGACGACCTTGTCGATGAACTGATACCCCTCCCCACGCGCCAGGGGGGCGATTTCGATATGGACATCGGCGAACTGGCCGCGACCGCCCGACTGCTTTTTATGACGATAATGCTGTTTGACGGTCTTTTTGAAGGTTTCGCGGTAAGGCACCTTCGGCTCCTTGAGCAGAACCTCGACACCGAACTTGCGCTTGAGTTTTTCCACCGCGACCTCGACATGGACCTGGCCCATGCCGGAGAGAATCATTTCCTTGGTCTCTTCATCCCGCTGGACGTTGTAGGTAGGGTCTTCCTCCATGATCCGATGGAGCGAACTCATGATCTTGTCTTCGTCCCCCTTGCTCTTGGCCGCCAGGGCGAAGGAGATGACCGGCTTGAGGGCCATCGGGCTCTCAAAGAGGATGGGCTTTCCGGCATCGCAGAGGGTATCGCCGGTGGCGGTTTCCTTGAGTTTGGCCACGGCGACAATGTCGCCGGCTTCGGCCTCGGTCAAAGCCCGCTGTTTTTTCCCTTCCAGTTCGAAGATCTGACCAATGCGCTCGGTGATGTCCTTGTTCGGGTTGTAAACCGTCGAATCGCTCTTGAGGGTGCCCGAATAGATGCGGAAAAGGGTCAGTTTGCCGGCATAGGGATCGCTGATGGTCTTGAAGACCATGGCCGAAAAGGGCTCTTTCGGATCGGGACGGCGCTGGTCGGCTTCGCCGTTCTTGGGATTTTTGCCGTACTGGATGCCCTTGTCGATGGGGGACGGCAGGCAGTTGACGATGGCATTGAGCAGATTGCGCACGCCGATGTTGGCGGTGGCGCTGCCGCAGAGGACCGGGGTGAAGACCTTGGTCAGGGTGCCTTCGCGCAGACCGCGAAGGAGTTCGTCGCGGTCGAGGGATTCCGTTTCCAGATATTTCTCCATCAACTCGTCGTCGGCCTCGGCCGCCGCTTCGACCATGCTGGTCCGCAGGCGCTGAGCTTCCTCCAGATACTCGGCGGGGATTTCCGTTTCGTCATAGGTCCCCTTGCCGTCGAATTTGAAGAAACGGGCCTTCATGTCGATCAGGTCGATGATCCCCTTGAAGTCCTCGCCGGAACCGACGGGCATGGCGATGGCAATGGCCCGGGTATCGAGACTTTTCTGCACATCGTCGACTGCTTTGAGAAAGTCGGCGCGGTCGCGGTCCATCTTGTTGACGAAGATGATGCGCGGCACTTCGAATTCGTTGGCCCACTCCCAGATTTTCAGGGTCTGGGCCTTGACGCCGTCGACGGCGGAAACGACCAGGACCGAGCCGCCGAGAATCCGCAGGCAGTTGCGGGTATCGTGAAGAAAGTTGGTATAGCCGGGGGTGTCGACGATGTGCAGGCTGCAATCCCCCCACTCGCAATGGTTGAGACTGGAGCTGATGGTGATCTGCCGCCTGATCTCCTCGGGCTCGAAATCCATGGTCGAGGTGCCGTCATCGACCCGGCCGAGACGATCGGTCATGCCGGTATTGAAGAGGATCGCTTCGGTCAGGGACGTCTTTCCGGCATCCCCTTGCCCGACAATTCCCAGGTTACGCAGTTTGGCCGTTTCATACTTTCCCATGATTCCTCCTTACAGTTCACCTCGGGGGTGAAACCAGCTACAGGATTGACGTCAGGAAACAACGAATACGGGGACCAGCCCCGGCAATCTTCTATTCGACCCGCAAAAGTCAAAGTAACGGATTCGGCTTATTTATTCAGCGTTTTTAGTCCCTTTGTTGCGACAATAGATGATTCTCAACCCCTCCAGGGTCAGCATCGGCTCGACCTCGTCGATGCCCCGGGAATCGTCGGCGACCAGCGGCGCCAGACCCCCCGTCGCCACCACCAGCGCGGTCTCTCCCAGTTCCCGGTGCATGCGCGCGACAATCCCGTCGACCAGCCCGACGTAACCGTAGAAGATACCGGCCCGCATGCTGTTGACGGTGTTCTTGGCGATGACCTGCGGCGGACGGCGGATATCGACGCGGGGCAGCTTGCTCGCCCGCATGAAGAGCGCCTCGGCGGAAATGGCTACCCCCGGCGCGATAGCGCCGCCGAGGTATTCCCCCCGGGGGGAAATGCAGTCGAAAGTGGTGGCCGTGCCGAAGTCGACGACGATCAGGGAACGGCGGTATTTTTCATAGGCCGCCACGGCGTTGACGATGCGGTCGGCGCCGACTTCCCTGGGATTGTCGTAGAGGATCGGCATGCCGGTCTTGATGCCGGGACCGACGACGTAGGGCTCCTGCCGGAAACAGGACCGGCAGAGCTGCACGAAGGTGTCGAGAACCGGCGGCGCCACGCAGGCGATGATGACATCGTCGACCTCGGCGAAGGTCTGCCCGGAAAGACAGAAAAGGCGTTCGATGACGACGACGTACTCGTCAGTGGTGCGGGTCTTGTCGGTGGTGATCCGCCAGTTGTGAACCAGGGTCTCGCCGTCGTAGAGGCCGAGAACCGTATTGCTGTTACCGATGTCGATGACCAGAAGCATGAAGAAGTCGCGTATCCATTTCGAGGGTTGAGGTATTCGGCGTCATCCCGGCGGGGATGTCCGCTCCAGGGGCCGGACATCGCCGGCAAGGATCTTTTCAAGGGCGCCGCCGGCGCGAACCAGCAGACCGCCGTCGCTGTCCAGCCCTTCGACCCGCCCCCGGATCAGCCGGCTTTGGCAGTCGACCTCCACCTCCCGGCCGATGAGGTCGCACAGCTCTTCCCAGGCGCGGATGACGGGGGGAAAACCGGAAGCCAGATACTCGCCATAGAGGCTGTCCAGATGGCGATAAAGAGCGCGGGCGAAGGCCAGGCGGGAGACTTCGCGGCCGGTTTCGATGGCCAGGGAGGTCGCGGGATAACGGAGATCGTCGGGAAATTGCCCGGGACGCATATTCAGGTTGACACCGATGCCGAGGACGATATAGCGCACCCCTTCGGTTTCGGCATTCATTTCGTTGAGCAGCCCGGCGACCTTGCGGCCGCCCAGCAAAACGTCGTTGGGCCATTTGACCAAGGGACGGAGGCCGCCGATTTCCGCCACCGCCCGGGCCACGGCCACGGCGGAAAGGAAGGTGAGTTGCGGACCGTCGTAAGGGAGGATCGGAGGGCGAAGCAGAATCGAGGTATAGAGATTGACGGCCGGCGGCGACGCCCAATAACGGCCGAGGCGCCCCTTGCCCGCCGTCTGCCGGTCGGCGATCACCACCGTCCCTTCGGGCCGGCCGCGATCGCCGAGTTCGCGGGCGCGCAGATTGGTCGAGTCGGTTTCGTTGAAAAAGACCAGTTCCCGACCGATGATGCGGGTCTTGAGACCGGCCCGCACCTCCTCGGCGAGCAGAACGTCGGGCAGGGAGGTCAAACGGTAGCCTCGGGAAGGGAGCGCTTCGATGGCGTAGCCCAGAGAGCGCAAATGACGGATCTTTTTCCAGACGGCGGTACGCGAGACCCCCAGCTTTCGGCTGATTTCCTCCCCGGACAGCAGCGTCCCGGGATGAGCGCGAAAGAGTTGCAGGATGTCTTCGTGTTCCAGTCGTTGCCCCATGGGGTCTCTGGCCTGTCTTTATTGAAAGAGCATGGAAATATCGGCGGAGCGGTAGGAATGGGTCAAGGCCCCGGCGGAAATGAAATCGACGCCGGTTTCGGCAATGCTGCGCACGGTGTCGAGATTGACCCCGCCCGAGGCTTCGGACAACGCCCGGCCGTCGATGAGACGGACGGCATCCTCAAGCATGGGGATATCCATATTGTCGAGCAGGATGATATCGGCGCCGGCTTCCAGCGCCTCGGCCACTTCGGCGAGGTTCTGGGTTTCGATTTCGATGCGCAGGGTGTGCGGTGCGCGGGTGCGCGCCCGTTCGACGGCGGTGGCGATGCCGCCGGCGGCGACGATATGATTTTCCTTGATGAGGATGCCGTCGTACAGAGAGGTGCGATGGTTACGCCCGCCGCCCATGCGCACCGCGTATTTTTCAAGGACGCGCAGCCCCGGCGTGGTTTTGCGGGTATCGACCAGGGTCGCTTGCGTACCCCCGACGGCGCGGACGTACTGGGCGGTCAGGGTGGCGATACCGCTCATGCGCTGAAGCAGGTTGAGCGCGACCCGTTCCCCTTGCAACAGCAGCGCCGCATCCCCCTTGATCCAGGCCAGCACCTGGCCACGATTCACCGCGCGGCCGTCCTCGACAATTTTTTCGAAGGCGACCCCATCGCCGACCAGCCGAAAAACCCGGGCGGCGACATCGATACCCGCCAGGACGAAATCCTCCTTGGCGACCAGTTGCGCCCGACCGGGGGTTCCCGGGGCGACCACGGCCAGGGTGGTGACATCCCCCAGGCCGATATCCTCATGCAGCGCCGTCTGGATGATACGATCGATTTCAAACATTTGCGCTCCTGCCTAACATATTGAAAACGCTTTTTATATAGCACACCGACAAAAGCCCCCGCAACTGAAAAGCCCCAAGTCCGGCAATCTTCTTGTCCCCCGCGGGAGGGCTGATTTAATCTTTACATTTTCAGCGGTTGTGCTAGAAAAAGGAGCGTTCTCAAACCGGCCTCGAACCGTCGCGCAAGTGGCCGCCGGAACCCATTTTTCCTTTCCTTCATCCCCCTCTCCCCGGAGTTGCTCGTGACCCGCAAACCCTTTGTGCCCGTCCTGATCGTCCTGACCCTGGCCTGCGGCGCCTGCGTCAGCAACAGCGCCTACCGGCAGAAGCTCGACGAAAACGAGTTCATCACCCGGCAACTCGGCGAAATGGAAGCAGACTGCCAGTTGGTCAAGGATCGCCGCGACTATTTGGTGAAGATCAACGGCGACCTGGAACGGCGCCTGCACGAACTGACCGGACAGGAAACCCGGCAACGGGCGGAACTGAAAAAAGCCAAGGAAGATATTACACGGCTGGAGAAAATCCTCTCCTCGCGCAATACCGAAACCGGCGCCGCCATGAAGGAGATGCGCGAGACCATCGACCGCCTGGAGGAGAAAAATCGCGATCTGGAGCAGGAACGCCTGGCCCGGGAAGCGCGCATGGCAAAAATTCGTGAGACCTATGACGAACTGACCGTCCTTTTGGCGGCGGAAATCGGCCGCAGGGAAGTCGTTCTCGACATCCATCCCGACAGTCTCTCCATCGACCTCTCGGAGAAAATCCTTTTCGATTCGGGGGCAACCGAGGTCAAATCAGAGGGTCTGGAGGTGCTGCGCCGTCTGGGCGGCGTCCTCGCCAATCTCCAGGGAAATGATATCCGCATTGAAGGGCACACGGACAATGTGCCGATCAGCTCGCGCCTCCGGGAAAAATTCCCCAGCAATTGGGAGCTCTCGGCGGTGCGGGCGGCCAGCGTCCTCCATTTTCTGCAGGAGACGGTCGGCCTGCCCGGGGAACGGCTCGCCGCCGTCGGCCACGGGGAATTCCGGCCGGTCGGCGACAACGCCACTCCCGAAGGCCGGGCGCTCAACCGGCGTATCCGGATTCTACTGAAACCGTGGGATTTTCCTGCGGCCCCCTGAAGGCACCCATGGCGGCGATTGAATGGATCTTCTGGGACAACGACGGCGTTCTGGTCGACACGGAAGACTTTTATTTTCAGGCTTCCGCGGAGCTGCTGAGGGAAGCCGGGGTCGAGCTCAGCCGCGAGCAGTTCGTCGAGATATCCCTGCGGCGCGGGGCGAGCGTCTTCGACCTCGCCGAGGGGGACAAGCCCTATCTCGGCACCCTGCGGGAACGCCGCAACCGGCGCTACGCCGAACTCCTCGCGCAAGGGGTGGCGCCCATCCCCGGGGCCGCCGAAACCCTGCGCGCCCTGCACGGGCGGGTCAAAATGGCGATCGTCACCAGTTCCCATCGTGACCATTTCGACCTCATCCACCAAAACACGGGGCTGATGGGCTGCTTCGATTTCATTCTTACCCGCGAGGATTACCGGCACACCAAACCCCACCCCGAGCCCTACCTGACCGCTATCGCCCGCAGCGCCGGTGACCCGGCACGCTGCCTGGTGGTGGAGGATTCGCAACGGGGGCTCCAAGCCGCCGTCGCCGCCGGCCTCAGGTGTCTGGTCATCCCGGGGGATCTCAACCGGCACAGCGACTTTTCAACCGCCCACGCCATTCTTCAGGGCATTGATGAAGTTCCCGCCTACCTTCGCTAACCGCCAACGGCTTCCTCCCCCATACACCCTGAACAAAAACATCATACACCCCATATTTGACCTATTCTTCATCAATTACGACAACTTGTCCTATCTTAGGACTGATTTAACGAATCAGTATTAACGAGAAGAAGTATATTTTATTCATACGATTTAGCCCCACCTTCATCCCTCCCCAGAACCTCAAGTAAAAACAAATCTTAGTCATTTCAGTGTTTTATAATTTTTTTAAATTAATTTTCTGCCTTGGCACGCTCCTCGCTATATACCAAGACAACAGCAAGGCACAACGGCCTTGGAAAGGAGCACATCATGAAACGCACTCTCTCGACCCTGATTCTCATCGCCGCCTCGGCTTCCACCGCTTTTGCTTCCGGCGCAGCCGAAGGTTCCGGCTTCGGCCTGATGACCCTCGCTTTCCTGGGCTTCTTCGCCCTGATCATCGCCACCCAGCTGCTTCCCGGCCTGGCCCTCTTCATCACCGGCGCCAAAGGCATCTTCCGCAAGGGAAACAAGGAAGCCGGCAGCCATCGCTAAACAGACAACCCGCAACGAACCCGAATCCATCGGATCTCACACTAAAAAGGAGAACATCATGAAAGCCATCGCTCGCATCGCCGCCGCCACCGCCGTCCTGTCGACCGTCGCCACGTCCGCTTTCGCCGCATCAAACGCCGCTTCCGGCGGGGGATTGCTGATCTGGTTGTTCCTCGGCTTCCTCGGCCTGATCGCCGCCACCCAACTGGTCCCCGCCCTGATGCTTCTGGTCGGCATCGTTCAAGGCGTCACCGGCACCGACGTGGTATCGCAGATCAACAAATAAAACTGAACATATTCAGCTCGATACAAAAAAGCCGAAGCGTTCGCTTCGGCTTTTTTGTTGGGGTGGCAGAGCGGATCAGGGATAGACCCGGGCGAGAAATTCGGTGACGCAGGCCGGTTTTTCCCCGCCTTCAATCTCCACGGTGATGAGATAGGTGATCTGCACCGCTTCGCCGATCTTTTCCGCCGCCGCCAAGACGGTGCGGGCGCGAATGCGGGCGTTCACCCGCACCGGCGCGGGAAAACGGACCTTGTTGGTGCCGTAATTGACGCGCATGCGCATACCGGGATAGTTCTTCCGGAAAAAGTCGGGGTGGTTGCTCTCGGTGAGGTAAGGAAGGAGCGAGAGGGTCAGATAGCCGTGGGCGATGGTCGTGCCATAGGGGGATTCCTTGGCCGCCCGCTCGGGGTCGGTGTGTATCCACTGAACATCGCCGGTCACCTCGGCGAAACGGTCGATCCGCTCCTGGGTGATGGTCAGCCAGGGACCGACATGGATTTCCTGTCCCAGTCGCGGTTGCAGAAAGGTCAGCAGCGCATCGGCGGCCATCGTTCCTCCTTCTCCGGGGCATCCCCCAGTGAGTGTCTTTAAGATCCGCCCAGCAGACGCTCGGCCAGAGCCTCTGCTTCGGCCGCCACCTCCGGACGCTTCCCGACATCGCCGCGATGATAGACATCGACAATGCGCAACGGATGGGTCTCGGCGAAGCCGGTCCAGTGGAAAAGATCGCGGTAGCGGGGAAGGATATCGGCGAACCACTCGGGGTCGCGATGCCCCTGGGTGAGGATGAAAACCAGCGGCTTACGCTTGGGAAAACGGCTGGGGTGGCCGGCGGCGATGTAGCCGGGGACAAGAAAAGCGTAGCTGCGGTCGATGAAGGCCTTGAGCTGGGCGGAAACGTCGCCGTAGTAGACGGGCGAGGCCAGCACCAGCAGATCGGCGGCGAAAACGGCGTCGAGCACCGGCGCCAGATCGTCTTGCAGCACACAGGTCTCGGCGACGGTCTTACAGCCGTCGCAAGCCTGGCAGCCCCGGAAGTTGAGATCGTTCAGATAAACCCGCTCGATTTCCGCGCCGAGCCGCTCCGCCCGTTGCAGAAAACATCCGGCAACGGCGGCGCTGTTGCCGTCCTTGCGCGGACTGCCGAAAAGCGCGACGATTTTCATGGGGTGCTCCTCGCGAGTAAATCAAGTTCCGAGTGACGGGTAACGAGTTAAGTAGTTGTCACTCGTCACTCGTCACTGCCCTTCCTCACCGCTTTTTAAAAACTCCACCACCTGCCGCAACGCCTGGCCGCGATGACTGATGCGGTTTTTCACTTCCAGCGGCAGTTCGGCCATGGTCTTGCCGTATTCCCGCACCAGAAAGAGGGGATCGTAACCGAAACCGCCCTCCCCGCGGGGAGCGTCGATAATCAGCCCTTCGACTTTGCCGTGGAAGATGCGCGTTTCCTCGCCGGGCCGGGCCAGGGCCATGGCGCAGCGGAACGCCCCCCGCCGTTCCTTGGCCGGCACTCCGGCCAGGGCCGCCAGCAGTTTGCGGTTGTTGTCGGCATCCGTCGCTCCGGGACCGGCGTAACGGGCCGAATAGACGCCGGGAGCGCCGGCCAGGGCCGAGACTTCGAGGCCGGAATCGTCGGCCAGGGTCGGCAGGCCGGTCAGGCGGCAGACCGTTTCCGCCTTCTTCGCGGCGTTCGCGGCGAAGGTCGCGCCGTCCTCCTCGACCTCGGGGAGCTCGGGGAAGACGTCGAGGCCCTTGACCGCGATCCCGAGATCGTCGAGCAGGCGACGGATTTCCTTGAGTTTCCCGCCGTTGCGGGTGGCGGCCAGCAGTTCCATCCCCTACCCCTGCAAAGCCGCTTGCTGCATGCGCGCCAGCTCGCCGCAGCCGGCGAGGGCCAAATCGCGCAGGGCGTCGAGTTCGGCCAGGGAAAAGGGCGCTTCCTCGGCCGTCCCCTGCACTTCGACGAAGAGGCCGGAGCCGGTAATGACGAAGTTCATGTCGACGGCGGCGCGGAAATCCTCGTCGTAGTTGAGATCGAGCAGCGGCCGGCCATCGACGATGCCGACACTCACCGCCGCCACGCTCTCGCGGATGGGCGAGGCCGGCAGCAGCCCCTTGGCGACCAGGCCGTTGACGGCGTCGACCAGGGCGACGTAGGCGCCGGTGATGGAAGCGGTGCGGGTGCCGCCGTCGGCCTGGAGCACGTCGCAGTCGATCTGGATGGTACGCTCGCCGAGGGCTTCGAGATCGGCCACCGCCCGCAGGGAGCGGCCGATGAGGCGCTGGATTTCGTGGGTGCGGCCGCCGATCTTCCCCTTGGTCGCTTCCCGGGGGCTGCGGCTGTGGGTGGCGCGGGGGAGCATGGCGTATTCGGCGGTGACCCAGCCCCGCCCTTCGCCGCGCATGAAGGGGGGCACCCGCTCTTCGACGCTGGCATTACACAGCACCCGGGTCTCGCCGAAGCTGACCAGCACCGAGCCTTCGGCGTAGCGGGTGAAGTTGCGGGCGAACTGGATCGGACGCAGGGCGTCGGGGCGGCGCCCGTCGAGGCGGGCGTTGCTTCCATCGGACATCAAAGAGGTCTCCTATCGGGTTTCGACAAAGGTTTTCATCCCCTCAAAAAGGGCTTGAATCAGGCGGGTTTGGTCTTCGGGACGGGTGAGCAGTTCGAGATCGCCGGCATTGGTCAGGTAGCCCAGTTCGATGAGAACGCTGGGCAGATCCCCCCGGCCCAGGGGAAGCAGCGGCGCCGGAAGAATCCCCGCGACCGCAAAGCCCGCATTGGTCAGGGCGTCGCGCAACGT
>JAVFAR010000041.1:0-22794 GCA_034002365.1 Trichloromonas sp.
AGCAGCGCTACGTGTAGGAGAGCCGAGGGAGGCGGCTGCAAGAAGGATCACCCGCTTCCCTCTGGAACAAACACGAAACGGGAATTTTAATTGTCGCTGGCCGGGAAAAATAGTTGACGTTGATCATCAGGTTAAGCGGTGGGTATTCCACATCTGGCCGCCAAGAGCCTCTCGGGATCGTCAGCCATATCTCATGGGGAATCTGGGTGGTGATCTCGTGGTAACTCAGGGCGGAAATAAGACAAACGACGGCGTGAGGCAGCCTTTTCGCAACCTCCGCCAGAGACGAGTTCTCTGTCACGGGAGCTTCCGGCAGGGTGTAGAGTCCCACGGCGTTCTTCTCCAGAAGACCTTCATTGTGCATTCGGTACAGGTAGTTTCGGGAAATCCCCACCGCCTCTACGTCCTCGGCCCGGATAATCCCTTTTTCCCTGGCAAGTTCCAGTACCTGTTGTTGCCGACTCATGGAATCTCCTTTTTGCAAATCCTCTTCCAAATATACACAAGCGTAAACCAATGGGGTCAAGTCTTTCTTTAAAACATTTTGTTGTTGTCGATCCTCCGACATGCGTCTTGACACGTGATACTTAACGGGTTACGGTTTCGTATGATAATCAATTTCCGCCACAAGGGCCTTCGGCAGTTTTACGAAACGGGAAGTAAAGCCGGTATCCAGAGCCGGCAGGCCGGACGCTTGCGACTGATCCTGTCCCGCCTCGACGCTTCAAGGGAGCCTCGTGATATGAACCTTCCCGGTTTGCGGCTGCACCCCATGAGCGGCGACCTTGCCGGATTCTGGTCAGTCAGTGTGAGCGGGAATTGGCGGCTGATCTTCCGCTTTGACGGACAAGACGCCTGCGACGTCGATTATCTGGATTATCACTGACGAAACGAAAGGAACCGGCCATGATGCACAATCCTCCTCATCCCGGCGAAGTTATCCGCGAGCTTTGTCTTGAACCCATGGGGTTGACCGTTACCGCCGCCGCCAAGGCGCTGGGAATTTCCCGCAAGGCGCTGTCGGAGCTGCTCAACGGCAAAACGGGCATCAGTCCCGAAATGGCCCTGCGGCTGTCCATGGCCTTCGACACCACCCCGGAAAGCTGGTTGACCCAGCAGATGCATTATGACCTGTGGCAGGTCGAAAAGAAGGGGAAGCCTTTGAACGTCGAAAAGCTGACCCAGGCAGCCTGAAATCAATAGGGGAATCTGTGGGGAGACCTCCTGGTTTGGAGTTTGAGATTCTCCAAAAGCATGGCAAGACGGCTTGGTATGCTCAGGTGCCTTTTAAATGATTATCACGTCTTTCATTGGCACATCTGGACCGCCGCCGTGGCGGAAACCGTGCGCGAGGACGTGGTGAATGGAACGGCCTGACGGCCGCATCGCCCAACAACAACGCCCCCTCGTTTTCAAACGAGAGGGCGTTGCCGTTTCCAGAATGTTCAGGGCATTCAGCCGGCGAGCTTTTCCTTGCGCTGGTTCATGACCTTGTAGGCGCAGAACTCGCCGCACATGGTGCAGGCGCCGTGTTCTTCGTCGACCCCCGATTCGGCGCGGATGCGGCGGGCTTTTTCCGGGTCGAGGGCCTGGGCGAACTGGCCTTCCCAGTCGAGGGCCTTGCGGCATTTGGCCATGGCGATGTCTTTGTCGATGGCGCCTTTGACGCCTTTGACGATGTCGCCGGCGTGGGCGGCGATACGGCTGGCGATGACCCCTTCATGGACGTCGGCCACGGTCGGCAGGGCGAGATGCTCGCTGGCGGTGACGTAGCAGAGGAAGTCGGCGCCGGCGGCTGCGGCCAACGCCCCGCCGATGGCGCAGGTGATGTGGTCGTAGCCGGGGGCGATGTCGGTGACCAGCGGTCCGAGGACGTAGAAGGGGGCGCCGTGGCAGAGCCGCTTCTGCAGCTGGATGTTGGCCTCGATCTGGTTCAGCGGCACATGGCCGGGGCCTTCGATCATCACCTGGATACCGGCGTCCCAGGCGCGCTGGGTCAGTTCGCCGAGGATGATCAGTTCCTGGATCTGAGCCCGGTCGGTGGCGTCCACCAGGCAGCCGGGGCGGAAGCCGTCCCCCAGAGACAAGGTGGCGTCATAGGGCTTGACCAGTTCGAGCAGGCGGCCGTAGTACTCGTACAGGGGATTCTCGGCGTTGTTGTGGGTCATCCACTCGATGGTGAAGGAGCCGCCGCGGGAGACGACTTCCATGATCCGGCCTTCGCGGTCCATGCGCTCGACGGCGGCGCGGGTGACGCCGCAGTGGACGGTGATGAAGTCGACGCCGTCATCGAGATGTTTCTTGATGCCGGCGAAGATCTCGTCGACGGTCATGTCGACCATCGCCTTGCCCTTGCGGGTGACGGTGTCGACGGCGGCCTGATAGAGGGGGACCGAGCCGATGCAGGCCTGGGTTTCACGGATGATGGCGGCGCGGATCTCGTCGATGGGCCCGCCGGTGGAGAGGTCCATGATGGCGTCGGCGCCGGCGGCCACCGCCACCCGGGCCTTTTCCAGCTCTTTGTCGATGCTCTTGTCGTCCTTGCTGGTGCCGATGTTGGCATTGACCTTGGTGCGCAGGCCCTTGCCGACGGCCAGGGGGATGCCGTTTTTATGCAGGTTGTTATGGCAGACGATGGCGGTCCCTTCGGCGATGCGCCGGCGCAGCAGCTCGGGGTCGATCCCCTCGCCGGCGGCCGCCTGTTTCATCTTGTCCGATAGGATGCCCTTGCGGGCGAGTTCGAGCTGGGTCATGGTTTCCTCAGTTTTTTTTAATGAAATGAAGGTGCGATAAGAGCCATGGATGACAAACGGAATCCATGGGAAATCAGCGGATGGCTTTCGCCCCCTGCCAGTGGTTGAGCGGGCCGTGCCCGGAGCCGAGGGCCGGAGCCGTGGCGATGGCTTCGCTGACGAAGCGTTTCGCCTGTTCGACGGCGACCGTCAAGGGGAGTCCGCCGGCGAGCAGGGCGGCGATGGCGGCGGAGAAGGTGCAGCCGGTGCCATGGGTGTTGCGGCTGTCGACCCGGCCGGCGGGGAGGAGGTGCAGCCCTTTGCCGGTCAGGAGCAGATCGACGGCTTCGCCGGGAAGATGGCCGCCCTTGATGAGAACGTTGCGCGCCCCCATCTCCCGCAGTTTGCGCGCCGCCCGTTCCATGTCCCCCTCGTTCTCCACCGGCATGTCGGCCAGGGCCGCCGCTTCCGGCAGGTTGGGAGTGAGCAGGTAGGTTTCGGGGAGCAGTTCGATCTTGAGGATTTCCACCGACTCCGGTTGCAGCAGGGAAGCGCCCCCCTTGGCGATCATCACCGGATCGACCACCGCCATCAGCGAATGGCGGCGGATCGCCGAGGCGACCAGGGCGACGATTTCCGCGCCGTGCAGCATGCCGGTTTTGAGGGTATCGGTGCCGATGTCGGTGAGGACGGCGCGGATCTGTTCGCCGACAAACTCGGCGGGAACCGGATGGATGCCGCTGACGCCCTGGGTGTTCTGGGCGGTCAGGGCGGTAATGGCGCTGCTGGCGTAGCCGCCGAGCAAGGTAATGGTCTTGATGTCGGCCTGGATGCCGGCGCCGCCGCCGGAGTCGGAGCCGGCCACGGTCAGCACCCGCCCGCGCGGATAGGGCTTGCGGCGGTTGAAGAGCAGGGCGATTTCGCGGGCGGCGATTTCCGGAGAGTCATCCTCCATGATCGCCGAGATGACCGCCACCGAATTGGCTCCGGCGTCGAGGGCCGCGTCGGCGCCGTTGGCGTCGATGCCACCGATGGCGACCACCGGGATGCTCACCGCCCGGCGCACCTTGGCCAGGGTTTCGAGGCCGACCACCACCGCGTCCTGCTTGCTGGCGGTGGGGAAGATGCTGCCGATGGCGACGTAATCGGCCCCCTGCATTTCCGCCTTGATCGCCTCTTCGGCGGTGCGGGTGGAAATGCCGATGATGCGGCCGTGACCGAGGCGTTTGCGGGCCTCGGCGATGGTCCCGTCTTCCTGGCCGAGATGGACGCCGCCGGCGTCGCAGGCCTGCGCCAGTTCGGCATCGTCATTGACCAGAAAGAGCGCGCCGTGCTTACGGCACAACTCCCGCAACTCCGCGGCGTCCGCCACCTGTTCCATGGCCGGGCGGGTCTTGTCCCGATACTGGACGATGCGCGCGCCCCCCTTGAGGGCGGCCTTGACTCGGGCCTTCAGCCGGCCGTCCCGGTTGTGGTCGGTGATCAGATAGAGCCCTTCGATGGTCTTCATGGTCGCGGGTTCCCTTCTCTGTTGGGGCAAAGAAAAATCGCCGGGCCCGACAATGGGGGCGCGGCGATTTGAACGTCGTCGGTTCTGGTCGCCGCTTCCCTACGCCGGCATCACCCGGATCAGGTTCCAAGGGTCGTTTCGCGGGGGCGAAACTCTCAGTATAAAACTCCCCTAGCGGTATTTTTTTCTATGTTCGGCCTGGGCCGTTTGCCGGCGGTCGTCGCTTCAGGCGACGACGATACGCTTGTTGAGCAGATCGATCTCTTCGATGGCGCCGGCGATTTCCCGGCTTTTGCCGAAAACGTCCACCAGTTTAAGGCCGCCGGCCACGGGCAGGACCGAGGCCACATGCTCCAGGCTCAGCTCCCCGCCACCGTGAACGAGAAGAAAGGTTCCATTATCCAGGCACATAGACGAATTCTCCGAAAAATATTTTCTGAGCCTATCGGATTCCCCCCCGGCCTGTCAACCTCTAAAGTCCCGGCCCCTTGTCGCACGGGGAGTTTGCCCTTTACACCGCTCTTGGCCGCGTGCTAAAAATCGCATTTTCATCCTTGATGTCGAGGTTTCCGTCATGCATGGCCGCCGTCCCACCCACGTCGAAATCGATCTCGCCGCCCTGCGCCATAATCTCCAACAGGTCCGTCACCGTCTCGGCCCGGAAACCCAGATTCTGGCGGTGGTCAAGGCCGATGCCTACGGCCACGGAGCATCTCGGACGGCGCCGGCCCTGCAGCGGGCCGGCGCCGACCTGTTCGGGGTGGCGATCGCCGAGGAGGGGATGGAACTTCGCGCCGCCGGGGTGGATCGGCCGATTCTCGTTCTGGGCGGTGTCTACCCCGATCAGGAAGAGGAATTTTTCCGTCATCGCCTGACCCCGACAATTTTCGATCTCGACGCCGCCCGCCGCCTGGATCGCGCCGCCGCCGAGCGGGGGGAGATCTGCCGCTACCATCTGAAGATCGATACCGGCATGGGCCGGGTCGGTTTCCGTCCCGAAGAGCTGTCCGAGGTGCTGCCGCGCCTGGCGGCGCTGAAACATCTGCACCTGGCCGGGGTGATTTCCCACCTGGCCCTGGCCGACGAGCCGGAGCATCCCTTCACCGGCCGGCAGATCGCCATCTTTCGTGAAGGCCTCGCCCAGGTGCGCGCGGCGGGCTTCGCGCCGGAATTCGTCCATATCGGCAACAGCGCCGCCATCTTCACCAAGGATCTGCCCGAATGCAACCTGGCGCGGCCGGGCATCGTTCTCTACGGCGCCCTGCCGAGTGCCGCCTTCGCCGGACAACTCGACCTGCGGCCGGTGATGAGCTTCCGTACCAGCGTCGCCCAGCTCAGACGGGTACCGGCGGGAACCGGGGTCTCCTATGCCCATCGCTTCGTTGCCGGGCGCGAGACGCTGCTCGCCGCCATTCCCGTCGGTTACGCCGACGGCTACAACCGGCGCCTCTCCAACCGCGGCGAGGTGCTGATTCGCGGCCGGCGGGCGAAGGTGGCGGGAACCGTCTGCATGGACTGGACGCTGCTCGATGTCACCGACATCCCCGGCGTGGAAATCGGCGACGAAGTGACCCTGCTCGGCCGGGACAACGGCAACCGGATCAGCGCCGAGGAATGGGCCGAGCGCATCGGCTCGATTTCCTACGAAGTCTTCTGTCAGGTCAGCAAACGGGTGCCGCGCATTTATCGCGGCGAATAAAACCGGGGATCGATGAACCCATCCGACAGCTATCTCGCCCTCGATCTGGGGACGACCACCCTGGCCGGGCGGCTGGTCGACGCTTCCGGCCAAACCCTGGCCGAATCCCGCCGGCTCAATCCCCAGCGGGAACTGGGCAGCGACGTTATCCGCCGCCTGGAGGCGGCGCGAGCGGGAGAGGGCGAGCGCCTGCAACGGCTGCTGGTCGAAGGCATCGAGCAGCTGCTGGCGGAACTGCTCAGTCTCTCCGGGTCTCCCCGCGAATCCTTGCGCGGCGCGGCCGCCGCCGCCAATCCGGCGATCAGTCATCTGCTGCGCCGCCTGCCCGTCGACGCCATCCTCTTCCCCCCCCACCGCCCCCGCCATCCCCAAGGCGCGCTGCTCGATCCCGCCGAACTGGCGCTCGATCTGCCGGTGCCGCTTTATCTCTTCCCCCTGGTCAGCGGCTATGTCGGCGGGGATCTGGTGGCCTTTCTCTTTGCCTGCCCGCCACCCGAAGCCGTGACTCTTTATATCGATGTCGGGACCAACGGCGAGATGGCCCTTTTCGCCGACGGGCGCTGGTGGGTGACCTCGGTCCCCGCCGGGCCGGCCTTCGAGGGGGCCGGGATCGCTTGCGGCATGGCGGCGACGCCGGGGGCGATTCGCGGCGTCCGGATCGCGGGCGATGCCCTGCGCCTGCTCACCGTTTCCGACCGGCCGCCCCTGGGGATCTGCGGCAGCGGGCTGGTCGAGGCGGTGGCCGCCGCCCTTGAGGGAGGTCTTATGGACCGGCACGGAACGCTCGTCGCTCCCGAGCGGGTGGCGACCAATCTGGCCCGCTATGTGATCCCGGACGGGGCGGGCCACGCCTTGCGGCTCTATCGGGACGCGGCGCGGGAGCTGCGTCTGACCCAGCCCGATATCCGCGCCTTCCAGTTGGCCAAGGGGGCGGTGCGGGCGGGAATCGACTGTCTGCTCGGCCGCGCCGGGGTCGCGGCGGAGCAGGCCGGGGCGGTTCTTCTGACCGGTTCTTTCGGGCTTTCCCTGGCGCCCGAAGCATTGAAAAAAGTTGCCATGTTGCCGGAAAACATGGTAGATAGGGTGCGTTTCGTCCCGGCGGGAGCGCTTCTCGGCACCGTTCGCTATCTGCTCGAACCCGGGGCCGCCACCCGGCTGGAATCCCTGGTCAAAAATCTGACACCCTATCCTCTTTCGGGAACCCCGGCCTTCGAAACGGCTTTTCTGCACGCGATCGACTTCTGAAAAAACCGCCGTCATGACGGTTTTTTCGTGTTTTTGGCGTAACGTATACTGGTCCGCCGACGCAATTTTCTCTCTTGGCGGATCGACGGACCGGCGTTTTCGCTCTCCGCTCTTCGCAAGAAAGGACACTCCTCCATGGCTACCATCAAGCGCGCCCTCATCAGCCTGTCGGATAAGACCGGCATCGTCGACTTCGCCAAGGAACTGGCCGCATACGGCGTCGAGATTCTCTCCACCGGCGGCACCGCCAAGCTCCTGCGGGATTCCGGGTTGACGGTCAAGGACGTCTCCGAATTCACCGGCTTTCCGGAAATGCTCGACGGCCGGGTCAAAACCCTCCACCCCAAGGTTCACGGCGGCCTCCTCGGCATGCGCGACAACCCCGAGCATGTGGCGAAGATGAAGGAGTACGGCATCGAGTGCATCGACATGGTGGTGGTCAATCTCTACCCCTTCGAGGCGACCGTGGCCAAGGCCGACTGCACCCTGGAGGACGCCATCGAAAATATCGACATCGGCGGCCCGACCATGCTGCGCAGCGCCGCCAAGAACAACCGCGACGTGACGGTGATCGTCGACTGCGCCGATTACCCGGCCGTTCTCGCCGAAATGAAGACGAGCGGCGGCGCGGTCTCCCGCGAAACCAACTTCCGCCTGGCGGTGAAGGTCTACCAGCACACCGCCGCCTACGACGGGATGATTTCCAACTGGCTGGGCAAGAAACTCGATGCCGAATCCGCCGAGTTCCCGCCGACGTTGACCCTGCAATACAAGAAGGCGCAGGGGATGCGCTACGGCGAGAATCCTCACCAGAGCGCCGCTTTTTACGTGGAGAAGGCCGTCACCGAGGCTTCCATCGCCACCGCCCGCCAGTTGCAGGGGAAAGAACTTTCCTACAACAACATCGGCGACACCGACGCCGCCCTCGAATGCGTCAAACAGTTCAATGAGGGGCCGGCCTGCGTCATCGTCAAGCACGCCAACCCCTGCGGCGTCGCCCTCGGCGAGAATCTCCTCGATGCCTACCAGCGGGCCTTCGCCACCGATCCCGAGTCGGCCTTCGGCGGCATCATCGCCGTCAACCGCGAACTGGACGGCGCCACCGCCCAGGCGATCTGCGACAAGCAGTTCGTCGAGGTGATCATCGCCCCGGCCGTTTCCAAAGAGGCGAGCGCGATCGTCGCCGCCAAGAAGAACGTGCGCCTGCTCGAATGCGGCTTCTGGCCCGCCGAGCCGGGCCGGCGCCTCGATTTCAAACGGGTCAACGGCGGCCTGCTGGTGCAGGACACCGACCTGTCCCTCTATAACGAGCTCAAGGTCGTGACCAAGCGCGCCCCCACCGAAACGGAGATGCGGGATCTGCTCTTCACCTGGCGGGTGGCCAAGTTCGTCAAATCCAACGCCATCGTCTACGGCAAGGAGGGCATGACCATCGGCGTCGGCGCCGGGCAGATGAGCCGGGTCAACTCGGCGCGCATCGCCGCCATCAAGGCCGAGCACGCCGGACTCGACGTCAAGGGCTCGGCCATGGCCTCCGACGCCTTCTTCCCCTTCCGCGACGGCCTCGACAACGCCGCCGCCGTCGGCGTCACCGCCGTCATCCAACCCGGCGGCTCGATCCGCGACGCGGAAGTCATCGCCGCCGCCGACGAGCACGGGATTGCCATGGTCTTTACCGGCATGCGGCATTTCCGGCACTAGGAAGCGGCCCTTTTCCGCAATCTCGGCGTTGCCCGGCGGAAAACGCTTGTGCGGCGTACTGGTGTACGCCTCCGCGCTTATTCCTTGGGCGCCTTGATCTTGCGAAAAATGGCTCGCTTCCGAACCGATTGGTAGGGGCGACCCTCCGGGTCGCCCTGGGCGAGGCAGCGCCTCGCCCCTACATCAAAGATTTCGAGAGGTTTTTATGAAAATACTGGTCGTCGGCGGTGGTGGCCGCGAACATGCCCTGATCTGGAAGATTGTCCAGTCGCCGCTGGTGGAGACCGTTTATTGCGCGCCGGGGAATCCCGGCATCGCGGCGCTGGCCGAGTGCGTGCACATCGGCGCCGATGAGATCGACGCCCTGCTCGATTTCGCCCTGGCCGAAAGGATCGATCTGACCGTGGTCGGGCCGGAAGTGCCGTTGACCCTGGGGATCGTCGACCGCTTCCAGGCGGCGGGGCTTCAGATCTTCGGCCCATCCCAGGCGGCGGCGCGGCTGGAGGGGAGCAAGGGCTTCTCCAAGGATCTGATGGCCAAGTACGGCATTCCCACCGCCGCCTATCGCACCTTCGTTGATCGCGACCAGGCCCATGCTTACATCCGCGCGCAGGGCGCGCCCATTGTCGTCAAGGCCGACGGCCTGGCGGCGGGCAAGGGGGTGATCGTCGCCATGAGCGTCGAGCAGGCGCTGGCGGCGGTGGACGACATCCTCCTCGACAAGGTTTTCGGCGCGGCGGGAAGCCAGGTGGTCATCGAGGAATTCATGGCCGGCGAGGAAGCCTCTTTTTTCGTTTTCACCGACGGTAAGAACATCCTGCCTTTGGCCTCGGCCCAGGACCACAAGCGCATCTTCGACAACGACGAGGGGCCGAACACCGGCGGCATGGGCGCCTATTCCCCGGCGCCGGTGGTGACCGAGGCGGTCGCCGCCGAGGTCATCGAGACCATCGTCAAGCCGACCATCGCCGGCATGGCCGCCGAGGGCTGCCCCTATCGCGGCATCCTCTACGTCGGGTTGATGATCGAAAACGGCAAGCCCAGGGTGGTGGAATACAATGCCCGCTTCGGCGACCCCGAGGCCCAGCCGCTGCTCATGCGCATGAAGTCGGATATCGTGCCGGTGCTGCAGGCCTGCGCCCGGGGGGATCTCGGCGGCGCGGCCCTGGAATGGCACGGCAAGGCGGCGGTCTGCGTGGTCATGGCCTCGGGCGGCTATCCCGGCACCTTTGAAACGGGTCTGGAGATAACCGGTCTCGACCAGGCGGAAACCGTCGATGAGCTGATGGTTTTCCACGCCGGCACCAGCTTGAAAGACGGAAGGATCGTCAATGGGGGCGGCCGGGTGCTCGGCGTGACCGGTCTCGGCGCGACGGTGGCCGAAGCCATCGCCAAGGCCTACGAAGGGGTCGCGCTGATCCGCTGGCGGGATGTCCATTACCGCAAGGATATCGGGCAGAAAGCGCTGAACCGGGGCGGCTGATCAAAAGCCTGCGACCGGGATTAGCCGGTGAATTCCATCAAAAAAAATCATTTCACCACAGAGCACACAGAGGGAAGAGAGGAAAACGAGAGAGTAAAAAAGCTGGAAGGTCGGGATAGTTTCGGTTTTTCTTGGTTCGGTTTTTTTGATTTCTTCGCGAACTTTGAGCCTCTGTGGTGATTGACTCTTTTTTGAGGTTTGAAAGTCCATTTTTTGACACCAGTGAGGAGCAAGCCATGAGTGACAAGCCGTTGGTCGGGATTCTGATGGGCAGCGACAATGATTACGAGGTGATGGCCGAGGCGGCCCATGCGCTCAAAAGCTTCGGCGTCCCTTTTGAAATGACCGTTTCCAGTGCTCACCGCACCCCCGAGCGCACCGCCAAGTATGTGCGTTCAGCCAAGGAGCGGGGGCTCAAGGTGCTGATCGCCGGGGCCGGCGCGGCCGCTCATCTGGCGGGGGTGGTGGCGGCCGAATCGACCCTGCCGGTCATCGCTGTTCCCATCGACGCCACTTCCCTGGGGGGACTCGACGCCCTGCTGGCCATGGTGCAGATGCCGGCGGGCATCCCCGTGGCGACCATGGCCATCGGCAAGGCCGGCGCCCGCAACGCCGGGCTTTTCGCCGTGCAGATCCTCGCCACCGCCGACGAATCCCTGGCCGGACGCCTGGCGGACTACAAGGTGGAGTTGGCCAACGGCGTCGAGAAGAAGGCCAAGTCCCTCGCCGAACGCCTGGTGCGCGACGGTTTCTGATTAAAATCGCGAATTCGCTATGTTTGCCGAGGGTTTTTCTCGGACTTTGTTTTCGGGGATTTCCCTTGACAGCTCAAGAACCCCTGTATTAGTTTTTGGAGCGGACTGTTCCGCGGCGTCGCGGCGCGGAACAGTCCGTCAGTCGTTTTGTCTGCCGGAGCCGGGATGCCTGGCTCCTTTTGTTTGTTTTCCGGGGCCATCGCGCGGTCGGCGAAGGCTCCTGTCTCGGGAGTACACCATCTTGCCAGCGAAAAAAAATCCGATTGACGCCCTGTGGGATTTCTTCTGTTCCCTCAAACTGACCATCGTCACCCTCATCCTGCTGGCGGCGACCTCCATCATCGGCACGGTCATCCAGCAGAACCGTTCGCCGGAGGAATATCTCCAGCGCTACAGCGAGAGCACCTACCGCCTGCTCGATTCCCTGCAATTCTTCGATATGTACCACTCCTGGTGGTTCCTGGCGCTGCTCGGCATCTTCTCGCTCAACCTCATCGCCTGTTCGCTCAAGCGCTTCCCCCTGGTCTGGAAGGCGGTCACCCAGCCCCGGCTGACGGCGGATAACGCCCTCTTCCAGACCTTCGCCAACACCGAGGAGCAGTTGGTCAAGGGCAAAAGTGTCGGCGAGGTCGGCGAGAAAGTCAGCGCTTTTCTGCGCCGGCATTTCGCCGCGCCGGTTCTCACCGAACAGGACGGCGCCCTGCATTTCTTCGCCCAGAAGATGCCCTATGCCCGTTTCGGCGTTTATGTCACCCATCTGTCGATTCTGATCATCTTCGTCGGCGCCATCATCGGCAATCTCTGGGGCTACAAGGCTTTCGTCAATATCGTCGAGGGGACGAGCGAAAGCCGGGTCTGGCCCCGGGGAAGCAACGCGCCCATCGACCTGGGCTTCACGGTACGCTGCGACGAATTTTCCGTGAGCTTCTACGAAGGCTCGAACCGGCCCAAGGAATTCAAGAGCCTGCTGACGGTCATCGACGGCGGGCAGGTGATCGAGGAGCGGCGCCCGGTCATCGTCAACGATCCGCTGTCCTACAAGGGCATCACCTTTTACCAGTCGAGCTACGGGCCGACCGGCGATGCTCAGATCCAGCTTCAGGCGACGGCCCTGGCCAGTGATGAAACGGTCGAGCTCAATGTGCGCCAGGGGCAGCGCGTGGGCCTGCCCGGCGGCGGCACCCTGCGGGTCCTCAGTGTTTCCCCGTCCTACCAGAATTTCGGGCCCGGGGCGCAACTCGAAGTCATTGACGCCGCCGGCAAGCGTTCCACCTATCTGGTGCTCCAGAATTTCCCGGGTTTCGACAGCCGCCGCGATGCCGCCTACCGTTTCGTGCTCGGGGATTTCAAGCAGCGTTATTACACCGGCTTGCAGGTGGCCAAGGACCCCGGCGTCTGGGTGGTCTGGCTGGGCTGTTTCCTGATGGTTGTTGGCTCGATGGTTGCATTCTTCATGTCCCATCGACGCATTTGGGTGCGGGTCGAAACGGTCGGCGACCAAGTCGGCGTCAAGATCGGCGGCAGTGCCCATCGCAACCAGCCGGGCTTTGAACTCTTTTTTGACGAATTCAAGAAGAACCTCAAATCCGAACTTGCTTCCTGAACCCGGCCGGCTGCCGTTGGAGGAATAAAATGACCAGTTCCCTCTTTTTCAATATCACGACCATCGCCTATTTCGCCGCGATGGTGCTCTTCATCGTCTACATCGTCAGTCGCGTCCAGGCCGTCGCCCTGACCGCGACCGGGGTGGTCTGGGCCGGTTTCGCCGCCAACACCATCGCCATCGGCCTGCGCTGGCGCGAGGCCTACGCTTTGGGTTTCCAGCAGGCGCCCCTCTCCAACCTCTACGAGTCGGTCGTCTTCTTCGCCTGGAGTATCGCCCTCTGCTATGTGCTGATGGATCTCAAGTACAAGCAGCGCGCCGTCGGGGCTTTTGTCATCCCCTTTGCCTTCATCTTCATGATCTGGGGACAGCTCGGCCTGAACGCCGAGATCCAGCCGCTGGTGCCGGCGTTGCAGAGCAACTGGCTGACCTACCACGTCATCACCTGCTTCCTCGGCTACGCCGCGTTCGCCGTTGCCTGCGGGGCGTCGATGATGTACCTGCTGGTGATCGGCCGGGAGGAGCGCAAGGGGGACAAGCAGGGCTTGATGGGGATCTTCCCCAGCGCCAAGATACTGGACGACATCAACTACAAGGCGATCATGTTCGGCTTTCCCATGCTCTCGCTGGGGATCATCACCGGCGCCGCCTGGGCCAACTACGCCTGGGGCACCTACTGGAGCTGGGACCCGAAGGAGACCTGGAGCCTGATCATCTGGTTCATCTACGCGGCCTTCCTCCATGCCCGCTTCACCCGGGGCTGGGTCGGGCGCAAGGCGGCCTGGCTGTCGATCCTCGGCTTCGCCGCGACCATCTTCTGCTATCTCGGCGTCAATCTGCTGCTCTCGGGCCTGCATTCCTACGGGAGTTGAGAGTGTGAGGAGTGAGGGGTGAGAGGGTAAAAGCTTTTTCCACTCCCCACTCCCTACTCATCCACTCCCAATCAACGCCGAGACAGCTCCATTCCATCGAACCTTCGCCAGGGAGGGGGTCTGTTGTCGATACATCGGCTGTTGACTGTTTTCGGCGGGCTTTTTCTCTGCGCGGCGCTGTGCGGGGCGGAGCCCGCGCGCGCCGACCAGGGCTGCGTCACCGCCTCCTGCCATGCCGCCCTCGCCTCGGCCGCGGTTTCCCACCCTCCCGCCGCTTCCGGCAACTGTCTCGCCTGCCATCGCTCGACCGGCGCCTCCCATCCCGGAGCATCCCCCGCTTTTGTCCTCAAAGAAACCGGCGCCCGGCTCTGCGAAACCTGCCATGCCCCCGTCGCCGCCGGTAAATCCCATCCCCATGCGCCCGTGGCCGAAGGCCGATGCCTGGCCTGCCATGCCCCTCACGGTTCCGCCCAGCCTAATCTGCTGGTATCCGAGCAGGGCACGCTCTGCCGCTCCTGTCATGGCGAAATCGCCGCCAGTGGCCGGGTGCACGGGCCGGTGCGGGCCGGGCGCTGCGACTATTGCCATGTCCCCCACGGCGGCGACGAGCCCGGTCTGCTCAGCGCTCCCGGCAACCGCATCTGTTTCAGCTGCCACAGCGGCATCCGCACCACCATCGAGCAGGCCGCGTCCCAGCACCGGCCGGTGGCCGAAGGGCGCTGCTGGGACTGCCATGAAAACCACTCCTCCCCATTTCGGCCCCTGTTGCAGGGCTACTATCCCCGGGAATTCTACGTTCCCTACGATGCGGAAAATTTCGCCCTCTGCTTCGGCTGCCATACCGACCTGGGCAAATTCGAATACCAGCGGACCACGGAAGCGACCGGTTTCCGCAACGGCGACGCCAATCTGCACTATCTGCACGTCAACAAACCGGTCAAAGGACGGGTCTGCCGCAACTGTCACGGCATTCACGGCGCCGATCAGTACAAACTGATTCTCAGCCGGGTGCCGGGCTTCGGCCAGTGGAAGATCCCGGTGCGCTTTTTACCCACCGAAACCGGCGCCACCTGCCTGGCCGGCTGTCATAAACCCAAATCCTACGACCGGGTGCGCCCGGTGGAGAATCCGTAGACAAATGAAGAGGATGGAAACAACCTTTGCGGGAGTATCACGAACCGCGACACGATTAATCCTCTCGCTGGGATTGCTCTTTTTATCCGGCTGTGCCGCCAAGGAAGCCGACACCCGCCGTTATCTCTGGCCCATCGGCGGCAGTTCGCCGAAGATCGAATTCATCCGCACCGTCGCCAGCGACCGGGATGTGCGAGAGGGGGGCGAAAGCCGGGTGCTGGAGGCGATACTCGGCATCGAGGAGCCCCGGGGGATTTTCGGCAGCCCCTACGATGTGGCGGCGGACGGTCAAGGGCGCGTCTTCGTTTCCGATTTGGCCAAGCGGGATGTCCTCATCCTCGACCTGCCCAACCACCAGGTGCGTCATTTCGAGCGTCCCAAGCGTGACGAATTCTATTTCACGTCGCCCATGGCCCTGGCCGTGGGACGGGAGGATATGATCTACGTTTCCGACAACCAGCAGGGGCGCGTCTATCTCTTTGGTGCCGACCTGCGCTTGCGCAAGGTCATCGGCCAGGGGCATTTGACCCGCCCCGTCGGTCTCGCCTGCGACCGCGAGCGCAACCTGCTCTATGTCGCCGACGCCGGCAGTCATCAGGTCGTGGTCTACAGCGGCGATGGCGACTGGATCAAAAGCTTCGGCAAGCGCGGCTCGGCGCCGGGGGAGTTCAACTACCCCCTCGACCTCGAAGTGGACGCGGCGGGCAACCTCTACGTTCTTGACACCATGAACGCCCGCGTTCAGGTTTTTGACACCGACGGCAACTTCCTGCGTACCTTCGGCGAGCGCGGCACGTCCCTCGGCTCTTTCCAGATGGCCAAGGGGATTGCCGTCGACCGTTCCGGCCATGTCTACGTCACCGACGGCGTCGGCCACCGCTTCGTCATCTTCGATCTGGAAGGAAACCATCTCATGACCCTCGGCGGGCGGACCTCCACCGAAGGGAAGCTCGGCCTCCCCGGCGGTTTCGATATGCCCAAGGGGATCGACGCCGACGCCGAGGACGGCATCTGGGTGGTCGATACCTTCAACCGCATGGTGCACAAATACCAGTTTTTGAACGAAAAATACCTGCGCGAACACCCGATCCGGGCGGAGGAGACGGCGTTGCCGGAGGATTTGCGGTAAGGGGGCACATAGGATGGTTTTTGATGGCAGGGGTCTGGATATGATTAAACGGCTATTGTCGGTTTTGCCGGTTTTGCTGCTGGTCGCGATTCCGTCCTTCGCGCTGGAGATTCTCTATCCGGCGGACGGAACCTCCATCGTCCGTTCCGATTTTCTCATCATCAAGGCCGGAAACGACCCGGCCATCGAGCAGATCACCGTCGAGTTCGGCGGGGCGAAGAGCGGCAAGATCGATATTTCCGGGGCGGAATACCGCAAGGCCTTCGGCGACATGGTCATTCTCGAACCGGGGTTCGAGCCGGGGGCCGATACCGTCAAGGTCGAAGGTTTCGCCGGAGGCAAACCGGTGGCGCGGGCCCAGGCCGAATTCTTCTACATCGACAGGCCCGGGGTGACGGCGCCGGCGAAATTCACTCCCTATGTGCTGCACACGCCGGAAAAGGAAGAACTCTGCGCCCCCTGTCACAACATGCAGCCGAGTCCCGAATCCCTCGATAACGAGTCGGTGGATAAAAACCCCTGCGGCGCCTGTCATGCCCGGCGGCTCAATTACGAATACGTTCATGGACCCGCCGGGGTCTTTCAGTGCGCCTACTGTCACGACGTGAAGAGCGCGCCGGTCAAGTATGCGACCCGGATCGAGGAAATCGCCCTCTGCGCCGAATGCCACGAACACAAGATCGACGAGTTCAAGTCCCGCAAGTTCGTTCACGGCCCCATCGAGGCCGGGCTCTGCTCGGTCTGCCACGATTCCCACGCCAGCGCCCATTTCGGCCAGTTGACGGCGGCGGTGAACGATCTCTGCATGGGCTGCCATTCCGGCGTCGACACCACCAGCCACGTGGTGCGCGGTTTCTCGGGCAAAGGGCATCCCCTCGAAGGGGCGGTCGACCCCAGTACCCCCGATCGACGCTTCTCCTGCATCGGCTGCCACGATCCCCACGGGGGGAATTCGTCGGCTTATTTCCAGCGGGGGATCAGTGCGCGCATGGAGCTTTGCCAGATGTGCCACAAGAAGTAATGATGCGGTTTTTCGCCGCCAATCCGGAAACGAGGTGGAGATGAAAAGATTTGATGGAAGATCATTGACAACGCTGCTGCTGCTTTTCGGGGCTGTTTTGCTTCTCGGCGGCTGTGCCGCGACCGACAAGCCCAAAACCCGGATCCTCTGGCCGCCGCCGCCCAATCCGCCCAAGCTGGAGTGGGTCGGCACCTATTCGTCGCTGGATCAGATGCCGAAGACGAAAACCGAAAAAATGGCCGCTCCCTTCCTTGGTGGGCAGCCCGAACCGGTCTTTAAACGGCCTTTCGGTATCGCTTCCTCCGGTGACGGGAGGATTTTTGTTTCCGATGCCGATAAACGGCAAATCACGGTTTACGACCTCAACAAGCGCTCGGTCTATCCTTTCAAGAATACCGGCGCGGTCCGTTCCGCTTTCGGCCTGGCGGTGGACAGCGGCGGGCGTCTTTATGTCGCCGACGCCGTCGGCCAGGCGGTGCTCGTGTTCGGGCCGGACGACGCCCCGCTCCTTTCCATCGGCGGCCCCGAACTGCTGGAACACCCGACCTTCGTGGCTCTCGACGAGGCGCGCGACCGGGTTTACGTTTCCGACGCCCGGGCAAACCGGATCGCCGTCTTCGACATGAAGGGCAAGCATATTCGCTCCTTCGGAGAATGGGGACCGCAGGACGGTAATTTCTACAGTCCGCAGGGTATGGCGGTCGATAAGAACGGCAACCTCTATGTGGCGGACATGTTCAATGCCCGGGTACAGGTTTTTGACGCCGAAGGGAAGTTCCTGCGAAAGTTTGGCGAACGGGGGGATTTGCAGTCGAATTTCGAGATGCCGAAAGGGGTCGCCATCGACAGCGACGGCAATCTGCACATTACCGACGCGCGCAAGGGGGCGATGCTGACCTACAATGCCGAAGGACGCTTGCTGCTCTTTACCGGCGGTGGTGAACCCGGTCATCCTCTTTCCCTGGTGCTGCCGGCTGGTATCTGGGTCGACAAGAAAGACCAAATCTATGTCGTGGATCAGATCGGTCGCCGTTTCGCGATCTGGCAGTATCTCAATGACGAATATCTGAAAGAACATCCCATAGAATAAGGGGGCCCGCGGCGAGGCCAGCGGCGGAGATGTTTTCAACATGGGCAAGATTTCGGGGCGCACTTTATGCGCCCCTTAATTTTTGCGTTTTTTGTGCCGATATGACCCTTGGTGGTCACGCATTTCAACGCAATTCGGCTCGGTTATTTGACGGGATTGATCAAGAAGATCCCGGAGGGAGACGGTTCAATGGATTTTTCTGACGGTGTATTGGCAGTTCCGAGGCATTTGAAGGCTTAAGTACATGAATAACTTTATGAAAGGAAAAGGCTCGTTTTTTGCAAAAAGGGCAGGTGAAGCTGTTTCGCTGTCACTCCTTGTCTCGCGGAGAGAAGGATTCCCCAAACCAAGCGGCCTTTGGCCGCACCCATTCAAAGGAGGTAGGAAAATGAGGAGAATGTTGTTAATGGCGGCGGTGTTGACGCTGGTCGCAGGCCAGGCACTGGCGGTGACGTCGATCAAGAACACCAAGCACGACCTGTCGTCGGCTTCGACGGGTGCGACGACTAAATCCGACAACTACGAAGAGATCTGCATCTTCTGCCACACCCCGCACAAGGCGGTCGACCAGCAAAACGCCCCGCTGTGGAACCGTTCCGGTACGGCTGCGATTACCATCTCCGACTATTACAACAGCGCCACGCTGGACTCCGAGTCCCAACCGGCCCAGGTCACGGCGAAAATTGCCCAGTCGGACGTCAAGCTCTGTCTCTCCTGTCATGACGGCGCCAGCCTGACCAATGACTTGGCCAATCCGTCCAACCTGGAAGCCGGGGCTCAGCCCACCGGTCTGGCCGAACTGCTTGGCACCAATCCGGCCAATATCGGCACCGACCTGCATGACGACCATCCGATCGGCATGGTTTACGCCGATATCGTTGGCAACACGCCCTCCGAGTGGGTGGCGAGCCCGGTTGCTTCCATCAAGTTCTATGACGGCGGTGTCATGTGGTGTTCCAGCTGCCACGACGTTCACGACAACACCGCCGGGCCCTTCCTGGCCACGAGCAACGCGGCCTCAGGGCTCTGTCTCTCCTGCCACAAAAAGTAATCGTCAAGGTGTAATCCGGGGGCGGCTTGCCGCCCCCGGATCGATCCGAACGAAGATGTCCGTCGGCCGGCGGGGTGACAGTCGTCGGCACAGGGGCTGACTCGTTCGGGCTGAACCTCCAGTCGTCTGTCCTTGAGCCGATGGCGTTTTCACGCCGAGGTCGGCCGGGGTTTCTCGCAAAACAACGTAGCCGGGACTATGCGCAAAACTGTCATCCTTTTGACCCTTTGGGGTCTGTCGCTGCTTGGCTGCGCCTCCGCCCTGGCCGAAGTTTCCGGCCTGGTGGAATGGCGTTATGCCGATTACGCGGCCAAGGAGGACGGCAAAACAGTCGCCGATGCGTCCCATTTCACCCAGCTTTACTCCCTTCTCTACGAAAAGAGCGGCCTCATCAGCGGCGGCCGCGCCGGTCGCTACGACCTGGGGCTCGGCGGCCAGTGGTCTTCCGTTGACAGTTCCTTTGACGGCCGGGATTTTGACACCGATGAGCTGAAACTTCTCTATCGCGGTGATCTGCTGCTCGCCCCCGGCGGGCTCCCCTTCAATCTGCATCTCTATTCCCGCGACATGCGGCTGCCGACCTGGGATTACGACAGTCATAATCTTGATTATGAAGTCATCGATCCCTACATGATCGGCGGCATGTACGGCGGACAGCATGTGCAGACCGGGGCGACCCTGATGGTCGGCATCCGCAACGGCAGTTATCTGGGCAAATACCGGGAAATCCTTTCCCAGGTGCCGCGCCTGTTGATCGACTACCGGGAAGATTACGTGCGGGATGTCGATAACGATACCCCCCAGCACTATCGCACCCGCAATCTGGCCTTCGTTTCTCTCAACAAGAAGGACAACTGGTTTCATTATCGCCTTTACGATTACACCGATTTCGAGGACGAACTGGAGAACTACCAGGAAACCACCTACCTGCTCGGAACCGTCGACCACGCCATGACCCGGCAATGGATCAATTTCACCAACTGGATCAAGGTTTCGACGGATGCTTCGTACATTGTTTCCAATCGTAACAGCCTCGGGGAGGTTCCCGAGCGCACCTACAACTATAATCTCTTTGCCGTGGCCGCCCGCCGCGACTGGCGGGCTTCGGCCTTCCCTACGTTCAGTCGTATAACCGATGAAAGCACCATCGAAAAGAACATCGAGGTGCCGCTGTTTTTTCAGCATGAAGTCAGCAAGGACACCGCCTACCGCATGCGCCTGATCGCCGCCCGCGAAACCGAGGTGAGCTACGACCGCAGCCTGCGGGAAGACGAAGGGGATGTCTATTTCACGGCCAGCGCCGACCTGCATCGTACCCGCGCCCATCAGCTGACCCCACGCTTCGAGGCGGAATGGAAGACGGGGAATCAGGGGAAGGGTTATGGCGTTTCGAGCGGGTTCGAGTATTTCACCAACCGCGCCCACCGGCCGCCGGTGGACTGGTTCACGTCCTACTCCCTGACCCGCATCGACGGCACCGCCGAGGACGGAGCCGATGTCGAATACTGGGAGAACCAGCTGCTCGGCCGCCTCGAAGGAATGCCCACCAGCGCCCTGCGCACCGGCGTCGAACAGCGGCTGGTTCTCGGTTCGGGCACGACGGATACTTCGGTGACCCGCTACATCGACATCGTCGGCGATACCAGTCTGACGGCATCCAACAGCGGCCGGGCCCGGCGCGACGGCAGCGTGCTGCGGTCAACCACTTCGTGGTTTGCCGACCATCGCGCGAGCCGCGCGTTAAGCAATCGATTCGAAATTATTTATGACTATCTTTCCACCGACGAGGGCACGGACGATCAGGTCTTGCTGCGTCACAGCATGCGTTACGACCGGCAGAAGTTTCTGGCGCGCATGCGTAATGAACTTGCCTACGGCGACGGTTTGAGCGGAATGAATATCGGCAGCGAGAATCTGGGCAATCCCGAAGGCGTGAACAATGTCGATAAAACCTTTTACCACAACAGCTCTCTGCGCTATTCTCCCGGACGGATATGGGAAGCCAAAGCCGATCTCGACTACTACTGGCAGGATGGCGACGAAGGTTCGACCCAGCAGATTTTTGCTACCCAGGAATACCGTTACAGTTTTTTCCGGAATACCGGCACCCTGCGCAAGTTCATGGAGCTGCGCGAGGAAATCGAGTACGAGAAGAACATCGCGGCGGATGGCGACAGCCGCTCGATGTACGGTCTGCTGCTCGGCGCCGAGCTTTATCCGACCTACAGCACCCTGCTCGGCCTGCGCGGCCGCTACCGGGTCTATCAGCCGGAAGACTTCGACGAATACCTGTGCACTCTCACCGCCGGGGTGAATTTCGCCAAGTTCATGGTCAGCTTCGACTACAGTTACGGCATCCGCACCGCCTACAACGACGAAGCGAAACGCAACGAGCACCGCTGGGAAGTGAAGGTGCGGAAGACCTTTTAACCCCCCTCGGTCCCCCCTTGTCAGGGGGGAGGGCTTCACCCTCTCCCGCCGGGAGTGGGAAAAATGTAACAAGAGGACTCTTGCCGCATGGATCTTTCCATCGTCGTTCCCATCCATAACGAATCCCCCAATCTTCAGCCCCTGTACGCTGAAGTCGTCGCGGCGCTGGCCGGGACCAATCTCGATTACGAACTGGTGCTGGTGGATGACGGCAGCGGTGACGATTCTTTCGCCGTCGCCCGGGAACTGGCCCTGGCCGATCCCCGGGTGCGGGTAATCCGCCTGCGCCGCAACTTCGGCCAGACCGCCGCCATGGCCGCCGGGTTCGATGCCGCGCGAGGGGAAGTCATCGTTCCCATGGACGGTGATTTGCAGAACGACCCGGCGGATATCCCGCGCCTTTTGGAAAAGATCGACGAGGGCTTCGATGTGGTTTCCGGCTGGCGCAGGGACCGGCGGGATAATTTGCTCAGCCGCCGCTTGCCCTCGGTGCTGGCCAACCGGCTGATTTCGCGCATGACCGGGGTGCATCTGCACGACTACGGCTGCACCCTCAAGGCCTACCGCCGCGAGGTGCTGAGCCAGATCAACCTCTACGGCGAGATGCACCGCTTCGTGCCGGCCCTGGCCAGCCAGGTCGGGGCCAATGTCGCCGAATTGCCGGTCAACCACCGGCCGCGTCTGGCGGGGGAGAGCAAATACGGCATCGACCGTACCCTGCGGGTGATTCTCGATCTGATCACCGTCAAGTTCATGCTCAAGTATTCGACCCGCCCCATGCAGCTCTTCGGCAAATGGGGGGTGTGGATCTTCGCGGGAGGAACCTTTTCGGGGATGGCGACTCTGTACATGAAATGGTTCGACGGCCTGCCCATGAACCGTAACCCTTTGCTGATTCTCACCGCTTTTCTGCTTTTTGCCGGGGTGCAGCTGGTGGTGATGGGCCTGCTCGGCGAAATCGTCACCCGCACCTACCACGAAACCCAGGACAAGCCGATCTATATCGTTCGCGAGAAGGTGAATTTTGATTGATGTTGTGTTGGCGTGTAACCATTCGAAATCAAGCAATATTCACATCGATTCGTAGGGGCGACCCATGGGTCGCCCAAGGCCTTGACAACGCAGATGGAACAAGGGCGACGCATGCGTCGCCCAAGACCCGGACAACGCGAATGAAACAGGGCGCAGCATGCTGCGCCCCTACGGGTAACCAAATGGAATTACGTGTTTTTTACGTAGGGGCGATGCATGCATCGCCCAAGACCCGGGCAACGCGAATGAAACAGGGCGCAGCATGCTGCGCCCCAACGGGTAACCAAACGGAATTACGTGTTTTTTA
>JAVFAR010000042.1:0-22650 GCA_034002365.1 Trichloromonas sp.
ACCGTGGAAACGCAGGTATTTGCCGAAGGTTTCCAGGGTAAAGGGCTGATCCGGCTCGGCCTCGCGCCCTTCCAGTGCGGCGATACGGCGCTTGAGGTTCTCGATCTCGCCGCGCGCATCGGGAGCGTCGGCCCAGGCCGGAGACAGGGCCAGGGCCGGCAGGAGCAGGCTGGATAACAGGATGTGAGACAATTTCATCGGCAGATATCTCCTCATCGATGGAATAGGGGAATCCCCTCCCGGTGTCGGCTCAGTAGCGCCCCATTTCCGCGTCATCCAAGGCGATGAATGCCGGTTCTTCGTTTCGTGATCGGTTTTTCGCGGGAGGTACGGCACTTGCGCCCCAGCCGAGACTGGCTGTGCGAGGCGCGGGCTTCACTCTTCTCGGGGCGGCGACAGGTCCGGACTCCGTCTGCCGCAGCTTGAACTGGGCCAGCAGGTTGCGTAGTTCGCTCGCCTGGCTGGAAAGTTCCTCGGAAGCGGCGGCGCTCTCTTCGGCGCTGGCGGTGTTCTGCTGGGTGGCTTGGCCGATCTGCCCCAACCCCTGATTGATCTGGCCGATGGCTTGAACCTGCTCCTCGGCGGCGGCGGCGATTTCCCCGACCAGGGAGTTGAAGCGGGTGACGCCGGAGACGATTTCATCCAGCGCGCCGGCGGTGCGCTCGGCGATCTGGGCGCCGTTGGCGGCCTTGGCCACGGACGATTCGATCAGTTCCGCCGTTTCATGGGCGGCCTTGGCGCTGCGGGCGGCGAGATTACGGACCTCTTCGGCGACCACCGCGAAGCCCTTACCGTGCTGCCCGGCCCGGGCCGCCTCCACCGCCGCGTTGAGGGCGAGAAGGTTGGTCTGGAAGGCGATTTCGTCGATGGTCTTGATGATCTTGGAAATGTTCCGGCTGGCCAGGTTGATTTCAGTCATCGCCTCGACCATGCGCCGCATCTCTTCGGTCCCTTTTTCCGCCGCCTGCATGACCCGGTTTGAAAGGGCATTGGCTTCCCCGGCCCCTTCGGCACTCTGCCGGGTCTGCTGAGTGATCTGGTTGAGGGAGGCGCCGATCTGCTCCAGGGCGGCGGCCTGTTCCGTCGCTCCCTGGGAGAGGGTCTGACTCGATTCGGAAACCTGATTCGCGCCGCTGTCGAGCTGGGTCGCCACGGTCTGAATCTGGCCGAAGGTGTGCTGGAGGTCGCCGCCGAGTTTTTTCAGCGCGCCGCGCAACAGGTCATGGTCGTCGCGGGGGCGGGCCTCGAAGGTCAGATCGCCCTGGGCGAGGAGGCCCAGCACATCGACGATTTCGTGTTGCAGGCTGTCGGCGAAACGGTCGAGAGTGGCGGCCATGCGGCCGATTTCGTCGGCGCGTTGTCCAAGGTTGAGCCGCAGGTCGATATGTCCCTTTTCCATTTCATCCAGTATCTCCACGCTTTTGCGCAACGGCCCGCTGATGCTTCGGGCCAGGCTCAGCCCGAAACCGCCGGCGGCGACCAGTGAAACGGCAACGCCCGCGAGCAGAATCAGCAGCACCCGCGACTTGTTGGCTTCGGCATCGGCCATGGCCTGCGTCTTGGCCGGGTCGATAACCCCTTCCATGGCGTCATGCAGACGATCCAGGATGCCATGGGAAAGTTCCTCAAGGGCGCGGTCGGTTTCCTGGCTCCATTGCTGGGTGTTATTCATGGTCGCGAGAAGGGAGGAATAGCCGTCAAGATCGCCGGCGATGTCGCCGGCGATCTTGGCCAGGGAGTCTTCCTCGGCCACCATGGGCTGCCATTCGGCGAGGCCCTTGCGGACGTCGGACAGGGCTGTTTGCGCCTCTTCCAGATGCTCGGGGGATGGAGCGTTGTGGTAGAGATCGATGGCGCCGTCGAGCCGAACCACCTGCTGAATGACCCCTTCATTCATGACCATGTCGATGTTGCCCCAGCGGTCGAGTTCGACCACGTCATGGGCGACCCGGGAGGTGCCCCAGTAACCCGCATAGCCGACAAGACAAAGCAACAGCAACATACCGCCGACCAGCGCCATCAATTTTCCCTGGATGCTCATGAAACCCCCTGTGTGAGAGATGAAAAACTACCCCAATGTGGAGAAAATACCGATTCGAATTTCGTCCTCTGCAATATGTTTGCCATTTGCAAGGATTAATGGCTTGGTTCTTATGACGCGGATTGTATGCTAGAGCAAAGTACGTTTTATTACCGATAAACAATGTCCGCTAAATGACCGATTTTAGGGGGGGTATGTTAAAGGGCTGTCAAGTGGCGGTGAAAAGACGAGAACCCGTCGGGGATGAAAAACCCGACGGGCCGATAGGAAAAGTCGCCGGGCTTCGGAATGGCTTCCAAAGCCCGGTGGATTATGCGGAAAAGGTCATTCCCCCCGCTTGTTTTGCGGGATCGGGCGCCCCTTGCCCGGCGCGGGAAGTGCGTAGCCCGATTCGCTCAGACGAAAGCGGCTGAGCAGTTCTTTCAATTGCTCGGCCTGACTGGCCAGTTCCTCGGCGGCGGCGGCGCTCTCCTCGGCATTGGCGGTGTTGCCCTGGGTGACGTTTTCGATCTGGCTCAGGCCGAGGTTGACCTGGGCGATGCCCTGCGCCTGTTCTTCCGAACCGGCGGCGATTGCGCTGACCAGGTCGCTGGTTTGGGTGATTCCGGTCAGAATCTCGGCCAGGGCCTCGGCGGTGCGGCGGGCGATGTCCACGCCATTTTCCGCCTTATGCACCGAGCCTTCGATCAGCTCCGCCGTTTCATGGGCGGCCTTGGCGCTGCGGGCCGCCAGATTACGCACCTCTTCGGCGACCACGGCGAAGCCCTTGCCGTGCTGCCCGGCGCGGGCCGCCTCGACCGCCGCGTTCAAGGCCAGCAGATTGGTCTGGAAGGCGATTTCGTCGATGGTTTTGATGATCTTGGAGATGTTTTTACTGGAGCCGTTGATATCTTCCATGGCCCCCATCATCTCCTGCATCTGCCGATTCCCTTTTTGCGCGGCATCGCGGGCCTGGGCCGAGAGTTGACTGGCTTGCTTCGCGTGCTCGGCGTTCTGCCGGGTCTGATTGTTGATTTCGTGCATCGAACTGCTGATTTCCTCCACCGCGCTGGCCTGTTCCGTCGCCCCCTGCGACAGGGTCTGACTGATGTCGGACACCTGGGCGGCGCCGGAAGCGATCTGCCGGCTGGATCCCTGGATCTGTTCCATGGTCTCTTTCAGTTGCGCATTGGCGCGGGCCAGCGGTTCGCGGATCAACCCTTGGGCCTCGAAGGTGAAATCGCCTTCCGCCAGTTTGTTAAAGGCCGTCAGGATTTCGTTTTGCAGGTTGTCGGCGAAGGCGTCAAGGGCCTGGGCCATGTGCGCGACTTCGTCACGGCCGGACATGCGCAGCCGCTGGCTGAGATCGCCGCTCTGCAAGGCGTCGAGCATGGCGACGGTCTTTTTCAGGGGGCGGCCGATGCCCCGGGCGAAAAGGTAGGCGAGGGGGACGGCGGCCAGGAGGACCAGCAGGGAAATGCCGATGATCAGATAGATGGCCTTGTTGAAACTGGCGATGAATTGATCCTTGCAGGCTGACAGTTCCGCTTCGTTGAGCTCGGCGACGATGATCCACTGCCAAGGCTCGAAATAGGTGATCGCCGCGATCTTGCCTTGGGAGCCGCCGCTTTCGCTTCCCTTGAGGCTGTAGCGCTCGAAGGCAACGGGGATGTTCGCCGCATCATTGCTCTTGCCGAGGGCCACGGCCTTGTCGATGAGTGCCTGGATATAGGGGCGCCCATCCGCGTCGGTGGCGTCCAGGGCGACCTGTCCGTTCTTCTCGGTGTCCCGGCTGATCAGATAGCGCCCCTTGTCCTTGCCGTCGGCGCCGAGGACGTAGACCTGACCATTTTCTCCGACCTTGGTGTTGAGAATGCCTTGGCGCAGGCCGGCGATGTTCTCTTGTTTTTCCCCGAAATAGAGGATGCCGATGACGTTCTGTCGGCCTTCGTCCCACAGGGGCTGGTAGCCGGTGACGTACCAGGCGTTGACGACGAAGGCTCGACCGAAGAAGGTTTTTCCTTCAAGGACGGTCTGGATGATTTTGCTCGGCGAGCCGTCGGCGTTCACCGCCGGAATATAGGTGCCGATGGCACGGTCACCGTCCAGTTTCTTGACGTTGGTGGCGACGCGGAGCATGTCGCCTGCGGCATTCATCCGCTGGAAGACCGTGGTGGTGCCGCCGACCAGCTCGCCGACCCGGTCGACCAACGCCGTCGGCGTATTGAAGCTGCGGTTCTGCCCCAGCCATTCGCCACCCACCAGCAGCTTGGGCAGATCGACCCTTTTTTTCTCCTGGGTGAACTGGTTGACCGCTTCCCAGGAAACAGTTTCTTCTCCCAGGGAGACGCCGCCGCTGCGGGCGAGCTGATCGTCGGCGACCCGCAGGTTCGCCGCCACCAGTTGACTGACCGACTCGCGCATGGTGTCGCACATCAGATAGATGTCGCGGGCGGTCTTTTCCGCTTCCTTCAGGGCCAGGGACTCTATCTCCTTACCGAAAAATTCCTGCATCGTACTTTTTTCGACGGCGATGACCGTGAGGATGGCGACCCCGGTCAGCAGCACCAGGCCGACCATCAATGCCATGATTTTGCTTGTGATGTTCATGCCGAACTCCTTTGTTCGTGATAGGGAAGAAGCCGAGCCCGCAAAAAAAAGGGAGGAGTATACGGATTAAACAGCCGCTTCGCTGAAGAACAAGCGGATGACCTGAAGCTTGATTTGGCAATTACAATGCCAACTGCTTCATGAAATAAAAAAATTATTAATGCTTAAATTTTTTTGTTCCCGTCAAAAGGGACCAGTCGAGTCAGCAATTTTCCGTATACAGCATGAGGAAAATGGGAGGGGTGAAGCAATCAGGGTTGCCGGGGAGAGTGCCGGATCTGTCAAAAAGGCGGTTCGCCAATGGGCGGCGAGTCGGTCTTTTGACGGATCACAGGCCTTGGACGCGGAGGATGAAGAGGGCGAGGGTGTAGGTGAGGGCGGAGAGGAGGGTGGACATCATGACGATGGACCCGGCGAGTTCGGCGTCTCCTTTGAGCTGGTGGGCCATGATGTAGGTGGCGGTGGCGGCCGGGGTGCCGGCCATGAGGATGCCGACGGCCAGATCCTGGCCGCCGACGCCGAGGGCGATGAGGATGCCGGTGGCGAGCAGGGGGAGCCAGACCAGCTTGATGCCGGTGGCGAAGGCGGCCCGTACCAGGTCGCCTTTGAGCCGTTCCAGGCTGAAGCCGCCGCCGATGGCGATGAGCGCCAGGGGGAGGGTCATGCTGGTGGAGATCTCCAGGGCGCGGTCGAAGACAAGGGGCATGGGCAGGGCGAGAAAACTCCAGAGGATGCCGGCGAAGGAGGCGAGAATCAGCGGATTGAAGAGAATCTGCCGGACCCAGAAATCCGCTCCGCGCTTTTCTTCATGGCGATGCGGCCAGAGCAGGGCGAGGATGGCGAAAAAGTTGAGAACCGGGACGAGAAAGCCCATGAGAATGCCGGCGCGGGTCAGCCCGGTTTCGCCGTAGGCGTTGAAGACGATGGCCAGCCCCATGTAGGCGAGATTGCCGCGAAAGGCGCCCTGGCTGAAGGCCCCGCGCGCTTCCGGGGGATAACGGCGGAGGGCGGCGTAGGCGTAAGAAATGAAAAAGCCGCCGGCGATGGCCGCCGATGAGCCGATGACCAGGGCGCCGTTGAAGTTGGCGAGGAAGTCGGCGGCGCCGATCTTGTAAAAGAGTAAAAGCGGCAGACAGACGTAGTAAACGAGACGGTTGGTCTGCAGCAAAAAGGCCTGATCGATCAGGTTCAGCCGCTTAAGGACGTAGCCGAGGGCGATGACCAGAAAGACCGGCAGAACGATATTCAGGATGTCGAAAAAAAGAGGCATGGCCAACCATTGTCCGTAAAATGCGAAGTCAAGAGCATAACCCGCCCCCTTTTGACCTGTCCACGGATATTTTTTACCTGATTTGCGTCGCGAGGTCAGCCTGATGGTGTCAATTCGCCGGAAGTCTGTTAGAATCAGGGGCAGCGAAAGTGAGCTGACTCGCTTTTTCCTCCTGCGATATGCCCTCCCGTTTTTGACGGGAGGGCCTTTTTTAATCCGGCGAAAGAGCTTGAACTCCCTTGGGTCCTGGGGTAAAAACGACCATGGACCGTATTCATTTTCTTCGCCTGGGCATTCTGGTTCTGCTGGCGGGGGGCACCACCGCCTTCCACTACCTGACCCCTATCGACCTGCCGGAATATCACGACATCTACCGCCGCGCCTATTATGTGCCGATCATTCTCGGCGGGCTCTGGTATTCGTTGCGCGGCGGAGTGATCACGGCCATCGCCATTTCCATCCTTTACGCGCCGCATGTGGTCTTTCAGTGGGGGCACCACCCGCAGGTTCCCTTCGGTCAGTATCTGGAAATTCTGCTCTATAATCTCATCGGTTTTCTCACCGGCTTTCTCAGCCAGCGGGGGAATCGGGAGCGGGTGCGGGCGGAAAAGGCCCTCCATCGTCTGGAAGAAAGTTACGACAAGCTGCGTCGGCAGGCGGACATGATTCTGGAAATCGAGGATCAGCTGCGCCGCGCCGACCGCCTTTCCGCTCTCGGCGAACTTTCGGCGGGGATGGCTCACGAAATCCGCAACCCGCTGGCCTCCATTCGCGGCACGGCGGAAATCCTTCAGGACGCCATCGACCCGGCGGACCGCCGTTACGAGTTCGCCGGCATCCTCATCAAGGAAGTCGACCGGCTCAACCGGGTGGTGCGGGATTTTCTCGATTTCGCCCGTCCCGCCCCCCCCCGGCGCGAGCCCTTCGAGCTGCTCGCGGCCCTGCGCGAGGTGCTCCTCTTGGCCCGCCGGCAGGCGGATAAAAACCGGGTGCGGATCGAGCTCGAAGGGGAGGAGCCTCTGGAACTGGCCGGCGACCGCGAACAGTTCAAGCAGGCCTTTCTCAATCTGATTCTCAACGCCCTGCAATCGATGCCCGGGGGCGGGACGTTGACGATTTCGCTGGAACCCGCGCCGGAGGAAATCCGCCTGCGTTTTGCCGATACCGGTCAGGGGATTCCCGCCGAGAGTCTGGACAAGGTCTTCAACCCCTTTTTCACCACCCGTTCCGAAGGGACCGGCCTCGGCCTGGCGATCACCCACCGCATCGTCCAGGGGCACGGCGGGCGCATCGAAGTGACCAGCTCCCCCGGCGCGGGAACCGCCTTTACCCTGCATCTGCCCCGACCGGCTCATTCCTAGGAGACTTTCGTGCCCCGTCCCACCATCCTCCTCATCGACGACGATCAATCTCTGCGCCGGGTCACCGAGTTCACCCTGCACGAGGCGGGCTACCGGGTGCTGACCGCCGCCGACGGCGGCGAGGGGCTGCGGCTTTTCAGTCGGGAAAATCCCGCCCTGGTCATCACCGACATCCAGATGCCGGGACTCTCCGGCTACGAGGTGCTGAAAAAGATCAAGGAACAGGCGCCGGCGGCGCTGATCATCGTCATCACCGCCTACGGCACGGTGGAAAAGGCGGTCGAGGCGATGAAGCTGGGGGCTTATGATTATCTGACCAAACCCTTCAGCCGCGACGAACTGACCCTGACCGTCGGCAAGGCCCTGGCCTACGAGGGGCTGCGCGAGGAAAACCGCAAGCTGCGCGAAGAGTTGACGGACAAGGCCGATTTCTCCCGGCTGGTGGGCATGTCCGAGAGCATGCGCGAAGTCTTCGCGCTGGTGCGCAAGGTGGCGGCGAGCGAGGCGACGGTCCTCATCGGCGGCGAAAGCGGCACCGGCAAAGAGCTGGTCGCCCGCGCCATCCATTCGGGGAGCGAGCGGCGATCCGGCCCCTTCGTCGCGGTGAACTGCGCGGCGATTCCCCGCGATCTGCTCGAAAGCGAGCTTTTCGGTCATGCCCGGGGCGCTTTTACCGGCGCGGTCAAGGAACGCAAAGGGAAGTTCGAGCAGGCGGAAGGAGGGACGCTCTTTCTCGATGAAGTGGGAGAACTCCCCCTGGATTTGCAGCCCAAGCTGCTGCGCGCCTTGCAGGAGCGGGAGATCGAACCGGTCGGGGGAGCGCCGCGCAGAATCGACGTGCGCCTGGTGGCGGCCACCAACCGCGATCTGGAGGCGGCTTTGGGGGAAGGGAGCTTCCGCGAGGATCTCTACTACCGGCTGGCCGTCATCCCCCTGCATCTGCCGCCGCTGCGCGAGCGCCGTGACGACATCCCCCTGCTGGTCCGGCATTTTCTCGACAAGCATGGGAAAATGCCGCCGGTGGTCTGCTCCGAAGCGGCCCTGGAGGCGCTGGCCGGCTACGGCTGGCCGGGCAATGTGCGGGAGCTGGAAAATGCCGTCGAGCGCATGCTGATCCTGCGCCGGGGGGAAAGCATCGAACTGGACGACCTGCCGCCGAAGATCCGCCGCCCGCGTCCGTCGGTTTCCGTTTCCGCCGACGGGGTTCTGAATCTTCCCGCCGAGGGCTATCCCCTGGAGGATCTGGAAAAGGAGGCGGTGCTCGAAGCCCTGCGCCGTAACGACTGGAACCAGACCCGTGCCGCCGCTTTTCTGCGGATTCCCCGGCACACCCTGCTGTACCGCATGGAAAAGTACGCTATCCGCAAACCCTGACTCAGGAGGTCTTCTATGCTTTTGCGATCCATCGGAGGCGGTTTGTTTCTTCTTTTGTTGAGTCTTCTCTGGAGCGGACAGGCCCCCGCCGCGGAGCGTCGCACCCCGGTGGTCGCGGCGGTGGAAAAAGCCGGTCCGGCCGTGGTCAACATCCGCACCGAGAAGCTGGTTCGGCGCGGCGGTACGGCCTTTTTCGGCTTTTCCGATCCCTCGTTCGAGCAGTTTTTCCGGGAGCTGGCGCCGCCGCGAATTTACAAGACCCAGTCTCTCGGCACCGGCGTCATTATCGACGGGCAAGGGCTGGTGCTCACCAACGCCCATGTCATTGAAAAAGCCTCGAAGATTTTCGTGGCCCTGACCACCGGCGGACGGGAGCTGGAAGCGGAACTGGTGGGCAAGGATCATCAGCTTGATCTGGCGGTGCTGCGCATCCTCGGCGCCGGATCCTTTCCCGCGCTGAAGCCGGGCCGTTCCGACGATCTGCTGGTGGGGGAGACGGTCATCGCCATCGGCAATCCCCTTGGGCTCGGCCATTCCATCACCACCGGCGTCATCAGCTCGACCCGCCGGCGCATGTCCACCGAAAACAACGAATTCGGGCTGTTTATCCAGACGGATGCGCTGATTAATCCCGGCAACTCCGGGGGGCCGCTGATCAACATCAACGGTGAATTGATCGGCATCAACACGGCGATCATCCAGCAGGCCCAGGGCATCGGCTTCTCCATCCCCATCGACACGGCCAAGCGGGTGCTCGACGACCTCATCGAGTTCGGCCGGGTGCGGCCGGCCTTTACCGGCATCCTTCCCGGTGAAGTGGGGCTGGCTTTCAGTAACAGTCTCGGAGCGGGCGGGGTGCTGGTCCACGGCGTCGAGCCCGGCTCCCCGGCGGAAAAGGCCGGTTTGCGCATTGCCGATGTGCTGCTCACTCTCGACGATGATGCCATCGGCTCCACCGATGAATACCGCTCCCTGCTGCGCACCTATACCCCCGGCGACCCTCTCCGCCTGGGGGTCTTGCGCGGTGCCGAGCATCTGACGCTGACTTTGAACCTGGCCGAAATTCCCGCAGGCTATGCCGTCGATTACGCCGAGCGCGTTTTCGGCCTGCGCCTGGCCGACAGCCGGCAGGGGTTGCGGGTGCAATCGGTGAGCGCCGGAAGCAAGGCGGAAGAAATCGGTATCCGCTCCGGCGACTTCGTGAGCGAGGTGGCGGGGGTGAGACTCTCCTCGGTCGATGAGTTCAGTCGCCTGATGGAACGCCTGTATGGCTTGCAGCCGCTGCGCTTTCTGGTGGTGCGGGACGGGCGCGGGTATTATGTGGATTTGTAGTAAGGCTGGAGACTGAAGGCTGAAGACTGAAGGGCCTTTGCATCGATATTTGAGAGGATGGTTTATGTCGCGTTTGCTGGTGGATGGGGAGGAGTCGCGGCGGCCGCTGGAGCGGCAGTTTACCCTGGACGGCTGGATCGATACCGCCCCCTTCGAGGATCTGGTGGGCTTGCGTATCGTCGAGGCGGAGGGGGGCCGAGCGCTGCTGACCGTCGATTTCCGGGTGAAGCTGGCCATGGGCGGCGGTTTCATGCACGGCGGGGCGCTGACCACCCTGGCCGATACGGCGGTGGCCATGGCCATCAAATCCCTGCTGCCGCCGGGAACGATTTTCGCCACCACCGAACTGACGACGCGTTTTCTGGCGCCGGTCAAGGAGGGGAGGGTGACGGCCAGGGCCGAGGTGCGCGGCCCGGAAGATCGCACCTTTTACGGCGAGGCCGGTCTTTTCGGCGAGCAGGGGACGGAAGTCGCCCACTTCACTTCGGTCTTCCGCGTCGCCCGCAATCAGGGTTTCGGGGCGTGAACCGGCGCACCTTCGAACATCTGGTGACGCGCATGGTCGCCAAAATCCCCGGGGAATTTCTCGCCGAGGTGCGTAATCTCTCCTTTCAGGTCGAAACCTGGGCCGATGCCGAGACCCTGGCGGAGGTCGGTTTCGACGATCCTCGCGACCTGCTCGGCTACTATCGCGGGGTGCCGCTGGATGAACGGACCCACGACTACACCGGGTTGCCCGACATCATCACCATCTATCAGGGGGCGGTGGAAAATTACCGGGACGAAACCGGCGAGTCCCTCGGCAAGATCGTGCGCGAGACGATCATCCATGAACTCGCCCATTATTTCGGTTTCAGCGAAGAGCAGATGGACGCCGTCGAAGCGCTCTGGGCCGAGGCCTCGGACGGACCGGGGCCGAAGCCCGGTGCGGGCGAATCTTGACTTTTTTCGTATCCAATAGTACAAATTTCAAATATCGAATTTTTCATATGAAAGGACCCTTCATGCGTTCATCCCTTTTGCACAGTTTTTTCGCTCTTTTGCTCTGCTCCGCCGTGCCTGCTTTCGCCGGTGTTTCGCGCCCCGAAGTCCCGCCTTCGGCCGGGGTCAAGGTCGGGGCTCTGGCGCCCGACATCCAGCTTCTCGATCTGAACGGCAAGGCCGTGACCCTTGAACAATACCGGGGGAAGGTGGTCATGCTTAATTTCTGGGCGACCTGGTGTCCTCCCTGCCGGGCCGAGATGCCGGCCATGCAGCGGCTCAACGAGAAGATGGCGGGGCTCGATTTCGTCATGCTCGCTCTCAACGTCGAGCCCGATGGAGAACACACGGTTCCGGCCTTTCTCCAAGGGAAATCCTATACGTTCCCCATTCTGTTCGATCTTGGGGCGAAGGCGCAGAACCGCTATGGCGTTTTTCGTTTCCCCGAAACCTTCATCATCGGCAAGGACGGCGTCATTCTCAATCACATCCTCGGCGCCCGGGAATGGGACGATGATTCGACCCTCGATTACCTCACCTTCCTGGCGAAGGGATAAGACCCTATGGGTAACGCCGCCGACCTGACCTGCTGGATCGCCTTTTCCGCCGGGGTGCTGAGCTTCTTTTCTCCCTGCGTGCTGCCGCTGATCCCCTCTTATCTGACCTACATCACCGGTCTCTCTTTCGGCCAACTGCAGGAGGCCAACCCCTCGGCCAAGGTGCGGCTGGCGGTCATCCTCCACAGCCTGGCCTTCATCGCCGGGTTCTCGGTGGTCTTTATCAGCCTCGGCGCCCTGGCCGGAGTGGCTTCTTCGGCCTTTCAGGAACACATGCGCGAAGGGCTGATCTGGGTGCAGCGCATCGGCGGCATTCTCGTCTTTCTCTTCGGCGTGCATATGTCCGGCCTCTTCCACTTCGGTGTATTGTTGGGGGAAAAGCGGGTGCGGCTGCGGGAGAAACCGAGCGGTTTCCTCGGCACCTTTCTCGTCGGCCTGGCTTTCGCCGCCGGCTGGACTCCCTGCATCGGCCCCATCCTCGGCGGCATCCTCGCCCTGGTGGCCGGAACCTCGGCCGATTACGCCAAGGGGATTTTCATGCTGGCGGTCTATTCGGCCGGCCTCGGTATCCCTTTTCTGATCGCCGGGGTGCTCTTTCACAGCTTTCTTTCCTTCTTCAACCGCTTCCGCAAGCACATCCGCGTCATGGAGATCATCACCGGCGGCCTGCTGATGATTGTCGGCCTGATGCTCTTCTTCAACCTTTTCGGCAAGCTCACCGGTTACCTGTACCGGTTTATTCCCATGACCGGCTGATCGCGCCTTTCAGATCTGAATCACAAGGGCACGGGGGACTACGGGATTCAATCCCCGGTTTTCCCGTGCTTCTTTATGTCTCCAGCTTGCAGGAGGCGCTGCCTGCGGCACCGCATCGCGTTTTTGGAGCCAATGAGTTCGATGCGGTTTCCGCTGCACAGCGGCATCCTGCCCCCCGTTCATTCGTCATCCCTTAAAATCCCCTTGACCCGCCTCGGTTCTTGTTGTAATTTGAAATCCAATTTCAACAAAGGGGCATGCCGATGCGGGAGAAAGCTCAGATCTTTCGAGATTATCTGACCGAGCAGGGACTCAAATGGACCAGCCAGCGGGAGATCATTCTCGACGCCTTTCTGCGCTGCGGTTCCCATCCTTCGACGGAAGATCTCTACCTCAAGCTGCGCAAGAAACACCCCAATATCGGCTATGCCACCGTCTACCGCACCCTCAAGCTCTTCTCCGAATGCGGCATTGCCGCTTCCCGCGATTTCGGTGACGGCCAGACCCGCTACGAATCGACCACCGGCGCCGAACATCACGACCATCTCATCTGCAAGGACTGCGGCGCCATCGTCGAATTCGAGGATCCGCGCATCGAGCAGTTGCAGGAAGAGGTCGCCCGTCAACACGGGTTCATCCTGCTCAGTCATCGTCATGAAATCTTCGGCCGCTGCCCTCTCTGCCGGGAAAAGGCGGGATGATTTATGAGAATGATGGTCCACCTTAAAATGGCGCGAACGCCGATCCTTGTCGGGCGACGCTTTCTTCGTCATTGCCTCCGGAAGTGAATCGCATGTCAGAAACGCAGCTTTCCCACGGTCAACGCAAAATCATCCTGGCCGGCAACCCCAATGTCGGCAAGAGTGTCCTCTTCAATTCCCTGACCGGCGCCTACACCACCGTTTCCAACTATCCCGGTACCTCGGTGGAGGTCTCCCGCGGCCATTGCGACATCGACGGTGAGCGCTACGAGGTTCTCGACACCCCCGGCATGTACGCCCTGTTGCCCCTCACCGAAGAGGAGCGGGTGGCGCGGACCATTCTGCTGGAGGAAGATCCCCGGGTGGTGGTTCATGTTTTGGCGGCGCGCAACATCGAGCGCATGCTCCCCATGACCCTGCAGCTGATCGAGGCGGGGCTGCCGGTGCTTTTGGTGGTCAATATTCTCGATGAGGCCGAGAGCGTCGGCATGACTATCGATATCCCTCTGTTGCAGGAAAAGCTGGGGATTCCCGTGGTCGGCGCGGCCCTGGGACGGCGCCGGGGGCTGGCGGAAATCCGCGCGGCCATCGCCGCTTTCGATCCCCTGCGCCGGGCGCGCTTCGCCTATGCCGCCGACCTGGAGCGGGACATCGCCCGGGTGGCGATGCTGCTGCACGGCGACTACCGCCTCGACCGGCGCGCCCTGGCGCTTCTGCTCTTGCAGAAGGATGAGGAAATTCACCAGCGGGTGCTGGCGGTGGAGGAGGAGCGGCGCGAGGCCATCGACAACGTGGTCAAGGACATCGTCTTCGAACGCCGCGTCGATCTGCATCTGCGCATCAGCCTGGAGCGTAAGCGGGTCTGCAAGGGGCTGCTCGACGGCGTCGTCAGCCAGCGGCAGGGGGGCGGCCCGACCCTCTCCGAACGCCTTTCCGGCTGGACCATGAATCCCTGGACCGGCGTGCCGCTCTTGCTGGCGGTCCTTTATTTCGGTCTGTATCAGTTTGTCGGCGGCTTCGGCGCCGGGACCATCGTCGATCTTTTCGAGGGGCATCTGTTCGAGGAGATCATCAATCCCTGGGTGGTCGGCCTGGGGGCGCGTTATCTCCCCTGGAACTGGCTTTACGAGCTGCTGGTCGGGGAGTACGGCATCTTCACCCTCGGCGTCCGTTATGCCGTGGCTATCGTTCTCCCCATCGTCGGCACCTTCTTTATCGCCTTCTCGGTCATCGAGGACACCGGTTATTTCCCCCGATTGGCGATGCTCGTCGACCGCCTTTTCAAGCGCATCGGTCTCAACGGCCGGGCGGTGATCCCCCTGGTCCTCGGCTTCGGCTGCGACACCATGGCGACCATCGTCACCCGGACCCTGGAGACGGTCCGCGAACGCATCATCGCCACCATTCTCCTGGCGCTGGCGATCCCCTGCAGCGCCCAGCTCGGCGTCATCCTCGGCCTGCTTTCCGAGGTGCCGGGTTCGCTGCTGGTCTGGTCGCTGACCCTGGCGGCCATCTTTCTCTTCATCGGCTTTCTCTCGGCGCGGCTGGTGCCGGGGGAGCGGCCCATGTTCTACATGGAGATTCCCCCTTTGCGCATGCCCCAGCCGCGCAATGTGCTGGTCAAGACCCTGACCCGCATGCAGTGGTATTTTCTCGAAATCTTTCCGCTCTTCATTCTCGCTTCAGTGATGCTCTGGGCCGGGAAGATGACCGGCGCCCTCGACTGGCTGGTCCGGGCCATGTCCCCGGTGATGCTGGCTCTGGGTCTGCCGACGGAGGTCTCCGCCGCCTTTATCTTCGGTTTCTTCCGCCGTGATTTCGGTGCCGCCGGGCTCTATGACCTGCAGACCGCCGGTTTGCTCAACCCGGTGCAGCTGACCGTGGCGGCGGTGACCCTGACCCTGTTCGTCCCCTGCGTCGCCCAGTTCCTGGTCATGTTCAAGGAGCGCGGCGGCAAGGTCGCCTCCGGCATCTTCGTCTTCGTCACCCTGCTCGCCTTTTCCGTCGGCTGGGGGCTGAACCAACTGCTGCTCTTTACCGGGGTGCTCTCATGAAGTGCGGATTCTGCGGCCGGGAGATCCCCGCCGATCACGTTCAACAATCCTGCGGAAGGTGCAAGGGGGGCTGCCGTAAGATACACTGTCCCTATTGCGGCCATGAAAATCCCGCGACCCCCGCCTATCTGCGCCGGCTGGCGGAAAAAAAAGAGGCCAACAGCCAAACTCACCAAGAGGATGACCATTCATGAATCTGTCGGAAAAAGCCGAGGATATTCTTGAGGCCCTGTGGATCGCCACGGAAGAAGAGGGGGATAACTCCGCCCATCTCAGCACCCTCGGTGTCGGACCCGACGACGAGTCGTTGCGCGAACTCGACCGGCTGGCTTATATCGAAATCAAAGGCGAGCGGGTCTATCTGCGCCAGGAAGGCTGGGCCGAGGCGCGCATGACCGTGCGCCGTCACCGCCTGGCCGAGCGGCTGCTCATGGACGTGCTCGACCTCAAGGGCTCATCCGGCGACGAGCGCGCCTGCGAATTCGAGCACCTGCTGCGCCTCGGCGTCGACACCAAGCTCTGCACCCTGCTCAACCATCCCACCACCTGCCCCCACGGCAAGCCGATTCCGCCTGGGGAATGCTGCGAGGAAGCCCGTCGCCAAGGAGAGACCGGCGTCGTCGCCCTGACCGAGCTGAAGGCCGGCGGCATCGGGGAGATCGCCTATCTCTCCACCAGCGACCCGAAAAAGATGCAGAAGCTGATGAGCATGGGAGTCTTGCCCGGCAACACCCTTCAGCTCAGCCGCACCTATCCGACCTTCATCTTCAAGGTCGGCCATTCGGAGTTCGCCGTCGATCAGGAACTGGCGCGGGAGATCTTCGTGCGCAAGGGCTGATGGCGTCCAAGCGCCCTCACCCGCCCTGCGGGCACCCTCTCCCGGAGGGCGAGGGAAATCAAATTAGAGTCGAGTATTCGCATATAACGAAAGGAAACAGCCGATGAGCGCATCCAACCCCCTCGTCCAGATCGACACCTCCCTGGGCGAGATCGTCCTTGAACTTTTTCCCGAACAGGCTCCCGTCACCGTCGAGAATTTCATCGCCTACGCTAAGGCCGGGCACTACGACGGCACCATTTTCCACCGGGTCATCAAGGGCTTTATGATCCAGGGCGGCGGCTACACCCCTCAGATGGAGGAAAAACCGACCCGTCCTCCCATCGTCAACGAGGCCCGCAACAAGCTCAAGAACAAGACCGGTTCCGTCGCCATGGCCCGCACGGCCGAAGTCGACAGCGCCGCCGCCCAGTTCTTCATCAACACCGAGAACAACAAATTTCTCGACAACACCGGCACCAGCGAACAGGATTTCGGCTACTGCGTCTTCGGCCAGGTGGTCGACGGCATGAAGGTGGTCTACACCATCGAACAGCAAGCCACCGCCAAGGTCGCCGGGCACGACGACGTGCCCAAGGAAGCGGTCGTCATCAATCACGTCGAAGTGCTGGATTAAACCGAGTTCGCTGATTGCGCCATAAACCGGAAGCCGCTTGCGGAAGAATGTTCCGTCAGCGGCTTCATGCATTTCGGGCCGTCGAAGAACATCACTCCCCCGGCACCGGACAGGCAGGGATTAATTGATCAAACTTTTCTCTCCCGAAAATGAAGTGCAGCTGGCCCTGGCCAAAAGTCTGCTTGAAGCCGAAGGCATCCCCTTTTTCGTCCATAACGATCATTTCGGTTCGCTGTACGTCGGCATCCAGATCGAATTTCTCAACCGGAAGACGATCATGGTCGACGAAGCCTATGAGGCGCAAGCGAGGGAAGTCGTGGCCGATTTTCTCGACAATGCTCGCCCCGAGCCCGTTCCGGAGACCGGTAAGTATTCCGCATGGGATAAGCTGCGCATGATCGCGGAGGGGGTGTTTTTCGGCTGGGTCGTGCCGGGAAAGAGGCGGCGGGGGAAAAAGAGGAGTAATTCCGACATGCCTGGACGGTGAAGATGCTGCAACTCGATGAGGCGCAAGGCACGCAGGAGATCGCCTCGAAACATCTCTATAAGCAGTAAGTCAAGACGCTTGATTTTAAACGAAAGACGCGCGGCCCGTCCGATGGATGGCCGCGCGTCTTTTTATCCCGGCAGGATCAGCAGCAGAACCTTGACCGCGAGGATTTTGCCGATGAGCGCCACCGGGTAGACGGTGGCGTAGGCGGCGGCGGCGTAGGGGGTGGCGGAGAGGGCGTTGGCGGCGGCCAGGCCCGAGGCGCTGGTCATGCCGCCGACCAGGGCGCCGAGCAGGCGCAGCAGGCGGATACGCAGGAGATACATGCCGACCAGGGCGGCGAGGAGCACCGGCACCAGGGTGACGAGCATGCCGGAGACGAGCAGCGGCCAGCCCCGCTCCTGCAGCGTGGCGACGAAGGTGACCCCGGCCGAGGTGCCGACCGCCGCCATGAAGAGCGCCAGGCCGAGATCGCGGATCAGCCGGTTGCCGGCATCGGGGAGGTCCCAGATCAAGGGGCCGGTCTGGTAGCGGGCGCCGAGAAGGAGGCCGGTGAGCAGGGTGCCGCCGGTGGTGCCGAGCTTGAGCGGCCCGATCAGCGGCAAGGGAAGGGTCAGGTTGCCGAGCAGCAGGCCGATCAGCAACCCCACCAGAATCGGCAGCAGGCTGATGTCGTAGGTGGCCTTGAGGTCGTTGCCGAGCATGCGGCTGATGTTACGCAGCGCCCGTTCGTCGCCCACGAAATGGAGCACATCCCCCAGATGCAGGCGGGTGTTGGCGTCGGCCGGCAGGTCCATGCCGTTACGGGTGATGCGCGCCACCTGCACATTGAAGGTTTCCCGGAAGTTGAAGAAGCCGAGGGTGCTGCCGGCGAACTGCCGCTTGGAGAGAACGATGCTCTTCTTGCCCAGCATCCGTTCGAAGGCGATCTGCCGATCCACCGGCTTGCCGATGTAGAGCTGCACCTTCTCCAGGTCGGCGGGGCGCCCCACCACCCGCAGCTGATCCCCCTCCTCCAGGACCGTGTCGGCCCCCACCAGCACCGGTTCCTCGGCGTCCTTGGCGAGCAGTCGGGTGATGGTCACCGGGGCGATGCTTTTGAGAAAGATGTCGGCGACGCGCTTGCCGAAGAGATTGGGGTTGCTCACCTCGATGTGCATGGAGGTGATCGGCGGGTTTTCCTCCGCCAGTTCCCGGGCCAGGCGCTCTTCCTCGGCACGGATATCGGCCCGGAGCAGGCGCGGCAGCAGTTTGATGAGGATGGCCATGCCGATGACGCCGAAGCCGTAGGTTACGCCGTAGGCGGCGGGCGCGTGTTCGTGGCCGACGGCCTCCACCGCCGCCGCCAGGGACGGGGTGCTGGTCATGGCTCCGGCAAGAAGACCGGCGCCGGTGCCGGCGTCGAAGCCGAAGAGCTTGCAGCAGGCCCAGGTGACCAGGGTGCCGCAGAGGGTGATGAGCAGCACGGCAAGGGTCATGGGGATGCCGTGGCTGCGGAAGGAACTGGCGAAACCGGGACCGGCCTGCAAGCCGACGGCGTAGATGAAGAGGGCGAGGCCGATGGTCTGCACCCCTTCCGGGACGACAAGGCCGAAGTGACCGAAGGCCAGGGCCACGAAGATGATCGCCGAGGGGCCGAGGGAAAGATTCCACAGCCGCGCCTTGCCCAGCAGTTCGCCGAGGACGATGATCGTGAGCAGAATGACGATGGGGTTTTGCAGCAGGGACATAGAAAAGCAGGCTGAAGGCTGAAGGCTGAAGGTGGAAGGCTGAAGGGATTGCGTTAATGTTTAGCCCATGGCTCCGCTAAAGTCCAGCGGATTCCCCTTTTGCTGGCGGGCGGAAAGGGCGGCCGGGGCGGGCAAAAAAGGTTTGACTTCTCCCCATGCACCTCTTTATTATTGGCAACCGTTTGAAAAATCTGTCTTTTTTGTTTATTTGACAGGAACCCCATTTGGTCCCGCTAAAGGAGATGAGCAGGCATGGCAAAGACGTACAAGGTAGCGGTTCTTCCCGGCGACGGTATCGGCCCCGAAGTGATGGCCGAGGCGCTGAAGGTGCTGGATGTCATTGAAAAGAAGTTCGACGTAAAATTCGCGCGCACTTTCGCCAACGTCGGCGGCGCCGGGATCGATCTTGAAGGCAAGGCTCTGCCGCAAACGACCATCGACATCTGCAAGGCTTCCGATGCCATTCTCTTCGGCTCGGTCGGCGGACCCAAGTGGGAAAGCCTGCCCCCCGACGAGCAGCCCGAGCGCGGCGCCCTGCTCCCCCTGCGCAAGATCTTCGGCCTCTACGCCAACCTGCGTCCGGCCATCATCTTCCCGGCCCTGACCGGCGCGTCTTCCCTCAAGGAAGAAGTCATCGCCGGCGGCTTCAATGTGCTGGTGGTGCGGGAACTCACCGGCGGCATCTACTTCTCCCAGCCCAAGGGGATCGACGGGGAAGGGGATGCCAGGGTCGGCGTCGACACCATGCGCTACAGCGTGCCGGAGATCGTGCGCATCGCCCACGTCGGTTTCCAGGCCGCCCAAAAACGCGGCAAGAAGCTCTGTTCCATCGACAAGGCCAACGTGCTGTCGACCTCGGTGCTCTGGCGCGAGGTGGTGACCCGTATCGGCAAGGAATATCCCGGCGTCCAGCTTTCCCATATGTACGTCGATAACGGCGCCATGCAGCTTGTGCGCTGGCCCAAGCAGTTCGACGTTCTGCTCTGTGAAAACATGTTCGGCGACATCCTTTCCGACGAGGCCGCCATGCTCACCGGCTCCCTCGGCATGCTCCCCTCGGCCTCCCTGGCCGAAGGCACCTTCGGCATGTACGAGCCTTCCGGCGGCAGCGCCCCGGACATCGCCGGCCGGGGTATCGCCAATCCCATCGCCCAGATCCTCTCGGCGTCGATGATGCTGCGCTACTCCTTCGGTATGAACGATGCCGCCGACGCCATCGACGCGGCGGTGGAAAAGACCCTCAATCAGGGCTACCGCACCGGCGACATCTTCCAGAACAAGGCCGGCGAGAAGAAGGTCAATACCGTCGAAATCGGCGCCGCGATCATCGCCAACCTTTAATCGCCACAGTCATAGAGACAAGGCACGGGGAATCGCGGTTCTCCGTGCCTTACGTTTTTTAATCCCCGAAGAAAACCAGGGAGTTTCAAATCCATGTCCAAAGAGTTCCATATCGCCGTGGCCGGTGCCACCGGCGTTGTCGGTCGGCAGTTGCTCGAAATCCTTGAAGAGCGTGATTTTCCCGTGGCTTCGTTACACTTGCTGGCCTCGGAGCGTTCCGACGGCGAGTTTCTCGACTTTCGCGGGGATTCGGTATTGGTGCAAAACCTGGACGAAGAGTCCTTTGCCGGAATCGACCTCGCCTTCTTCTGCGCGCCGGCCTCCGTCAGTGCCCGCTTCTGTCCCGTCGCCGCCCGTGCCGGATCGGTCTGCATCGATCTTAGCGGCGCCTGGCGCATCGATGCCGATGTGCCGCTGGTGCTGCCGGAGGTCAATCCCCGGGAAATCGCCCGGGCCCGGGGTAAAAAAATCATCGCCATCCCCGTCGCGGCGGCCGCGGCCCTCGCCGTGGCGCTCATGCCGCTGCATCGGCTCAGCCCCCTGCGGCGCCTGGTGGTAACGAGCGTTCAGGCGGTTTCCGGGGCCGGCCAGGCAGGGATCGACGAGCTGCGGGTGCAGTGCGGCGAACTGCTCAATGGCCGTCCCTGCGACGTCAAGGTCTTTCCCCGGCAGATCGCTTTCAACTGTCTGCCGCAAAATGGCCCTATCGATGCCGACGGGGTGGATGCCGAAGAGGCGGCGCTGGTTCACGATCTGCGGCGGCTGCTCGATCTGCCCGAGTTGGGGGTCAGTGCCACGGCGGTCCGGGTTCCGGTCTTTTACGGTTACAGCGCGGCGGTGAATGTCGAAGCGCAAGGGGCGCTCACTTTGCATCAGGCTCGCGCGGCCCTGGCCGCGGCCCCCGGCGTGGCCCTGATCGATGAGCCGGCCGAGGGGGATTATCCGACGCCGGTCGATGCCGCCGGTCAGGATGAGGTACAGGTCGGGCGGTTGCGCGCCGACGGCTCCCGTCCCGGCGGGCTCGATCTCTGGCTGGCGGCGGATAATCTCCGGGCCGGCGCGGCCTTGCCGGCGGTTCGGGTCGCCGAGCTGCTGCTTTTGGCGAGTGAGGAGTGAGGAGTGAGGAGTGAGGAGTGAGGCCGGTGCTGGATGATCTGATGCTGGGGCGGTATGTGCCGGGGGATTCTCCCTTGCATCGTCTCGATGCCCGGCTCAAGCTGTGTGTCCTGCCTCTTTTCGCCCTTGCGAGCTTCGCCACCGATGCCCCGGCGCGGCTGGCGGCCTTGGCTTTCTGCTATATCTTCCTCTTCATTCTTTCGGGACTGCGCTGGCGACTCGCTTCGCGGAGCCTCCGTTCCTTGCGTTGGCTGCTGCTTTTTACCTTGCTGCCGCACCTTTTTCTGACCCCCGGCCGGACCCTCTTCGGCCTCGAATTTTTGTCTTACGACGGGCTTCTGCGCGGGCTCACCGTCTGTGTTCAACTGCTGCTGGCCCTGGCCTTTTCCTCGCTGCTGACTTTGACCACCGCCGTCGAAGCGCTGGCCGCCGCCGTCGCCGCACTCCTTTCCCCCTTGCGCCGTTTCGGTCTGCCGGTGACGGAGCCGATCCGCCTCGGGCAGCTGGTGCTGCGCTTCATCCCCTTGCTGCGGGAGGAAGCGGCCCTGCAGATCGCGGCCTTTCGGACCCGGGGCGAGGAGCTTGGCCGGGGTTCCCTGGCGGCGCGGGGGCAGCTGGCGGCGCGGATGCTGGCGCCGTTGATTCTCGGCCTGGTCGACCGCGCCGACGCCCTGGCCCAGGCCGGTGCCGCGGGCGGTGAATCTGCCGATTCCCTCAGCGCGGTGAACTTTGCTCCCTCCTCCTGGAACCGCCCGCTGGGGGCCGGCGCACTTTTGGCGTTGCTGCTTATCTGGGGCTGTCTCTGATCTCTTTACTTTCGCTGTGACATGGTATGAAAACCATCCGCTTGACCATTGAATATGACGGCACCGCCTATGTCGGCTGGCAAATCCAGGCCAACGGAACGGCCGTGCAGCAGGTGCTGGAAGAGGCCCTGGCCCGCGTGCTTGGCGGTGCTGCGCGCCTGACCTCTTCGGGACGCACCGATGCCGGAGTTCATGCCCGGGGGATGGTGGCGCATTTCCGCACCGAGCGCGAGCTGCCGATGAGCGCCTATCGCGAAGGGCTCAACTGCCTGCTGCCGGCGGATATCGCCGTGCGCGCGGCGGCCGTGGCGGCGGACGATTTTCATGCCCGTTTCGACGCCCGGGGCAAGTGGTACCGCTACACCCTGCATACCGCGCCGGTGCGTTCCCCCCTGGCGGCGCGTTTTTCCTGGTATGTGCCGCGCCCCCTCGACGAGGAACGGATGCGTCAAGGGGCGGAGATGCTGGTGGGCCGGCACGATTTCGCCGCTTTTCGCACGTCGGGATGCGACGCCGTGACCACGGTGCGGGAGATGCGCTCCGTCGAATTCGTGCGGGAAGGGGAGCTGTTGCATATCGACGTCAGGGGAACCGCCTTTCTCCGCAACATGGTGCGGATCATGGCCGGCACCCTGGTGGAGATCGGCTGGGGCAAGCTCAGCCTCGACGATCTCGCGGGGCTGCTGCGAGGGGACCC
>JAVFAR010000043.1:0-22508 GCA_034002365.1 Trichloromonas sp.
TTTGATGAGGGAGGGTTGGTGACGGCAACTACGGCGAAGCTCTTTAGACACCGCCAGACGAAAGGGGCGGAAACAGATATGCCAAGCCTAAGGTCGCAACAACCAGCTCTCTACTCTACCCTTTTTGCCCCGTCCCCTTTTTGCCCCCTTTTTGCTCCCTTTTTGCTCTACGTGCGCAAACAACAATAAATACGCGCGCGCTCGTATCCGCTCGCATTTAGGAGCGGGCTCGTCCCCCATTCCAAAAGTCCGGTTTTTTAGTTTTATCTTCTCCGAATCGAACACACACCCTTCCCGCCAAGGAGGCCTCATGTCTCGTATCCTTTTGTCGTTACTCGTCCTCGCCTTTTTGTCTCCCCTGCCGCTTTCGGCGGAGGTGGAGGAGCGGCGCAGCACCCTGGCCGATCAGCAGGAAGTGGCGGTCACCATCTACAACGAGAATCTCGCCCTGATCCGCGACCAGCGCAAGGTGACGCTGGCGGCCGGTGAGAACCGTTTGGCGCTGCGCGAGGTGAGCGCCGGCATGCGGCCGGAGACCGCCCTCTTGCACAGTCTGACCCATCCCCAGGGGCTGCGGGTGATCGAGCAGAATTTCGATTTCGATCTGCTCACGCCGGGCAAGCTGCTGGAGAAATATGTCGGGAAAAAGGTCCAGGTGGTGCGCGTCCATCCCCAGACCGGGGCGGAGAGTTTCGAGACGGCCGAGGTGCTGGCCGCCGCTGAGGGGCCGGTGCTGAAAATCGGCGACCGTATCGAGACCGGGGTGCCGGGGCGGCTGGTCTATCCCGACGTTCCCGCCAATCTGCGCGACCGGCCGACCCTGGTCACCCAGCTGCACAGCGATCAGGGGGGGGCGCAGCAGATCGAGCTGGCCTACCTCACCTCGGGGCTGTCCTGGGCCGCCGACTACGTGGCGCAACTGGACGCCAAGGGGGAGCGGCTCGACCTTTCCGGATGGGTGACGCTGACCAACCGCAGCGGCGCGGCTTATCGCCAGGCGCGGCTGCAGCTGGTGGCGGGGGACGTTAATCAGGTGCGCCAGGTGGCGCCCATGGCCCGGGATTTCATGATGGAGAAGGGGATGGTCGCGGCCAGTGCGCCGATGCGGGAGGAGAGCCTCTTCGAATACCACCTTTACAGCCTCGACCGCCCCACCACCTTGGACGACAACCAGACCAAGCAGGTCAGCCTGCTCGCCGCCGCCGGGGTGCCGGTGACCCGGGAGTATCTGCTGCGCGGGGGCGATTATTACTACCGTGACCGTTTCGACAGCCTCGGCGATCAGCTCAAGGTCGGGGTCTTTCTGGAGCTGGTCAATAGTGAAAAAGGCGGGCTGGGGATGCCCCTGCCCAAGGGGATCGTCCGGGTCTATCAGCAGGACAGCCGGGGCAACGCCCAGTTCGTCGGCGAGGACCGTATCGAGCATACGCCGAAGAACGAAACGATCCGCCTCAAACTCGGCGACGCTTTCGATATCACCGCCCGGAGGAAGCAGACCGATTTCAAGAAGCTGGGGGGGGACGGCCGCTACAACTATGTCTTCGAGAGCGCCTACGAAATCGTGCTGAAGAACGCCAAGAGCGAGGCGGTGACGGTCAAGGTGGCGGAACCCTTGCCGGGGGACTGGCAGATTGTCAAGGAGAGCCATGCCCACGAGAAGGCGGCCTCGGGGCTGGCGGTCTGGTCGGTGCCGGTGCCCGCCGAGGGGAGCGCGACGCTGACCTATCGGGCGCGGGTGCGTTACTGAGTTTCTGCTTTTATCCCCTTCAAAAAGGCCAGGCCCCCGGAACGCTTCGGAGGCCTGGCCTTTGCTGTTTTCTGTCGCCGTTAATCGCCGTCCGGCGCCCAGGTGCACCAGGTGTTGGTGTGGCGGACGATCTCCCCTTCGATCATGTAGTAGACATCCTCGGCGATGTTGGTCGCCAGATCGGCGATCCGCTCCAGATGACGGGAGATGGTCAGGTAGTGGCTCAGGGGGTCGATCCGCTCCGGGTGCCGGCGGATCTGCTCCTTGATCAGGGTGAAGTTTTCCTTGTGCTGCCGGTCGACGTCGTCGTCCAGGCGCAGAACCTTGCGCGCCAGTTGGACATCGAGGCGGACCAGGCTGTCGAGGCTCATCTTCAGCATGTTGCGGGCCTTGCGAGCCATCTCCGCGCAGTCGTAGGGGGGGGCGATGCGCGTGCCGCCGGCCAGGGCCAGGGACTGGTCGGCGATGTTGGCGGCGAGGTCGCCGATGCGCTCCAGATCGTTGTTGATCTTGAGCACGGCGATGATGTAGCGCAGGTCGATGGCCACCGGCTGGTGCAGGGCCAGGACCTTGAGGCATTCCTCCTCCAGCTCCACCTCCATGTGGTTGATCTCTTCATCGCGGCCGATGACCTGCCTGGCCAGGGGCGCGTCAAAGGTATCCAGCGCCTGGATCGCCTGATCCACACCCTCCTCGACGACCGCGCACAGGGTCAGCAGCTGGGTCTTGAGCCGGTCGAGTTCCTTCTGCATCAATAACGTCATAAATTCAACTCCCTTAGCCGAATCGGCCGGTGATGTAGTCTTCGGTCTGCTTGTTCTTGGGTTTCATGAAGATCTTTTTGGTCGCGCCGTGTTCCACCAGCAGCCCCTCGTAGAGGAAGGCGGTGTAGTCGGAGACCCGCGCCGCCTGCTGCATGTTGTGGGTGACGATGATGATGGTGTAGTCCTGGCGCAGTTCGCCGATCAGCTCCTCGACCCGGGCCGTCGACTTGGGGTCGAGGGCGCTGCACGGCTCGTCCATGAGGATGACTTCGGGATTGACGGCGATGGCGCGGGCGATGCAGAGGCGCTGCTGTTGGCCGCCGGACATGCCGAGGGCCGATTCCTGCAGGCGGTCCTTGACCTCGTCCCACAGGGCCGCCCCCTTGAGACTGCGCTCCACCGCCTCGCCGAGGGCCGCCTTGTCCTTGACCCCGGCGCTGCGCAGGCCGTAGATGACGTTCTCGTAGATCGATTTGGGGAAGGGGTTGGATTTCTGGAAGACCATGCCGACCCGCCGGCGCAGCTCGATGACGTCCATGGCCGGGCCGTTGATGTCGGTGCCGCCGAGGAGGATTTCCCCCTCGACGCGGGTGCCGTCGACGAGGTCGTTCATGCGGTTGAGGCAGCGCAGAAAGGTCGACTTGCCGCAGCCGGAAGGACCGATCAGCGCCGTTACCTGGCGGCGGGGGAAGGTCAGGTTGAGGTTGTACAGGGCCTGGGAATTGCCGTAATAAAAATTCAGTTTCTTGACGTCGATGACCGGAACGTCCGGCTCGGCGGCGGGGGTAACGCGGGTATCTTGATCCACAGTCGACCTCGTTTGAAAAATGTCCGGAAAGCCTGGGCTTCCTAGAAGGTTCCGTAGGTGTAGCGCTTCTTCATCTTGTTGCGCAGGTAGATGGCCAGGCTGCTCATCATCAGCACGATCAGCACCAGCAGCAAGGTGGTGACGTAGACCATCGGCAGCGCCGCTTCCACGTTCGGCGACTGGAAGGCGATGTCGTAGATGTGGAAGCCCAGGTGCATGAACTTGCGGTCCAGATGCAGGAAAGGAAAGGTGCCGTCCAAGGGAAGGGTCGGCGCCAGCTTGACCACGCCGGTGATCATCAGCGGCGCGACTTCGCCGGCGGCGCGAGCCATGGCCAGGATCAGGCCGGTCATGATGCCGGGGGAGGCCATCGGCAGCAGAATCCGCACCAGGGTCTGGAATTTGGTCGAACCGAGGGCGAGGGAGCCCTCGCGGATGCCGGAAGGGATGGCGCCGAGGGCTTCCTCGGTGGCGACGATGACCACCGGCACGGTGAGCAGGGCCAGGGTCAGGCTCGCCCAGAGAATGCCGCCGGTGCCGAAGGTCGGCGTCGGCAGGCGCTCGGGAAAGAGCAGCTGGTCGAGGCCCGAGCCGAGACCGTAGACGAAGAAGCCGAGGCCGAAGATGCCGTAGACGATGGAGGGGATGCCGGCGAGGTTGTTGACGGCGATGCGCACCATGCGCACCAGCGGGCCGTCCTTGGCGTACTCCTTGAGATAGACGGCGGCCAGCACGCCCAGGGGGAAGGAGAAGAGGCTCATCAGGAAGATGAGCATGACCGTGCCGAAGATCGCCGGGAAGAGTCCGCCCTCGGTGTTCGCTTCGCGGGGCTCGCCGACGAAGAGTTCCTTGACCTTGTCGAGATAGACCCAGCTCTTGGCGAAGGCCCCCAGGGCGTTGGGCGGATAATAGCGGACGATGTCAAAGGCCTGGAGGGTTTTCTCGCGGCCGTCGGCGGCGACGAAAGTAGCGGTGTAGCCGCGCAGTTCGGCGGCGGCCGCGGCCTGGTCGGCCATGATCCGGTCAAAGCCGGCGCGGAGCTCCTGTAAGCGCCGATCAATCGCGGCGACATCCTCGGCGTTCTTTTCGTCCCCCTGGTGGGTCAGTTTCTGCCGGTGCTGTTCGAGCTTAGCGACGTCGCGGTTGAGTGCGGCCATTTCCTTGTCCAGGTTTCGCGCCTGTTCGGCCTCTTCCTTGACCCGCTCCAGCAGCCGTTCCAAGGCCGGAAGGTCGGTGCCGCTCAGGTTCGGCCCGGAGACGCTGGTCAACATCCCGTAAAAATTGCCGTATTCCTTCCGCTCCAGTGTCAGGGCGGCGGCCGGCTCCTCCCGCTTGACGATGTTCGCCTCGTCGATCCAGCGGAAATCGAGGCCGTAGAGATCGCGGTTGCCGATCTTGAACTGCAGGCGCATCCCCTCGCCGGAAGCGGCGGGTTTGCGCTGGGTGATCTCGCCCAACACCCGGCTGCCGTCATCCAGGGTCGCCAGGGTCAGGTTTTTCGGCCAGAAGACCCCGAGGCCGTTGACCAGAATGACGACGATCAGGGTCGCGGCGATCATCAGGGTCAGGGCCATGGCGGCGCCGGTGGCCCAGACCATCGGTTCGCCTTCACGCCAGTATTTTTTCATAAATTCAGATCCAGTAAGGGTTGCTTGTCAGTGGTCACTTGTAAAAGGTGACGAGTGACGGGTAACGAGTTTCAAATCCAGGGGCTATCCATTCTCTAAAACCGTCCGTACTTCTTGCGCAGGCGCTGGCGCACCACTTCGGCCACGGTGTTGAGGCAGAAGGTGAGCACGAAGAGGATGACCGCCGAGAGGAAGAGCACCCGGTAGAGGGACCCGCCATGGGGCGCCTCGGGGATTTCCACGGCGATGTTGGACGACAGCGGGCGCATGCCGTTGAACATGCTCAGATCGATGATCGGCGTGTTGCCGGTGGCCATGAGCACGATCATCGTTTCGCCGATGGCCCGCCCCAGGCCGATCATGATGGCGGCGAAGATCCCCGGCGAGGCCGAGGGCAGGATTACCCGCCAGACCGTCTGCCAGCGGCTCGCGCCTAGGGCCAGGGAGGCGGCGCGCAGGCTGGGCGGGACGTTGGAGAGGGAGTCCTCGGCGATGGTGAAAATGATGGGGATGACGGCGAAGCCGAGGGCGAAGGCGATGACGATGCTGTTGCGCGGGTCGTAGCGCTGGCCGGTTTCGTTGAAGAGCCAGAGCTTGAAGTTGCCGTCGAAAAACCAGCCTTCGACCAGCGGTCCCAGGATCACGGCGGCGGCGATGGCCAACAGCAGCACCGGCGCCACCGCCAGGAACTCGTAGCCCCGCTCCACCCGTTTCAGGGGTTGGAAGCGGCGCAGCCATTGCCAGAGCAGAATGCCCAGGGCCAGGGCCAGGGGGATGAAGATGACGCTGAGAAAGAGGGCCGGGACGGCTTTTTCCAGTTTCGGCGCGAACCACAGGGCGGCGAGAAAACCGATGACCACCGAAGGGACCGCCGCCATGACCTCCACCGCCGGTTTAATCCACTGGCGCAGCCGGGGACTGCCGAACTGGCTGATGTAGATGGCGCCGTAAAGGGCGATGGGGACGGCGAAGAGCATGGCGTAGAAGGTGCCCTTCAAGGTGCCGAAGATCAGCGGAGTCAGGCTCAGTTTCGGCTCGAAATCGTCGTTGGCGGCCGAGGATTGCCAGACATGGGCGGGCTCGTCGTAGCTTTCGTACCAGACCTTGCCGAAGAGGGTGCGCCAGCTGATTTCCGGATGGGGATTGTCCACGCCCCAGAGTTGCAGGCGGCGATTTTCATCCAGGGCCAGCAGGCCGTTGCCGCGGGCGGCGAGGGCCACCTGGGTCAGCGGCGCCTCGGTCTCGATGCGCAGCAGATGGCGTTCGCTGGTCATGTGGTCGAGATGGATGCTGCCGTCGGCGTCGAAGCTGGCCAGGGATTTGTCCCGCCAGGAGGGCAGGATGTCCCGAATCGCCTGATCGTGGCGGGTCAGCCGGTGAATGCGGGTCAGGCGCGGCTCCCCGCCGTCGGCCGGGCGTACCGGAAACCAGGTCGAGAGATGGCCCTTCTCGTCCCCCACGGCCAGGGAAATGTCGCCGAAAACCAGAGCCAGGGCGGTCACGGCGGCGCCGTCGTTGCGGGCGCTGACGTGATTCCGCAACCTCGGCGGGGCGTCCTCGCCCAGTTCCCAATGGAGCAGGCTGCCCCGGCCGGTGCCGGCGTAGAGGGCCGCGCCCGGGTGATCGAGGACCAGGGCGGTGATCGGCTCGTCCGTATCGGTCAAAAAATAGCTCGCCGTGCTGCGCGTTTCATTGCCGAAGAAATCCGAGCTGACCGTTTCCTGCGTGACCTTGAGCCGGTTGTCGGCGAAGAGGTCGACGCGGACTCGGCCGGCTTCCGTCATCCGGGCCAGGGACTGATGGGGAAATCCTTCCTCGGGGGGAGTGAATTCGGCTTGGCGCTGAACCTCGCGGACGAAGGAACGCCGCCCTTCGGCGTCGAAATTCGCGCTGAAGCGCACCCGGTCGATGGTCAGGGTGCCGTCGCTCCAGAGGATGGAGAAGGTCAGGGGCGCTTCCACCCGAGCCCGGAGCGGGCGGGCCGTGGCGTCGTTTGGCGGCGCCAGGGGCAGGCTTTCGCCGGTCTCTCCCCCGGGCAGGGAGGAAAAACGGAAAAAGCCGTCGGCGTCAAGGGCCACGGCGGTTTCCAGGTATTCGTCGATATCCGCGGCGAGAATTTTTCCGTAAGGGGCGGAATCAGCCAGGGAAAGATCCGCCAGGGGGATCGCCGTCGGGGCCTTGAAGAGGGGGATGGTGACATTGCCGATCAGCAGCAGGATCAGGATGACGCTGGCGATGATCGCCAGGCCGCCGACGGTGATGACGTAGCGGGCGAGGCGGTCCCTGAGTTTGACCCGCCGGAGAACGTTTTTATCCATGGATTGAGCCTTGTCTGGGAGCCCGTTGCAGATAAAGGACCGAGTCGGAAGACCCGGTCCTTTTCATGATAACAAGGTGAAGCGCAATCTTACTTGAGCAGATTCAGCTGTTTCTCGGCGACCGTGGCGGGCAGGGGGAGGTAACCGTCCTTGACCACGACTTCCTGACCTTCCTTGGAGAGGGCGTACTTGAGGAATTCCTCGACCATCTTCGGCAGCGGCTGGTTCGGCTGCTTGGCAACGTAGAGGTAGAGCATGCGCCCCAGGGGATATTTGCCCTCCAGCACGTTTTCATAGGTCGGCGCATAGGCCTCTTCGCTGTCCTTCTTGGCCAGAGCCAGGGCCTTGACCCCGGAAGTCTTGTAGCCGATGCCCGAGTAGCCGATGCCGGCCTTGTCCTCGGTGATGGAGAGGACCACCGAGGCGCTCCCCGGCTGTTCCTTTACGGTGTCCTTGAAATCTCCCTTGGCCAGGGCGTTTTCCTTGAAGTAGCCGTAGGTGCCCGAGGCCGAGTTGCGGCCGTAGAGGCTCATCGGCTTGCCCGCCCACTCTCCGGTCAGGCCGACCTGGCCCCAGATGGCGATTTCCTCGGCGGCGCCGCTCTTGCGGTTTTTGGAGAAGATGGCGTCGACCTGGGTCAGGGAGAGCTGCTCTAGGGGATTGTCCTTGTTCACGTAGACGGCCAGGGAGTCGAGGGCGACGCCGATGGCGAGGGGTTTGTAACCGTATTTGGCTTCGAAGGCCTCGATTTCGCTCTTCTTCATCTCGCGGGACATGGGGCCGATCTGGGCGGTGCCTTCGATCAGGGCCGGCGGCGCGGTACTGGAACCCTTGCCCTCGATCTGGATGTTGACGTTGGGATACTGCTTGCGGAAGCCCTCGGCCCAGAAGGTCATGAGGTTGTTGAGGGTGTCGGAACCGATGCTGTTCAGGTTGCCGGAAACCCCTTCGGTCTTTGCGTACCCCTTCAGGGCCGAATCGACGCTGATGTTTTCCGCCAAGGCCGTATTCGCGCTGAACGCGACCAGGGCGGTGGCGGCCAACAGCCATTTCTTGCCAAATCCTTTTTTCATGCCATTCTCCTTGGTGCCCCGTAACGGGGCGATCGTGTTGGGTTCGTTTTGCGTTGAGCGGAGTATCGGCGGGAAATGTTAGGATTGTGTTAGCTCGCCATAAGGGCTCTGCTAAATGAGAGGGCGGGCAAAAAAAAGCGGCGCCCGAGGGCGCCGCAATAGATTTTACATTTAACTGAAAGTCGTCAATGCGGTTGTTTCTGCTCTTCAAGCTCTTCTTCGGCCTCTTCCCATCCGGTCCACATGGGGACGAAGTGGGCGAAGGGGGTATGCCCCAGGGTCGCCAGATAGAAGTGGGTGAAGATGAAGGCGCACAGGCAGCAAGCCAGGATGAAGTGCAGACCGGCCACCATTTTCAGGCCGCCGACCATGAGCAGGGTGTTGCGCAACGGTTCGATGTTCAGCAGCATGAAGCCGGTGACAATGACCAGCGGCACCAGCACAAACATGATGACCAGGTAAGCCGCCTTCTGCATGGGATTGAATTTGTTGTCCGGAGCGGTGTGGTGGGGATTGGGCTTGCCCCGGAAGTAGTTGAAGAAATAGAAGATGGCCTGGCGCAGCAAGCCGCTCTGGATATCCCCCTTGGTCGGCACGTAAAGCTGTTTCAGGGTGCCGGCGAAGACCAGATAGTAGGTGATCCACAGGACGAAGGAGATGGCCACGACGATCCCGGCGGTGTTGTGCAGGGCGATGGCCGACTTGTAGGTTCCGAAGATGTTGACATACTCGGGGAAACGGATCTGCGCGCCGGTGACGCAGAGGGTGACAATTCCCAGGGCGTTCAGCCAGTGCCAGATGCGAACCGGGGTCGGTTGCAGGTAGATCATTTTTTTCGACTGCTCAGACATAATCAGTGTCCCTTCCCTTCTCTGTTTTTACGGGTCAAAAAGCGCAGGGTGCCGTGGCCCACAGGCATGACCAGGCCGCCGAGGATAATCAGAAGACCGGCGATATTCAGCCATTTGCTGCGGGTCGCGCCCATCATGTAGAAATCCGGAGTGCCGTTGAGAACATCGAGGACCGCGCCCTTTTCCACGGCCAGCCGGGCGTAGCTGCCGTCCTGCTCAGGGAAGGCTACGTAGCTGGTCTGCATGGCTTCCGGGCCCGAGGCGTGGCAGAAGGTGCAATCCCATCGGTTGTCGAGAATCTGGAAGGTATGGGTCACCTTCTCCGGGGTCATCATCCCCCACAGGCGCAGTTCCTTGAATTGAGGATTGCCGTTGAAGGCGCGGAGCTCAGACAGGGAGATTTCACCGTTGCCGTCGCTATCGATCAGTGCTTGAATCGGCTGCTCCCCCGCCAGCTTGGCGAGATCTTCCCGCGAGGCGGGTACGAAACCGCTGTAACGGTTCTTCGCGTCCCGTTGCAGCAGGTACATGGTGATGACGTAATTTTCCGAGCCGGTATGGCAGGTGACGCAGGGCAGCGCTTCGATGTGCAGTCCGGCCTGGGGTAGCCACTGGTCGTGCAGCTTGGTCATCTCGACGGTGTCATGACAGGTGGCGCACTGGCGGTTCATGTCGAAGCCGGCGACTTCGGTGGCGGATTTGACTTGGTGGGGGTTGTGACAATCCGAGCATGCGGCGGAGGAGCCGTGAACGCTCAGGGTGTACTCTTTGTTGATGTCGTCGTGACAATCTTTACAGCTGGCCTTGGACGGCGTCAGGCCGTCGTCCGGATGGGCGTCGGTTACCGATTCGTGGCAGCCGGAGCAACCCATTTCGGCGTGGGCGGTAGTGTCGAACTGCCCTTCATTGATAGCGAAGGCGTCGCCGACCATGTCCGCGTCGCTATGGCACGCCAGGCAATCCGCCGATTCCATGGCGGTTGCCGCGGATGCGCCCAGAAACAGGGCCAGGACCAGGCTTAGGAACAGATACATGGGTTTGTTCAGTTGTCGCACGGTGTTTCCCCCTTTTCTCTGGAAAAGTTGAGGTTGCTTGCTTGGGATGATGTTGGGTTGACGTTATTAAGATGTGGTTTCGGTTCAGCTGAAAGGAGCCGATGAGGTTTTTTCCTTGCCGCCGAACAGGCCCCTGACCATTCCGAAGAGCAGCATCAGCGCCGGAACCAGCTGCGCCACAAAAATCAGGGCGCAAAAGCCGATAAACAGCCAGGCGCCGAACCCCATCGTTCCGGCTTCCCTCGCCGCCGAGGCGAGAGCCGGCCCGCTCAGCGCGGTCCAAAGCGCCACTGCGCCGGAAAAGCATCGCAAGGCTTTCATTCCAGTCTCCTTTCTATGATCGACGCTTTTTAATGGGTCGCTTATGTGTGTTTGCAAATTCATAAGCAGTGCCCGTGCCAACTTGGGTTTTTTTGTTTGCGTGACTTGTAACACCTTGAAAAAAATAATTTTTTAAAATGATTGTCGACAGTATGCGAAAATCGGCGAGAAATTAGTACATTAAAATCATACTTTTGAGGGCCCTGGCGCTCTCGAAGACGTGTATGCGTTTTGAAAAAAGTCGGTAAAATCGGTTGGTTGCAAAGGCAATTCGGGTGTATAATAAAAACATGCGGGACAATGTGTATACATCAAATTCTTCCAATGGAATATTTTCAGGGTTTTATTATCACGATTCGCAGCCCCAGATCAACATTGGATTGATTTTATGAAAAAAAACCAGTAAGATTAATCCGGATTTTTAGGGGGGGGACGTTATTTCCAGCTGGCGTTTCAGGTATTTCCGTCGCCGGCGGATGAGGAGTTTGCAGCAAATGACCAGTGCCAAGATTCTCGTGGTGGACGATGAGGCGGTAATTCGTGAGGGAATACGCCGCATTCTCGAAAAGGAGGGCTACCAGGTCGAACCCAAGTCGAGCGGGCGCGTAGCTCTGGAGCGCTTGCAGGAAGAGGATTTCGACCTGGTGATCACCGACCTGAAAATGCCGGGGATGGGCGGTCTGGAACTGCTCAAGGCGATCCGGATTCTGCAGCCGAACGTGCCGGTCATCCTGATCACCGGCTATTCCACGGTGGAAACCGCCGTGGAAGCGATAAAGAACGGCGCGTTCGATTACCTGGCCAAGCCCTTCACCCCGGCGCAGATCACGGAAAAAGCCCAGAAGGCCCTGGAGCAGCGGGCGCTGCTGCTGGGTTCGGCGGATACGGAGGAATCGGGCCTGCAGGAACTCGGATTGGGCGGGCTGGTTGGTGAAAGCCCGCAGATGCAAAAGGTTTTTAAACGCATCATGCAGGTGGCCCGCACCGAAAGCACCGTTCTTATTACCGGCGAAAGCGGGACGGGTAAGGAACTGGTGGCCCGTGCCATTCAGCAGAACAGCCCGCGCAAGGATCAGCCCTTTGTTGCGGTCGATTGCACCTCCCTGGCGGAGAGCCTGCTTGAAAGCGAGCTCTTCGGCCACGTCAAGGGCTCTTTCACCGGCGCGGTGCAGACCAAGATGGGTCTGTTCAAGGTCGCTGACGGCGGCACCCTCTTTCTCGATGAGGTTTCCAACATCAGTCTCACGACTCAGGCCAAGTTGCTGCGAGTTCTGCAGGAGCGGGAAGTGACGCCGATCGGCGGGACCAAGCCGGTCCCCATCGATATCCGGCTGATCGCCGCCACCAACCGCAATCTCAAGGATATGGCGGCCGAAGGCAAGTTTCGCGAAGACCTCTTCTTCCGTCTCAACATCATCCCCATCGACCTGCCGCCCTTGCGCGAGCGCAAGGGGGATCTGGTCCCGCTGGTCAAATACTTTCTCAAAAAATTCGGTGACGAAATCGGCAAGGAAGTCCGCGGTCTTTCCCCCGGGGCCATGGCCATGCTCAAGAAATATCCCTTTCCCGGCAATGTCCGGGAACTGGAAAATCTTATCGAGCGGGCGGTGGTGCTCAGTCTCGGCGACCTGATCGAGGCGGAAGACCTGGAGTTGCCGGTGGATGAGATGGAAGATCTGAAGAGTGGTGACGATTACGTGCCCCGGACCACCGAGGAGCTCAAAGAAGCCAAGCGGGAAATTCGTGAACGGGCGGTGGCCCCCATCGAGCGCGCCTTTGTGCTGGATGCCTTGAAGCGCAACGGCTGGAACATCACCAAGGCCGCGGAGGAAGTCGGCATGCTGCGTCCCAATTTCCAGGCGCTGTTGAAAAAACAGGGGATTTCGGCGCGGGATCGGGCGGTGGAATAGCGCGGCCCAACGCAAAAATTTTGAACGGAAAACCCTCGGGGCCTAAGGCTTCCGGGGGTTTTTTGTTGATAGGAAGAGTCGCCGGAATGGAGCGCGGTTTCCTGCCGGGATCAGGCGTTGGTGGCCGGTTCCTGGGCGGTGCCGCCATTTTCAATGATCGGCAGCTTGATGGTGAAGCTGGTGCCTTCGCCCGGGGTGCTGGCCACCTCGATGGTGCCGCCGTGGTTCTCGATGATGCCGTAGGAGACACTGAGCCCAAGGCCGGTGCCGGCGTTTCCTTTGGTGGAGAAGAAGGGGTCGAAAATCTTCTGCAGGTTTTCCTCGGAAATGCCCAGGCCCGTATCCGTCACCCGCGCGTAGAGGACGTTTTCCTGCTCCATGACCCCGGTCTGAATGGTTAGTATTCCGCCCGTGGGCATGGCCTGGCTGGCGTTGATCAGGATATTCATGAAAACCTGTTCGATCTGACTGGGGTCGATGAGAATCTTGGGCAGGTTCAGGTCATATTCCTTGACTACCACAATGTCGTGGAATGAGGTGTGGTGCTCGACCAGGGACATGGTCTTGTCGAGCAGCAGATTGATCGACTCGATCTTTTTCTGCGGCACCGATTCCCGCGAAAAGTCGAGCAACTCACGGACGATCTTGGCGCAGCGCTGGGTCTCGTGGACGATGGTGCCGAGATCCGATTTCAGGGCCGGGTCGAGTCGGGGATCCTCTTCGAGCATGGTGGCGAACATCAGCACGCCGGTGAGGGGGTTGTTGATTTCGTGGGCGATCCCCGCCACCAGTTCCCCCAGGGAAGCGAGCTTTTCCGAGCGCAGCAGCTTCGATTGCATGCGCTGGATCTTTTCGGTCCGTTCCGCGACCCTGGCTTCCAGGGTGTTGGCCCAATCCCGGCTCTCCTCCTGGGCGATCTTCAGTTTCGCCGTCATGTTGTTGAAGGCTTCGCTCAACTCCCCCAGTTCATCCTTGGGGTAGGCCGCGACCCGGGTGGAGAGATCCCCCTGAGCCACGCGCTGGGTCTGTTCCAGAAGATTGCCGACGGGGACGTTGATCAACTGATGGGTCAGCATCGACAGACAGGTGCCGAGGATCAGAAGGAGCACCAGGGTGAAGACGACGATGTTGTTGCGATAGGCCGCGGCCGTTTCCCGGACGCCGGCAAGATCCACATGGACGTCGAGAATCCCCAGCAACTGGGCTTCGGGGGAATGAAAATGGCACTGGGCGGTGTAGCAGCTTTCCTTGTTGAGGATCTCCTTGGTGACGCCGAGCAGCTCAACGCCGTCGCGGTTGACGAAGATGCGGCTGCGGTCCATGGAGGAGGCCTGGACCAGGGTGGTTTCGCCGATATGGCAGCCGCTGCATCCTTCCGAGCCGCGATCGACGCAGGTGCCGATTTCCTCTTTCTGGGTCGAGAAGTTGATGATTCCCTCTTTGTCGAGCAGGCGGATGCGGTTGATCCCCTTTTGCGAGCCGACTTCGTCGATCATCTGATAGACCCGCTCGCGATCGTCTTCGAGCATCTGGTAGTGGGTGGTGCGGATGATCGTCTCGCTCAGGTTGTCGACATCCTTCAGGGCATCGTCCATCAACATGTTGGTCAAGGTTTCGACATTGAGGAAGGCGTACATGATCATGGTCGCCAGAAGCACGGCCCCCATGACGATATTATATTTGTTGATCAGCTTGAGGCGCACGGAATGTCCTTGAACGAAATCTAATGAAAGAAGAGATTGATCAGGATTTTATGTGATTTTTCAGGGAAATGCAAGCCGAGGAAAGAGGTTCAGGGAATGATTACAGATTCCATCTCTAATGCTCTGGATAAGGACTTGAAATCCTTTGCTTCCGCTCGTCACTGCCGGAAGTGTCCCGAAGAAGGGTCGGAAACCTTTGAATAACACGTTGATTTTTCTTGGGTTGTTGGGTATTATCGGGGCCATTGTCTGCCGGTGTCATACATTTGACTGGGCTTTGATCCTGCTGACTCGATATAAAATGAAGAATTTCATAGGGTTCGCGGAGGTCCGCAATCCTGGTGGGGGGAGCCGGCTTTGTCTGGGTGTTTTGGCCGGGGTCGCTAACCAAAATGTGCCAAGGGATTTCATGATGTCCGAATCGATGCGCAGCATTCTGTTGGTGGACGGCAACCGCGAGGCCAGGGAGGGGTTGGCCGTCATGCTCCGCAAGCACATCGGCTGTGTCGTGCTCGAGTGCCAGTCCCCGGCGGAGGCGCTGGAAGCCTTGCAGGATCAGGACATCTCCCTGGTGATTACCGATCTCTTCGCCCCCCGGCAGGGCGGAATCGAGCTGCTCAAACAGGTGAAGGCCGATCATCCCCAGGTGGCCGTGATTGTCAGCGTGCCCTACGGCGACCGTGACTCGGTGGTGGAAGCCCTGCGGCGCGGCGCCATCTTCTATATCCATTCCCCTTACGATTTTGAGGAAGCGGTGATCGCCACCGCCCGCGCCCTCGAACATCGGGATCTTCTCGTTCACCAGCAGAAACGCAGTCCCAAGATCAGCAAGAGTGACGGGTTCCACGGCATTATCGGCCAGTCGCCGAAAATGATGCGGCTCTTTTCGATTCTGGAAAAGGTCGCCGAAGACGGCGAAAGCAACGTCCTGATCCACGGCGAAAGCGGCACCGGGAAAGAGCTGGTCGCCCGGGCCACCCATGCCTACAGCCCGCGCAAGGGGAAGAATTTCGTCCCCGTGAACTGTGCGGCGATCCCCGATGAGCTGCTGGAAAGCGAGCTTTTCGGTTACGTCAAGGGCGCTTTCACCGGCGCCAACCAGTCGAAGATCGGCCGCATCCAGTACGCCGACGGCGGCACCCTCTTTCTCGACGAGATCGGCGATATGAAGCCGTCCTTGCAGGCCAAACTGCTGCGCGTTATCCAGGAGCGGGAATTCGAGCCGGTGGGCGGGGTCAAGCCGGTGTCGGTGAATGTGCGCATCGTCGCCGCCACCCATCGTGATCTCGAGGCTGCGGTCGCCGAGGGGCGCTTCCGCGAGGACCTTTACTATCGGCTGAGTGTCGTTCCGGTTCACATTCCCCCTCTGCGTGAGCGCAGGGAAGACATCCCGGTTCTTATCGAAAAGTTTGTCCAGGTCTTCAATCGGGGGCGCAAGAACGCGCTGAAGGGTTTCGCCGCCGATGCCATGGCGGCGCTGCTTGAATACCCTTGGCCGGGAAATGTGCGGGAGTTGGAAAACCTGGTCCAGCGCATGTCGGTGCTGCATGCCGACGATTGGGTTTCCGCCGCCGATCTGCCGGAGAAATACCAGATGCCCGGGCAAGCTGCCGGAGTAGCGCCGGGCGTTACGGTGGTGGACGAATGTGTCGAGGGGGTGGGCGAGGAAAACTTCGACTTCAATACCCTGGTGAGCGATTTCGAGGACCGGCTGATTCTCAAGGCTTTGACCAAGACCGGCGGAAACAAAAAAGAAGCGGCCCGCCTGCTCAACCTGAAACGCACCACGTTGATCGAGAAAATCAAGAAAAAACAGCTCGAAGCCGAGGTTCCCCCCGAGGAGTTCGTCTGATCCCGGGGCGGTCTCAGCCGCCTTCCGTTTGCATGTGCCGGCGGATCTTGCCGAGGATCTCCCCCGTGCTCGCGGGGGTGACGAGAATATCCCGGGCTCCGTATTTAATCGCCTGCAAGACCGTTTTCCGGGTCCATTCCGGGCCGGCGGCGATCAGCGGGGTCTTTTCTCCGACCGCCGACTGAATCTTGATGATGGAGGCCAGACCTCTCTCCCCCACCTCGCGCATGGCGAGAAAAACTCCCAGAACGTTCCTTCCCCGAATCGCCCCCTGAAAATCCTCCTGAAAATGCAGGCAAGCCAGGTTGCACCGGCATTGATCGGAAAAATTCCTGGCGAAGGCTTCCGCCGACTGCTGGGTTTCCGACACGACCATCAGCAGACCCTCGCTGTCCAGAGTGATCGGCCCGGTCGTTTCCTGGACTCCGCGGGAGGCGGCCGCTGCCCCTTTAGCGGTGCCCGGGATCTCTTCCTCGGCGGTCGCCGCGCCGGGAATCGGCAGCTTCAGCAGCTGCGGGGGGATGAGGATGCTCAGTGACCCCAGGGGGGCTCCATCCATCGTGGTCTGGCCGGCGCTGGTATAGTAGGTGCCCGGCGGAATGGCGGAGTCGTTGGGGCCGGGATTGAAGTCCAGCAGCTCGGTCTTTTGGAAGTGCAGCTTAGGATCGGCATGCTCGGTGAAAACGGCAGAGTAGACCCCGGCCATGATGTTGGCGATCTCGCCGTAGGCATCGGAGACTTCCCCGTCGAAGAGCTGTTTTTTCCGGCGCGCGGCCATCTCGTCGGGGGGCAGGAGAATCAGGGTGCCGCCCAGGGTGATGGCATCCTTCAGCCCGACCACGACGTAAGCGACACCCTCGGCGTCGCCGCTGACAGTCAGGGTGGTCAGTACCTGCTTGCCGCTTAAGGGGGCGTAAACCTCGTCCCGCGAGCGCAATCCATGCCGGATGTCGTCTAGGGTGAAGTCCTGACCCAGCAGGCCACTGACCTCTTCGCTGAGTTTTTCGATGATTTCATGCGAGAGTTTATTCAGGTAGGCCAGTCTGTCCATGACGACCTTTTCGTATTGCCCGGTTTATTTGAGTCCGACGAATTGGAGTTCCACCAGTATGACCCCGGTATCGAGGGTGAAGGGGACCGCCACCCATTCGGCGTTGGCCAGGCTGTGCACGGTGTAGGCCTGGCCGCCGATGGCTGTCGGAATCGAGAGCTCGATGCCGTGGTTGTGCCGGGCGAAATAGATCTTGAGTCCGCCGGCGATCATGTTGGCGATTTCGCCGATGGCATCGCGCACGTCGTCGTCGATCTCTTCGACCTCCATTCCCAGCAGGCTGCCGGTGATGGCCATGGCCACCTGGTTGGGACAGTTTATCCGCAACATCCCCTTGATGTCACCGGAAAAACCGAGGATCCCGCTGATGGAATCGCTGAACTCGGTGATTTTTTCCGTGGACTGCGCCCCGGGGGCGGCCTCCAGCATGACCATGGTGTTGAACACATCGCTGGTCGCTTCGATGATGGCTTGAGCGAAATCCATGATGAATATCCTTTCCGCGCGAGGCGAAACGGGAATCAGGCTTGCTGTTCCAGTTGCAATTCCACGAGAAACTGTCCATCCCCGCTCTCGAAGGGGACCATCGAACTGCCGCTCTTCGGCTGATAGTCCAGGGAGTAGGAATCGCCGCAGACCGCCGAGGGGATGGAGAGCTGAATGTCCTTGCTGTTGTCGCTGAGCTTGGCCTTGATCGATCCCGCCAGCATGTTGGCCAGTTCGCCCATGGCGTCCTTGACGTCGTCGTCGACCTCGGCGACCTCCAGGCCGAGAAAGTTGCCGGTGATGGCCATGGCAACCTGGGATGGGGCATGGATGGCCAGCATCCCCTTGTAGATTCCGGCCATGCCGACCATGCCGGTGACGCTGTCCTGATGGGTTTTGATCCGCTCCGTCAGCGGCGGCCGCGGGCTGACTTCCATCATCAACATGGTGGAAAAGATTTCGACGGTGGCGTCGGCGATGTGTGTTTCCCAGCTCAAGAGATCCTCCAGCCTGATGGGGTGATCGTTATGGAACGCCAGATGCTGTGTTATTTAACCGAAGCGAGGGTCATGGCCGGCTCGCACCCGGAGCCGGCCATGGGCAAGAGAGTCTACATCAGGCCGCCCAGAACTTCGCTGACCTGATCCGGGGTGAAGGGTTTCTTGATGCTCCCTTTCGCGCCGAGGGATTTGGCCTCGGCCAGAATGTCGGCTCCCGCCTCGGTGGTGATCATGACCACCGGAATCGGCTTGATGGCGGCATTGGCCGCCTTTTGCCGGAGGAATTCGATGCCGTCCATATTCGGCATGTTGATATCGCTGAGGATGATGTCGACGCTCTCCTTGGCGAGGAGTTGCAGGGCTTCCTGGCCGTCCCCCGCTTCGAGGATGGTGTCGAAATCGAGCCCCGCCTGACGCAGGGAGCGGGTGACGATTTTACGCATGGTGCTGGAGTCGTCGATGATCAATACTTTTTTGCCCATGATGAGATCCTTTCCGGTAGCGATCGCTTGCGGCGATGAATAAATTAAACGTTTACTCCGTCCACAGGCTCTGGCCTATGGCGGTGATGGAAAAAGCCAGGTCGTCGATGGCATAGGTCCAAAAACGGTGGGAAGAGTTCGGGTCGAGCTCCTCCGGCTCCGGCTCCGGCAGGCCGAGACGGAAGGGGCGGCCGTCGGTGAGCAGCTCGCACATGAAGCGGCCGGCGATGATGTTGATCAGCTCGGCGAAGTTGTCTGTCAGCATCTGGTCGGTAAGGTCCTCGGGCTCCAGGCTGTAGACGCCGGCGGTGATCAGGGCCACCAGCGTTCGCGGCATGCGCAGGCGCAGCTCACCCTGCAGGGGGTCATGGATCAGCAGGCCGACGCTCATGATATCTTCCGGGGGAATGGCGGCGGTCTCCGGGGGAACCGGCGAGACCTCCATAAAGACCATGTTTTCCAGGGTGTCGACAACGGCCTGCCGCATGGCGCGGTCGCAACGGTCGGTGGCTTCGCTCATGGCACGTCTTTCTCGGGACAGAACCAGGGAAGTTTCAGCCCGGTTCATCCAGCAGGGGTTCCAGTTTCTCCAGCAGGGCCGGTGGCGAGACCGGTTTGCTCAGTATGGCCAGCGCCCCCAGCTCCATCAATTCCGCTTCCTTGGCCGGGGTGCCGGCGCTGCTCACCACCAAAACCGGAATCTGGTTGAGTTTCGGATTGGCATTAATCCATTTGAGCAGGGTTTCGCCATCCATCACCGGCATGTTCAGGTCGGTAATGATCAGATCGGTCGGGGCTTCCTTGACCCGGGCCAGGGCTTCCTTGCCGTTGGCGGCCTCGACGATCTCGGCGCTGCCGCAACCGATAATTTCCAGGCAGCGTTTGATGAACATCCGGGCCGTGGCCGAATCGTCGGCGATAACGATGCGCTTCACATCAGGTCTCCTTGAGGCTTGCCAGGGACGCTTCCACCTTGCGGAACTCCTCGCTGCATTCCAGCAGCAACAGGGCCAAATCGTCCTTGGATATGGTGAAGTGCTCGGCGTAGTCCTGGCGCAAATGATATTTCATGGAATCACTCCCCGTCCCCTGTCCGCCCATCATCGCCAGAATGTCCCCCAGATGCACGGCGTAGACCAGGGGGCGGAGCTCGGCCTCGGCCGTTTCCGGATGGTGGTGATGGCGAATGACCTGGGCCAGGGCGTCGGGCAGTTTCCAGTGGCGCGCCAGTTCGAAGCCGACTTCCGCGTGGTCGAGGCCGAGCCGCTCCTGTTCGCCGGTGAGATAGTCGGCGGTATCGCCGCGCACGATCGCGGCCACCATCTCCCGGGAGGTGCCGCGCAAAAACTCGGAAAGGATCGCCTTGCCGATATCGTGCAGCAGCCCGGCGGTAAAGGCCAGATCGGGGGGGATCAGGGCGCGGGCGTGGCGGGCGACGGCGCGCGAGGCAATGGCGGTGAAGAGTTCATGGCGCCAGAGTTGCCCCGCTTTCCCTTCATACCCTTCCAGGGGCTTGCCGAGAAATTCGTTGGTGCATTCGGCGACGGCGATGCCCACCACCAGACGTTCCCCGAGATAGCTCACCGCATGGTCCACCGAGCTGATCTGGTGAACCAGGCCCATGGCCGCGGAGTTGACTACCCGCAAAATCCGCGCGGTGAGCAGGGAATCGCATTTGACCAGGTCGATGACCTCCTTCATCTCGTGGTCCGCTTTGGCCGTGACCTGCAAGAGCTGATTGGCGATAGGGCTGAGCAGGGGCGCCGCCTGAATCGCCCGGGTAATTTCCGCGTGCTGGCTCGAGGTCGTCATGGGCGCTCCTATATCTTCCAGTTGGGCCGGCCGGGGGAGGAGAGAATCACCTCGCCGGTTCTGACGGAGACCGAGACGGTGCGGCTGAAGGTGCCGCCGACATCCTCGGAACGGGGGCCCAGCCCGTAGGACCAGAGAATTTTCTTGATCGCCAGAAGATTGCGTTTGCCGATGTTGAAGGTGTCGTTATGGTCCATGATGGCGGCGCCGCCGGCGAGCTTGATGATCAGCCCCTTGCCTTTCGGCTGGCAGCCGTGGCGGGCCATCTCCTGCAGCAGCAACGGGACGCCGGTGTCGGCGAAATAGCCCGGCTTTTCCTTGGCCTTGACCAGGTTGATCTTCGATTCGGGCAGGGCGACATGAACCATCCCCACGGTGCGGGTCTGGGGGTCGAGGAGCACCACCGCGATACAGGAGCCCAGGGCGTAGGTCTTGATCTCCGCGTCCGGGTGATTGCTGGCGCCGAGGTCGCCGATGCCGAGAATCATTGGACTCATGGGGTCCGCTCCGAAAGGAGCTGGATCGTCGCCGGAGCGATATCCGGCAAGGGGACCAGGCGCTCGGCGCCGCCCTTCTCATAGGCCACCTTGGGCATGCCGAAGACGACCGAGGTGGCCTCGTCCTGGGCCAGGGTGCGGGCTCCGGCCTGGCGCATGGCGAGCATGCCGTTTGAGCCGTCCCCGCCCATGCCGGTAAGCATGATGCCGATGGCGTTGGCCCCCACCTGCTCGGCCACCGAATGCATGAGGACGTCGACGGAGGGGCGATGGCCGCTGACCAGTTCGCCGTCGTCGCAGCTGACCTGATAGATGCCCCCCGAGCGGCGCACGCGCATGTGCTTGCCGCCGGGCGCCACCAGCACCCGGCCGGTCATGATCCGGTCGCCGCTTTCCGCCTCCTTGACTTCCATGGCGCAGAGCTGGTTGAGGCGGTCGGAGAACATCTTGGTGAATCCCGCCGGCATGTGCTGGACGATGACCACCCCCGGCATGTTGCCGGGGAAGCCGGTGATGACGCTCTTGATCGCTTCGGTGCCGCCGGTGGAGGCGCCGACGGCGATGACCTTGTCCGTCGATTCGGCCAAGGCCTTCACCGGTCGGGAAAGTCCCCGGCCGGGGAGCTGGTCGCGGCGGTTCTTCCAGTGGCTGACGTTGACCGTCGAGGCGATCTTGACCTTGGTGCGCAGCTCGGCGAGCATGGCGTTCAAGCCCTGGGCCATGTTCGAGGTCGGTTTGGCGACGAAGTCGACCGCTCCCGCTTCCAGGCAATCGAGGGTGATCTGTTTGCCGGTTTGAGTCAGGGAACTGACCATTACCACCGGAATCGGGTACTGGGGCATGAGCTTGCGCAGGAACTCCAGGCCGTCCATGCGCGGCATTTCCACATCCAGGGTCATCACGTCCGGCTTGTGCTTGACGATCAGATCCCGGGCCGAGTAGGGGTCGACGGCCGCTCCGACAATCTCCAGGCCGGGGTCCATGGCCAGCCCCTGGGTGAGGATCTGCCGCACCAGGGCCGAGTCGTCGACGATGAGCACGCGGATTTTACGGGTCATCTTCCGGTCTCTTTCTGATAGGTGGCGGGCATCAGATAGTTGTAGAGGGACTGGGAACGGCCGATGGTTTCCGAATGACCGATGCACAGATAACCGCCCGGTTCGGTGAACTGGTGAAACTTGCCGATCAGGGCTTCCCGGGTGGGCTGGTCGAAATAGATCATCACGTTCCGGCAAAAGATGATGTGGAACGGCTTTTTGAACGGGAACTGGGCGTTCATCAGGTTGAAGCGGCGAAAGGTCGCCTCGTTTTTCAGCCGGTCGACCACCCCCCAGCTGCCGTCGGGCAGACGCCGGAAATATTTTTTGCGCAGGGCTTCGGGGACATCGGCGATGCGCTCCTCGGCGTAGACCCCGGCGCGGGCGATGGAGAGCGCCCGGTCGGAAATGTCGGTGGCGAGGATGCCCGCCGACCACTGGCCGTAATTGGCGCCGAAGAATTCCGCCATGAGCATGAGCAGCATATACGGCTCCTCGCCGGTCGAGCAGCCGGCGCACCAGACCCGCAGATCCCGGCGGTTCTCCTTCTCCAGCCGGGCGACGACGGTCGGCAGGGCGGTCTCGACGAAGAAGCGGAAATGCTCCTTCTCGC
>JAVFAR010000044.1:0-22435 GCA_034002365.1 Trichloromonas sp.
GAGCATCAAGGAACTCGGCTACGGCCCGGAACCTTTCGCCATCGTCGATGCCCTGATGTTCGCCGACGGCAAGGCCATCGTCGAAATCCCCAACATGTCGGTGCGCCTGGCGGGATTGACCCGGGAGCAGGTGGAAGGGGTGTGGAGGGGACTTTCCCCGGCCGCGGATGAAAAGGGACAGTCCCCACAAAAACCGGGGACAGTCCCCAGGCGTCCGGCCCTCTACGATTACGAAAAGATTCTCGCCTTTTCCGCCGGCAATCCCTCGGAGGCCTTCGGCGAGCCCTACCGGATCTTCGACCGCGAACGCAGGATCGCCCGCCTCCCCCGCCCCCCCTTCCAGTTTCTCGACCGCATCGTCGCCATCGACGGCGAGCCCTGGAAGCTGGTGCCGGGGGTTACCATCGAAGCCGAGTACGATGTCCCCCCCGACGCCTGGTATTTCGCCGCCGGCCGCCAGCCGGAAATGCCCTTCGCGGTCCTTCTGGAAACCGGCCTGCAACCCTGCGGCTGGCTCTCCGCCTACCTCGGCAGCGCCCTGACCAGCGACACCGATCTGCGCTTCCGCAACCTCGACGGCAACGCCGTGCAGCACCGGCCGGTGACGCCCCAATCGGGGACGTTGACCACCAAGGTCAAGATCACCCGCATCTCCAGCAGCGGCGGCATGATCATCCAGGGGTACGACTTCGAGACCCGCGATGCCCAGGGGCCGGTCTACACCGGCGATACGGTCTTCGGCTTTTTCTCCGCCGCCTCCCTCGCCCAGCAGGTCGGGGTGCGCGACGCCCGGCCCCACCAGCCGGACGCCGCCGAAACCGCCCGGGGGGAGAGCTTTCCCTACCCGACCGGCGCCCCCTTCCCCGACACGCAGCTGCGCATGGTCGATACCATCGAGCTCTTCGTCGCCGACGGCGGCACCAAAGGGCTCGGCTTCATCCGCGGGACGAAGCGGGTCGATCCCGGGGAGTGGTTCTTTCAGGCCCACTTCTATCAGGATCCCGTCTGTCCCGGCTCCCTCGGCCTCGAATCCTTCCTGCAGCTGCTCAAGGTGATCGCGGTCAGACGCTGGGGGGGCTCCGCCGCCACCCGCCTGGAAACCGTCGCCCTGGGGATGCGCCACCAATGGAACTACCGGGGGCAGATCCTTCCCGCCAATCAAAAGATCACCATCGAGGCGGTCGTCACCGCCGTCGATGACGGCCAACACCTGCTCACCGCCGACGGCTACCTGACGGTCGACGGCAAGGTGATTTATCAGATGAAGGATTTCAGCCTGCGCTGGTCCTGACATCCGTCCCGCCCAAAAAATCGGCCGGAAGCGAACCCTTACCGCTTCCGGCCGATGGCCGTTCAAGTCTGAATGTGCTTCTTCCCTCCCCTATCCTTCCCCTTCGACCCCTTTCCTTTCCATCCACCGCGCCATCAACTTATACAGCACCGGCACCACCACCAGGGTCAGCAAGGTGGCGAAGGTCAGGCCGAAGATCACCGCCACCGCCATCGGTCCCCACCATTCCGCCGATTCGCCGCCGATCTCCCAGCTCAGGGAGCGGAAATCGAAGCTGATCCCCACGGCCATGGGCAGCAGGCCGAGAATGGTGGTGACGGCGGTGAGCATGACCGGGCGGAAGCGTCCTTGAGATCGACCAGGCCGGGCACTTCGGCGGTCAGCTTGCGCGCCTGCGCCACCAGCGCCTGCAGGGTCTCGATATTCTCGCCGCTGATTTCGATGTTGACGGGCGGTCCCGTGGGCGGGCCGTGCTGCTCCTTCTCGACCTTGAGTTCGGCCCCGGCGAAACCGGCCAGGGCGTGGCGCAGCCGCTCCAGCACCGCGTCGGAACGCTCGTGGCGCTCGGCCCGTTCGACGAATTCCATCGAGACTTTGCCCATGTGCGACTGACCGCCGCTCTTGGCCCCGGCCTCGCCGCTCGGCGCCACCCCGGCCTCGGCGGTGACGAAGCGGATATCCGCTCCGCCAGGGCCAGCTTCTCGACCTGACGGACCAAGGCATCGGTGCTGTCGAGGCGGGTTCCCTCCGGCGCCTTGATTTCCACATAGGCCCGGTTCGGTTCGGTATCGGGCATAAATTCCAGTCCGTGGCCGAACCTGCCGTAGAGGGCGGAAATACCGATGAGCAGGGCGAAGGCGGCCAGGGCGACGAGCAGGCTGTGATCGAGGGCGACTTCCAGCGTTCGCCGATAGAGGCGCACGATCAGGGTGCGGTCTTCCCGGGGATGGAGCTCCGACGGGCGCAGGCGCATGAAACCGGCACAAAGGACGGGATTGATGACCAAGGCAACGAAGAGGGAGGCGCTCAGGGTGATGATGAGGGTGATGGGGAGAAATTTCATGAACTCGCCCATGATCCCCGGCCAGAAGATCATGGGGAAAAAGGCGCAGAGGGTGGTCAGGGTCGAGGAGATCACCGGCCAGCCGACTTCGGACGCGGCGATGCGTGCCGCCTTGACCCGGCCGTTCCCCTCCTGCATGTGCCGGTAGACGTTCTCGACGATGACGATGGCGTTGTCGACCAGCATCCCCAGGGCGAGGATCAGGCTGAAGAGGACGACCATGTTGAGGGTCATCTCCAAGGCCTGGATGACGATGAAGGAGAGAAGCATGGAAAAGGGGATGGCGAGGGCGACGAAGAGGGAGTTGCGCAGGCCGAGAAAGAGGAAGAGCACGGCGACGACCAGGATCAGGCCGGTGAGGATGTTGTTTTCCAGCTCGCCGGCCATGCGCCGGATATCCTTGGACTGATTGAGGGTCACTTCCAGGGAGATCCCCTCGGGCACCAGGTCGCGGGCCGTTTGCAGCAGGGCAAAGACCTGGTCGGCGACGGCGATGATATTCTCGCCGGTACGCTTCTTCACCGCCAGGCTGATGCTTTGCCGACCCCCCAGACGGGCGTGGCTGAGCCGGTCCTCGAAGGTGAAGTCGACCGTGGCCACATCCTTGTAGGAGATGGGGCGGCCGCCGCGGGTGACCATGACCAGGTTGCCGATCTGGTTGGGATCGGTGAATTCGCCGGGGATGCGCAGCAGGTACTTGCCCTCGCCGAGATCGATGCTGCCGCCGGGGATGTTGACGTTCTCCCGCTGGATGGCGGCGAGAATCTCGGCGAAGGAGAGGCGGCAGGCGGCGAGCCGGTCCGGGTCGAACTCGACCCGCACCTGGCGTTCGCGGGCGCCGGTCAGAACCACGTCGAGCACCCCGGGAATCTCCTCGACGCGCTCCTCCAGCTCCTCGGAAACCCCATTGAGAACGGTCTCCCCCACATCCCCGGAAATGGCGGCCATGAGGATGGGGAACTCGGAGAGGTTGATTTCGAGGATCGACGGATCGTCCTCCAGATCGTTGGGGAGATCCCCCTTGGCCTGATCGACCTTGTCCCGCACCCACTGCAGGGCGTCGTCGATATCCACATCGGGATGGAATTCGATGGTGATCATCGGCGACCCTTCGGCGCTCACCGAACGGATCTCCTCCACCTCTTTAATCCACAGTACTTAACGATTGCCACGGATGAGCAGAGTGGGTTATATTTTCATATAACCCAACAAGGAGTCTTCTCATGCATACCACCAATCTGCGCAAAGTCGGCGGTTCGGTCATGCTGGCGGTGCCGCCGGCAATTCTCGACCTGCTGCATCTTCATCCCGGGGAAACGGTCGGCCTGACCGTGGAAGATGGCCGACTGGTGATCGAACCTTCCGTCAAGCCCCGTTACACTCTTGAAGAACTGCTGGCCCAATGTGACGGCTCCGCCGAAATAAGCCCGGAGGATCGGGATTGGCTTGATGAAAAACCCTCGGGCAACGAGCTGATCTGATGGAGCGGGGCGACATCTATCTGGTTTCCCTGGACCCGACCTCGGGGCATGAACAGCAGGGGCGACGCCCGGTGCTGATCGTTTCCCCCGGTGCCTTCAACCGCCTGACCCGCACCCCGATCGTGCTGCCGATCACCAGTGGAGAAAATTTCGCGCGAACGGCGGGCTTTGCCGTTCCCTTGAGCGGAACGTCGACGGCCGGGGTCATTCGTTGCGATCAACCCCGTGCCCTCGATCTCGCCTCCCGTCAGGCGCGCAAGCTCGAAAGCGTCCCCCAGGCCGTCATCGACGAGGTCTTGGCCAAATTGACGACGATCCTGCAATGAATCGTTATCCTGACGCGAACAGCCGGCCCTTCCCGAGGAGGCGCCCATGAACCCCATCCCCCTGATTGAAAAATACTATCCCCCCGGCTCCCTCGCCCATCGCATCCTGCTGCGCCACAGCGGCCGGGTCGCCGCCAAGGCGGTGAAGGCCGCCCGTCACGCCGCTTTACGGGAAGCGGTGGATGCGGCATTCGTCCGCGAGGCGGCGCTGCTGCACGATATCGGCATCTTTTATACCGATGCACCGGACCTCGGCTGCCATGGTGACTTGCCCTATCTGGCCCACGGCTACAAGGGGCGGGAATTGCTCGAAAAAGAAGGATATCCCCGGCATGCCCTGGTCTGCGAGCGGCACATCGGCGTCGGCCTGAGCGCGGCGGAGATCCGCGAAAAGGGCCTGCCCCTGCCGATTCGCGACATGCTCCCGTTGAGCGTCGAGGAAGCGATCGTCACCTACGCCGATCTCTTCTTCTCCAAGAACCCCCGGGAAAACGACCGGGAACGGACGCCGGAGGAGGTGCGCGAGACTCTGCGCCGCTTCGGCGAGGACAAACCGGCGGTTTTCGACCTCTGGCACGCCCGCTTCGGCGGCTGAACGAACGCCCATGGAAGCCTGGATTCAGGATTTTTTTCATTGGCTGCCGACCGGGGCGCTTTACTACGCCCTGGTCTTTTTCATCTCCTTCTGCGAATCCCTGGCCTTCGCCGGGATCATTGTGCCCGGCAGCACCCTTATCGTCTTCACCGGCTTTCTTGCCGCCAACGGCAAGGGGGCCTATGGCCCGCTGATGGTCGCCGCCACCTTCGGCGCGATTCTCGGCGACCTGCTCAGCTACTGGCTGGGGGCGCGAATGGGGGCGGATTTGCTGGCCCGGCCCCTGTTCAGGCGCTACCGGGAGCTCTTCCGCAAATCCCAGATCTTCTTTTTCGAACACGGCGGCAAAAGCGTCTTTTTCGGCCGCTTCATCGGCCTGATCCGCCCCTTCATTCCCTTCGTCGCCGGCTACGCCCGCATGCGTCCCGGCCTATTCGCCTTTTACGCCGTCGTCAGCGGCATCCTCTGGGGCCTGGCCTACCCCGGCCTCGGCTACTTCTTCGGCACCAGCTGGCAGCGGGTCGAGCTCTGGGCCGGACGCTTCAGCTACCTGCTCGCGGCCCTGGCGGTTCTGCTCGCCGCCAACCACCTTTTCTGGAGAAAACTCGCCCCCCGGCTGTGGTCTCTGGGACCGCGGCTGCAAGCCCGATTTTCCGGGCATTGGCACAGCCTGCTGAAGAGACCGGCGGTACGCCGCCTCAAAGAGCGTCATCCGGGACTCTGGGCCTTTCTCGCCGACCGTTTCGATCCCCGCCATAGCGCCGGACTCTTTCTCACCGCCGGCTTCGCCGGTGTCCTTCTCTTTTCCGTCCTCTTCATCCTCCTGGTCGGTCCCTTCCCTCGCCTCGACCAGAGCATCCACCAGAGCCTCGCCGGATTACGCCATCCCGTCGCCGACCCCATCGCCCTGTTCATCACCTATCTCGGCAACGGGCCGGTTATCGCCCTTCTCGGCCTCTGGGCCAATCTCTGGCTGCTTTTGCGCCGCCGCTACTTCAGCATCCTGCTCCTGACCGGGGGAACCCTCGCCGGGGAACTTCTCGTCTATCTCTTCAAGCTCTTCTTCGCCCGGCCCCGGCCCGCATCCCCCTTTATCCATCTGGTCATGGATCTGCACGGCTTTCCCAGCGCCCATGCCTTCGTCGCCCTGGTCTTCTACGGCCTGCTCGTCTATATGCTCCTCGATACCCTGAACCATCTGGAAAAGCGCTTTTACCTGGTCGTCGGCGGCAGCCTCTTGACCCTGCTCATCGGCTTCAGCCGCCTCTACCTGGGAGTGCACTGGTTCAGCGACGTGCTCGGCGGTTACGCCCTCGCCGCCGCCTGGCTGAGCCTGCTGATCACCGCCGGTGAACTGCGCCGCCGGACCGGAGAGTTCCCCTGGGGTCCGGCGCCGGCCCGGCCCGCCCTGTCGCCGGGACGTCGGCGGCTGTATCTTGCCCTGGCCGCCATCCCTCTGCTCTGGGCGCTTTGGGGCTATGTCGACTATCGTCTGGAAAGGGATCTCGGCCCCCGGCAGAGGTTTACAACCACCGGCGAATCGGCTAGGATGCCTGCCGACAAGCCGGTTTCATCCCCTTGATCTTAAGGATAGTCACTTTTATGCACAGACGTTTACCCGCCGAATGGGAAGAGCAGGACGCCGTTCTTCTCGCCTGGCCCCATGCCGATAGCGACTGGTGCGAGGATCTGCCCCGGGTGGAGCCGGTCTTTGTCGCCATCACCCAGGCCATCGCCCGTTTTCAACGGGTGCTGATCGTCGCCCCGGAGACAACGGCGATCGAAGAGCAGCTGCGCCGGGCCGGGGTGGATCTGGAACGGGTCGCCCTCTACGCCCTGCCGACCAACGACACCTGGGCGCGGGATTTCGGCCCGATCACCATTTTCGAGGAGGGCGAACCGGTTCTTTACGATTTCGGTTTCAACGGCTGGGGACTCAAGTTCGCCGCCCATTTCGACAACCGCATTACCGCCGAACTGGCCCGCCTCGGGGTCTTCGGCCAGTCCCGGGTGTCGGTGCCGGGGCTGATCCTCGAAGGGGGGAGTATCGAAAGCGACGGCGCGGGCACGCTGCTGACCACCGCCCAGTGCCTGCTTGAAGCCAACCGCAATCCGCACCTGACCCGGGCGCAACTCGAAGAAAAACTGGGCGAGCTTTTCGGCGCCGACCATTTTCTCTGGCTGGAGCACGGCTATCTGGCCGGGGACGATACCGACTCCCACATCGACACCCTGGCGCGGCTCGCCCCGGACAACACCATTATCTATGTCAAATGCGCCGATGAGCGGGATGAGCACTATGGCGCCCTGGCCCTCATGGAGGCGGAACTGCGTGCCCTTCGCACCCGCGCCGGGGGGCGTTTCCGGCTGCTCCCCCTGCCCTGGCCGCAGGTCTGTTTGGGTGACGAGGGGGAGCGCCTGCCCGCCAATTACGCCAACTTTCTCGTCATTAACGGCGCGGTGCTGGTGCCGACCTACGACGACCCGGCCGACGCCGAGGCCTGCGCCGTCATCGCCCGGGCCTTCCCCGGCCGGGAGATCGTTCCCATCGATTGCCGGGCATTGATCCGGCAACACGGCTCCCTGCATTGCGTCACCATGCAGCTGCCGAAAGGAGTTCCGGCATGAATACCCTGAACGTCGCCCTGGTACAGCACGGCTGCACCGCCGGCCGGGAAGAGAACGTCCGCAAAAGCAGCGAAGGCATCCGCCGCGCCGCCGCGCAAGGGGCGCAGCTGGTAGTTCTGCCGGAGCTGCACTGCGGCCTTTACTTCTGCGTGACGGAAGAAACCGGCTGCTTCGATCAGGCGGAAACCATCCCCGGGCCGAGCACCGAGGTCTTCGGCGCCCTCGCCCGGAAGTTGGGGATCGTCATCGTCACCTCCCTTTTCGAAAAACGGGCCCCGGGGCTCTACCACAACACCGCCGTGGTCCTGGAAAAGGACGGCTCCATCGCCGGCAAATACCGCAAGATGCACATTCCCGACGATCCCGGTTATTACGAAAAATTCTATTTCACCCCCGGCGATCTCGGCTTCACCCCCATCGACACCTCCGTCGGCCGCCTCGGCGTGCTCGTCTGCTGGGACCAGTGGTATCCGGAAGCGGCGCGGCTGATGGCCATGGCCGGGGCCGAGCTGCTCATCTACCCCACCGCCATCGGCTACGATCCCAACGACACGGCCGAGGAGCAGGCCCGTCAGCGCGGCGCATGGATCACCATCCAGCGCGGGCACGCCGTGGCCAACGGCATCCCCGTCGTCGGCGTCAACCGCATCGGTTTCGAAGGGGATCCTTCCGGCCGGACCGCCGGCGCCCGCTTCTGGGGGAGCAGTTTCGCCGCCGGTTGCCAGGGGGAACTGCTGGTCAGCGCCGGCCAGGACCGGGAAGAAGTGCTGCTGGTGGAGATCGATAAGGCGCGCAGCGAAGCGGTGCGGCGCATCTGGCCTTATCTGCGGGACCGGCGCATCGACGCCTACGGCGATCTGCTGCGGCGCTATCGGGACTGAATCATGACAAGATACGGATGTTTCATCGGCTGCCTGCTGCTTGCCCTTTTCTGCACTCCCATGTCGGCAACGGCGAACCTTCCCGACTTCACGGCCTGGCTCGCCCAGGTTCGCGCCGAGGCCCTGACCCGGGGCATTTCCCCGGAAACGGTCGCCGCCGGCCTGGACGGACTCACCCCGCTGGGCTACGTCATCGAGCAGGATCGCAAGCAAATGCCGCGGACGGACGGTCAAAAGCCCTCCGGCGTTTTCAGCCGCTACCTTAAACGGGTGCTCCCCCCGCAGAAGATCGAGCGGGCCAAGGCCCGTTATCTGGAACGCCGCGACCTGTTGCGCCGTATCGAAGCCCACTTCGGGGTTCCCGGCCATTACCTGGTGGCCCTGTGGGGGATCGAAAGCCATTTCGGCGACCACCAGGGCAAGACCCCGGTCATCCAGGCCCTGGCCACCCTCGCCTACGACGGCCGGCGGGGTGAATTTTTTCGGGGGGAACTCTTCCGCGCCCTGGAGATCATCGACCAGGGGCATATCCGGCCCGAACAGATGGTCGGTTCCTGGGCCGGAGCCATGGGGCAGGTGCAGTTCATGCCGTCGAGTTTCATGAATTTCGCCGTCGATTTCGACGGCGACGGACGCAAAGACATCTGGGCCAACGAAGGGGACGCCCTGGCCTCGGCCGCCAACTACCTGATCGCCAACGGCTGGCGCTCGGGAGAAGGCTGGGGAGAGCGGGTGGTCCTGCCCAAGGGCTTCAATGCTCGCCTGGCCGGAATGGAAACGCGCAAGACCCTCGACGAGTGGCGGCGCCTGGGCGTTCGGGATATCGACGGCCCCGGCCATCTTCAGGCCTCGCTGCTGCTGCCCGACCGCACCAGCAGTCCGGCCTTTCTGGTTTACGACAATTTCCGCGTGCTGCTCCACTGGAACCGCTCCCATGCCTTCGCCCTGACCGTCGGCCATCTGGCCCACCAGCTTTATGCCCTGGGGCGGAAAACCTCGCGCTGAGCAAAGAAAGATAAGATTTCTGTTTTCTTTTGAAAATGGTTAGTGTATGAATAATATCCGGCTAGGCCGCTCAGCCTGCCCCGTCCCCCCCATTCGGGAGGCCGGGGTTTTTTCGTGGGCCGGCGCACAACCCTCACGTCCCCCCGGAACATACCGACCATGTTTGTCTACCTCCGTCAATTACGTTCCTTGTTCCTGAATCGCTACCTTCTTTTCGTCCTGGCGCTGATCCTGGGCACGGAACTCTTTCAGCGCTTCGGCGGACTCCCCGCCCTGCGCCACGCCTGGCGCCTGGAAATTCCGCTGCTGGTCTATCTCTACTGGCTCGCCAACCGCATGTTGCGTCCCTCCCGCCGCCAGCCCTGGCTGGCCGCTATTCCCGCCGTGCTGCTTTACGTCATTTTCGATCTCTACCACATGCAGTTCGGCCGCCTGCTGCGCATCACCGAAGTCAAGCAGATTCCGGAACTCATCCAGGTTCTCACGCCGGGTGTCCGCCTGATGGCGTTTGTAGCGGTGAGCATCCCGCTGACGCTCTTCCTGCGCGCCGTCGACTGGAGCCGCTGGAAATCGACCCTGGCGGCGGCCCCCTTGCTGCTGATTTGCCTCTCGGTGGGATTCTTTCCCAACGGGTTCATGGCGGTTTTCGCCAAAATTCAGACAGACATGGTCTTTTATTCGGATACCAAGAGCGCCAAGACCAACGGCCGGATGACCATGATGCTTTACAACGAAGCGAAACGGCGCAGCTATCTCAAGGAAACCGCCCGCTATCAGGGGGATACCCCCTACCTGAAAAAATACTCCAAACTCACTGAACAGATTCGCCGCCAGGAAGATAAGCGCAACGTACACCTGATTGTACTGGAAAGCTTTCTCGATCCGTCCCTGCTCGGCGCCGCCCGATATTCCAAGGAGCCGGCCCATCCGGAATTCGCTGAACTGTTTGGCGGCAAGGGCAGCCTGAGCATTTCCCCGGTCTTTGGCGGCGGCACCGCCCAGGCCGAATTCGAGGTGCTGTGCGGGGTGCCGGCGATGCGGGAACTGTCGGGGATCGAGTTCGACGTCTTCACCGGTTCCCCCACCCCCTGTCTCCCCTATCTGCTCGCCGAAGGGGGCTATCAGACACTGGCCAGCAATGCCTACAAGCCCGATTTCTTCAACTCGACCAATGCCTATGCCGGCATGGGCTTCAACAACATTTTCTACCCCCAGGAATTCGCCCCGGGCTGGGACAGCTATTTCGGCACCGGCGAGGTCGGCAACGAAATATACATGTTCGACGGCGAACTGCTGGACAGCAATCTCGCATTCATCGCCGAAAAGATCCGCGCGAGCAAGGGGCGGCCGATCTTCAACTACCTCATCGGCATGTACGGCCATCTGCCGCACATTCTCGACGAAACGAAGCGTCCCCGGGTCGTCCGGGTGGAAGGCGCGCCCCAGGTCGGGCAACTGGAGCGGGCGGTCAACCAGTACTACTACCGCACCGAGGCCATCGCCCGATTCGTTCAGGGCCTGCTGCGCATTGACCCGGAAAGTCTGGTTATCCTGGTCAGCGACCATCTGCCCACCCTCGACCAGGGGCCCCTGACCTATCGGTCCCTGAACTATCTCGCCGGGGTGGAGGGGGATATCCACCTCAACCGCATCTACTTCATCGAAAACGGCCAGGTGACGCGCCACCGCACCATCAATCACTACGACGTGCCGCGAATTATTCTGGATTATGTGACGCGGGGGGAATACTGCCGGGAGGGGGATTGCGATTTCACCCCGGAAGAGAGTCCCGAGGAAAAGACTGTGTACTGGGAGGAATACATGACGATCATGGCGAGAGCCATGCTCTGAGCGAAAAAACGACGCCCGCCTGAAAAGGCGGGCGTTTTGCGTCAGGCCGGGGAGGAGGGATTCTCGGCATCGGCCTCGCAGCTCTCGACCACGCTGCGCAGCCAGGCGATTTCATCGGGAAGAAACTGCTTGGGATAATCGCTGCCGACATTGAGCGCCCAGTGCAGAGGCGGAGCCGATATGCGCGCCAGGGCGTAACCCGCCACCAGCACATAGCTGATTTCGGCACCGGCCCAGGCATAAAGGCGATCCTCCCGATCGAAGAGCATCAGGTAATCCTCCCCTTCTCCGTCAATGATCAGCGGCACCGCGTTTTCGGCATCGTCGGCGGTGATTTCCCCGGACTTGTCCACATCCGTCTGGGTCGGCACGTAGAAGTTGGAATTGAGAAAAAGATCGTAAAAACTCGTCTGTTTATCGTGATTCTCGGGCTCCTGCTGGCAAAGGCTCAGGGCCAGATCGAGGTCGGTCATGGCAAAGGATTCCTTTCGGGGAAGGGGAAAATAAAAGTCGCTTGGTGCCGGTCCGCGAAGGTCAGGTCTGCGAACGGCGAATATTGCGCCAGATCCGGCAGTGTTTGATCAGTTTGATCAGACAGAGAACCCCGACCATCAGCACCAGGGCGTTGGACAGGGTCAGGGTATACTGGGGGCCGAAATAAAAGAAGCCGTGTTCATGAAGCAAAATCAGGGAGCCAAGCACCCCGCCGGTCATGGTGATGATGCGCACGATGGTAATCTGTTTGATGGTCAGGCCTTCGGACATGAACCCTCCGCTTTTTAGAAAGGCGTTCAGGATACACGTTTCCCCGGCAAAAGGGAACCGGAACCGCCGCTGCCCCGGGCCGCGCCTTTGCCAAAAGACAAAAGGGCTGACGATTTCTCGTCAACCCTTGTTTTTTGTCTGGTGCCGAAGGGGAGACTCGAACTCCCACGGGCCTACGCCCACTAGACCCTGAACCTAGCGTGTCTACCAATTCCACCACTTCGGCGTGAAGCGAGGGTGTTTATAACAAAAGGCCTTGGGCATTGCAACAAAAAAAATTTCATCCCGGGTTTTTTCCGGCCTCCCTCTCCAGGCGCCGCGGCGCCACCATCAGCGTCCGTTCCGGCTCGGCCAGAACCAGGCCGGGGCGAGCCCCCTTGGGCTTGCGCACCTGCTTGCCCGGAGTCAGCATCACTTCGACCTTGAGGTCGTGCCGCCCCCGGGAATAGCCCGCCGCCAACGAGGCGGCAAACACGATATCTGCCTCCGGGATCTCCCGCCGCCCGTCCCGCTTGAGGACCAGATGACAACCGGGCAGACGATGGGCATGAAACCAGAGGTCGTCGGCAGCGGTCAGGGATTTGCTGACCCGGTCGTTGGCGCGGTTGTTCAGTCCCCAGAAGATGCTCAGGCCCGAGGGACTGAGGGCTTGCCGGATGCCCGCCTCCACGCCGGAAGAGGCCGGACGCTTGGCGGCGGGGCGCGCCCCCTTGAGCAGCCCGGCGGCGGCCAGCTCTTCCCGCACCGGCTCGAGTTCGCCGGTGGTCTCCGCCTCTTCCAGGGCCAGCGCCACCCCTTCCAGCCAGCCGAGCTCTTCCAGGGTTTCGAGCCGCCGCCGCTCGGCGTGTTCCAGCCCCCGTTTTCCCTTGCGGTGACACTTGAAGCAGAGCTCGGCGTTTTCTTTCGGCGTCAGCGCCGGGTCGAGGGGAATGGACACCTGGGTCGGCGGCTCGGCATACCAGTCGTCCACGGTGATTTCCGTCATTCCCCGGCGCAGCCGGGCGAGATTGCCGAGCAGCAGTTCCCCCCACTGGCGCTGACGCTGGTAATCACCCATGCGCGCCGTTTCCGCCGCGATCTGCGCAAGCCGCCGCCGGAGCCGGTCCCTGGCCTTGCCCAGCGTGCGCCCCAACTCGTCGCGGCCGCCGCCGAAAACGACCTCCCGCGCTCCGTCGTGATAATAGGCTTCGGCCGCTTCGGAGACGGTGGCGAAAGAGCGCACCGGCTCCAACTCCAGATAGGCTGGAAGAAGCGGTGTCAGCCACAAAAGTCCTTGCCAATCAACGATCGTGGGGGAAAAGTTCTCGGCGAGCCAAAGGGCGCGAAAATCCTCCAGAACCGTCCGTGGATCGCCGCCGCAGGCGACGGCCGCATCGAGATCGGCGGCCAAGAGCTCCGTCATAGGCGTTACCGCCTGCTTCAGCCAGTCAATGAAAGACCGCTCTGCCGGCGGAGTTGGGAGGTCCGCGAACAGATCCACCCGCTCACGGGCCGGCGGCGGAGCGTAGAGTGTACCGGGCAGGGCCGGCCGCCGCGTCTCCGTCTGCCGCTTCAGGCTGTCGACAATCCGCCCATCGACATCGAGGAGCAGAAGATTGGCTTGCGATCCGAGCAATTCAGCGACCAACGTCCAGCGGCTCTCCCCTTCCCCACTGAACAGCAGACGCACGATACGCTCGCCGGGAACCCGGTCGACGGCGAGCAGACGGCGCAACCGCGAGCGCAGCAACTGGCAGAAGCGCGGCGGCGCCTGCGGATTGGCCGGAGTCTCGGCGGTGAGATGGAAGCGCGCCGCACGGCTGGAGGCGGAAATCAGCAGGCGCGGATTCTCCCGCCCGTTCCACAGACGCAACACCAGATCATCGGCGCCGGGCTGGTGAATTTTGCCGACGGCCGCGCCGGTGAGCACGGGTTTCAGTTCGCGGACGACCGCGTCGAGAGTGAGGATATCCATGGCGGCCAGCATAAGGGAGGAAAGGATGAAGAGCAAGCCTCCATCCGCCTTGTCCGCTTCAGGGATTTGCCCTTTTCATTCAAGCCATTTCTGCTATGATGCCGCTTTCCAATCCGTAACGAGGAGGCCTCCATGAGCAAATCCTGGAAAATCGAGACCCAGGCGGTCCAGGGAACCTATGCGCCGAAAGCGACCGAAGCGCGCATCCCGACCATCTGCCAAAGCACCACCTTCAAATACGACAGCGCCGAGCACGTCGCCAAACTCTTCGACCTCGACCTGCCCGATCCCTTTTATACCCGCCTCGGCAATCCGACCACCGATGCCTTCGAAGGGAAGATCGCCCTGATGGAAGGGGGCGTCGGGGCGCTCGCCACATCCTCGGGGCAGGCCGCCACCGCCCTGTCGATCATGAACATCTGCCGGGCCGGGCAGCATATCGTCACCGCCGGCACCCTTTACGGCGGCACCTACTCCCTTTTCGCCAACACCCTGCCGAAACTCGGCATCGAGGTGAGCTTCGTCAATCCCGACGCCTCGGCGGATGAAATCAAAAAACATTTCCGCCCGGAAACCAAGGCGCTTTTCGCCGAAACCATCGGCAATCCCGGTCTGAATGTGCTCGACTTCGAGAAATTTTCCGCCGTCGCCCGGGCGATGGGGGTGCCGCTGATCATCGACAACACCTTCCCGACGCCGTACCTCTGCCGGCCGCTGGATCACGGCGCCGATATCGTCATCCACTCGGCGACCAAATATATCGACGGCCATGCCAGCAGCCTCGGCGGGGTCATCGTCGACGGCGGCAAATTCGACTGGGCCTCGGGCAAATACCCGGAACTGACCGAACCGGACAGCTCCTATCACGGCCTGCGCTACGTGGAGAAATTCGGCCCGGCCGCCTACATCGTCAAGGCCCGCGCCCAGTACATGCGCGACCTGGGGGCTACCCCCTCCCCCTTCAACTCCTTCCTCTTCCATCAGGGGCTCACCACCCTGCCCCTGCGCATGGAGCGGCACAGCGCCAACGCCCTGGCCCTTGCCCGCTTCCTGCAGGGGCATCCGAAAGTATCCTGGGTCAACTATCCGGGGCTGGAGAGCCACCCCAGCCATGCCCTGGCGCGAAAATACCTGCCGAAAGGGGCGAGCGGGGTGCTGACCTTCGGTATCAAGGGAGGGCGCGAGGCGGGCACCCGTTTCATGGAATCGACGAAAATCATCGCCCTGGTGGTGCATGTGGGGGACGCCCGCAGCTGTGTGCTGCATCCGGCCAGCACCACCCACCGGCAGCTCTCCGAGGCCCAGCAGATCGCCTCGGGGGTAACCCCCGATCTCATCCGCCTCTCCGTCGGCATCGAGCATATCGACGATCTTATCGCCGATGTCGAACAGGCGCTGAAGGCCGGCTGATTCGGGCAACCGTTACTTTTCCCGGGCGGGCTCGCAAGAGTCCGCCTTTTTATTTTCCGACAGACTGCCGAACTTTATGCCAAAGATTATTCTTGACGAGATAACTATGTGTTGCTAAAAGACTATATACAGTAAGTTAATCATTCGCCTTCGATGCGACCTTGTCGTCTTTTTGCGCCCAGAAGGAGACTATCATGAGTGAATCCCATCCCCAGGGGACCGGCACCCGCGCCCTCCACGCCGGGCAGGTTCCCGATCCGGCCACCGGTTCCCGCGCCGTCCCCATCTACCAGACCAGCTCCTACGTCTTCGACTCGACGGAGCACGCCGCCAATCTCTTCGGTCTCAAGGAGATGGGGAACATCTACACCCGGCTGATGAACCCCACCACCGATGTCCTGGAAAAACGTCTGGCCGCCCTCGACGGCGGCGTCGGCGCCCTCGCCCTTTCCTCCGGTTCCTCGGCGATCTTCCTGGCGATTCTCAACCTCGCCCGGGCCGGCGACAACATCGTGTCGAGCCGTTCCCTCTACGGCGGCACCTACAACCTCTTCCGCCACACCCTCGGACGCATGGGCATCGGGGTGAAGTTCGTCGACGCCTCCCGTCCGGAGACCATCGCCGCCGCCATCGACGACCATACCAAGGCGGTCTTCACCGAAAGCATCGGCAACCCCAAAAACAACGTCGACGATTTTCAGGCCATCGCCAAGATCGCCCACGAGCACGGGCTGCCCTTCATCGTCGACAACACCGTCGCCACGGCCGCCCTCTTCCGCCCCATCGAACACGGCGCCGACATCGTCTGCTACTCGCTGACCAAATTCATCGGCGGCCACGGCACCAGCATCGGCGGCGCGGTGGTCGACAGCGGCAACTTCGACTGGGCGAGCGGCCGCTTCCCCGAATTCACCACGCCCGACCCGAGCTATCACGGCCTGATCTATCACCAGGCCCTCGGCCAACTCGCCTATATTCTGAAGATGCGCCTCACCCTGCTGCGCGATCTCGGCCCCTGCCTCTCCCCCTTCAACGCTTTCCAGTTTCTCCAGGGCTTGGAGACTCTGCATGTGCGCATGCCCCGCCACTGCGAAAACGCCTTGGCCACGGCGCGCTTCCTGCAGAGCCATCCCGCCGTCGCCTGGGTCAACTATCCCGGGCTGGAGTCCCACCCGGACCACGCCAACGCCCGGCGCTACCTGCCGAAAGGCCAGGGCGCCATCATCGGTTTCGGCATCAAGGGCGGAGCCGCCGCCGGCGCGCGCTTCATCGACGGGGTAAAACTGGCCAGCCATCTCGCCAATATCGGCGACGCCAAGACCCTGGTCATTCATCCGGCTTCCACCACCCACCAGCAGCTGACCCCCGAGGAGCAGCGCAGCGCCGGGGTTACCGAGGATTTCATCCGGGTTTCCGTGGGTATCGAGGATATCGGCGACATCCTCGCCGATCTCGATCAGGCCCTGCGCGCCAGCCAAGGCTGAGATGACCGGCGCAACCATCCATCAACGCATTCCAGGCGGACGGTCCCAACCGTCCGCCTTTATATTGCCCGGACGGCGGCAAAATGGTAGACTTCGCGCCCGTATCCGGCTTGCTCCCGGCGCCGACTTATTCGGGTCGCGTCCATCCCGACGACCATGAGGCTCTCGATGACTCACTCTTCACGCCCGCCGACCCCCCACGGCTTCCGCAAACAGCCGCGAGATAAGCGGAAAAGCCGCGCCTACTATCTTCTTGAATACCTGCTCTTTCTGATCCTGGCCGGGCTGACCCGCACCCTGCCCCGCGTCACCGCCCTGCGCCTGGGAGCGAAACTGGGGGAATTGGCGCGACTGACCCAGAAAAAGCGCGTCGCCACCGCCGGCGACAACCTGCGCCGCGCCTATCCGGAGAAATCGAGCGCGGAGATCGAGGCTGACGTGCGGGCGGTCTTTCGCCACCTCGGGGTGAGCGCCGTCGAGATGCTGCGCCTCGACCTGCTTCGCGGCCAGGCCGATCTGGATCGCTATTTCACCCTGGTCGGCATGGAACACCTGCATCAGGCCCACGCCATGGGCAAGGGGGTCCTGCTCTTGACCGCGCACATCGGCTTCTGGGAAGTGGGGACTTTTTTGATCCCGCAACTGGGTTTTCCCGTCGATTTCGTCGCCAAACGCATGAAAAACCCTTACGTCGACCGCTATTTCGAACGATTGCGGGAAGCCGGGGGGGGCCGCTGCCTGGAGAGCAAAAAAGGCGCGCGCCGGATTCTCCGCGCCCTCGGCGAAAAACACATGATCGCCGTCCTCCTCGACCAGCACATCAGCCGCAACGAGGCGGTCCCCGTCGATTTCTTCGGACGCAAGGCCTGGACCACGCCGATCATCACCCAGCTCGCCATGAAACAGGGGATTCCCATTGTCCCCGTCTATTCCTACCGCACCGAGGATTTCCGTTACGAAATCATCGCCCAGCCGCCGATCCTCTTCGCCGACGAAGCGGGGAACGAAGCGGTGATCCGCAATACCGCCCACCTGTCCGCCAACATCGAAGCCGCGGTGCGTCGGGCGCCGACTCAGTGGTTCTGGGTCCATCGCCGCTGGCGGGACTGAGGACGTGGCCGCGCCCCCCTTTCATATCGTCCTGGTCGAACCGGAAATCCCCCCCAATACCGGCAACATCGCCCGGCTCTGCGGCGCCACCGGCACCATTCTGCATCTGGTCGGCAAACTCGGCTTCAGCATCGACGACAGGCAACTGAAGCGCGCCGGGCTCGACTACTGGCAATCCATCGACGTGCGCCGCTGGGATTCCCTTGCCCAGCTGGAAGCGGCCTTCCCCGGCGGACGCTGGTGGTACACCTCGAAAAAGGCCGCCCGTAACCATGTCGAAGCCGATTTTCAGCCCGGCGATTTCCTCGTTTTCGGCAAGGAGACCGAAGGGCTGCCCGAGGAACTGCTCGCCGCCCACCCCGAGCGCTGTCTGCGCATCCCCATCTTCTCCCCCATCGTCCGCAGCCTCAACCTTTCCACCGCCGCCGGCATCGTTTTATACGAAGCCCTGCGGCAAACGGGAAGGCTGACCTGAGGGATAAAAAAACGCCAAGGCCGCTCCGGGAGCATCCCTGGAGCGGCCTTATAGGTTGAAGACGAAAATTCATCCCTGAGAAATTCCGGGCGTCAGATCTCCACGGAGACCCGGAACTCCTGCATCTGCACAATCGCATCCTTCCCCTCGCCGAGAAGATGAAAAGAGAACGACCGCCGTTCTTCCGGGTTGTCGAAGGTGAATTCGACCGTCCCTTCCTCCTGCGCGCGCAGAACCGGGAACTCGGGAGAGGGGATGCTGTTGATGGTGTGTTCCCACATCTTCAGGATCAGCTTGAGCTGCACCCCTTCCGGCGGCGCCTGCAGCATCTTCACCCGGATCGAGACATGGACCTTGGAATTCGCCGGGAAATCGAGCCCTTGGGCGCCGACCAGGGTATCGGACCACTCGCTGCGGATCTTCTCCGGCAGAGGGCGGATTTCGCCGTCGGCGAAGTTCAGCACCCGCGCCCCCTCCCTGGGCAGCAGCTTGCGGTCGAGGGCGGCGGCGATGAGAAAGACGGGATTCCGGCGTCCCTGCGTATCGCGGGTGAACTCGGCCGGGGGCGGACCCAACAGACTGTCGGCCGTTCCGACCCGGCAGCGGCCGTCGTCGCTGCATTCGTAACGGAGGTTGTCGGCCGTATGCCGGCGGCGCTTGGAGGCGGTGAAGGAAATCATCTCCCGAGGCGTTGCGTAGTCGCGGAAGAAGCTGCGGCCGATGACCTCCTCCGGCACCGGGAGACCGAGATAATCGAGGATCGAGATCTCCGTATCGACCAGCCCGTAGCCCCCCGGTTTGAGGCGCGGCAAGGCCTCGCCTTCCGGCGCCAGGACCATCCCCAGCCCCCAGCTGCTGGTCCAGTCGCCGATTTCCGAGCCGTGGGATTCGTCCGAGGCGATGACCACCAGGGTATCCTCCAGCACCCCGACCGCGCGCAGATCCTCGATGAACCGGCCCAGGGCCTGATCGAGCTGATCGACGGTGGCGGCGCGGCGGTCGGGATAATTGGCGACGATCTCATCGGGCACGGCGTAGGGCTGATGAGTGCCGACGGTCAGCAATGTCAGCATCCAGGGCTGCTCCTTCTTCCGCAGGTCGGCGATATACTCACGGGCGCCGCGAAAGAGAACCCCGTCGATCGCCCCCCACTCGAAGGGATAGGGATTGGCTTCGGTGAACCATTCCGAGCCGTGCACCTCATGGAAACCGATCAGGGGCATGAAACGGTCCTTGCCCATGAAGGCGAGCCCGGCCCCTTGCAGGTAGTGGTTCTCCCAACCCTGGGCGGCAAGCTGCGCGGGCAGGCATTGCGCGGCCCGCTGGGGATTGCCGAAAAGCTCCACGGCCTTGGCCGTACTCCAGGACTGTTTGCTGAAATCGCCGCAGAGCAGGGCGTAAAGGCCGCGAATGGTCTGATGGCTGTGGACGGTGAAATCCGGTATCAGCATCGCCCCGGGGGTGCTTTCCGCCAGGCGGCTCATGGTCACCTTATCGTAATCCCTCACCCCCATGGCCTGACGGATCCCGGGATGGTAGAGGCCGGGAATTCCTTCCAGGGTAATGATCAGCACATTTCTGGCCTTGCCCTTGGGCATCAGGGGAACGCCGTCGAGATCGGCCCGGTCGTATTCCGGGGGGAGTTGGAAATTGGCCAGCTCCTCGGCGGTCAAGGGGGGCGGGGCGAAGAAGGTGTCGATGACGAACCAGTGCAGGGCATTGTGCCGGGGAATGACGGCGAGATCGTCGCGGGCGAGGCTGAGACGGGTGTGCAGGCCAAGGATGGCGGCGCCGAGGACGAGCAGGGTCAGGGGATAGCGCAGGCGCGGACGGGCCAGGGGCAAAAGGGCGACCAGCAGCGCCGAGACCGCCAGCGGCCAGACCAGGCCGGGGGAGGAAACATTGAAGCCGGCCGCGCTCTTCCGGACGAAATCGGCATTGGTCAGGTAGTGCAGATCCTGCCAGGTGGGCAGGCGGTTCATCGCCGCCATCAGTTCATTGGCGCCAATCATGAACGCCGCCCAGAGCAGGGCGAGCAGAACCCGCAGCGGGCGGGGAGACCAGACCAGCAGGACCAGCAGGAGCAGACCCACCCCGGCGTCGGAAAGCAGCCCGATATATTCGCCGCCGCTGAGCGCGAGACGGCGGAAAAAGGGGGTCAACGTCAGAACGAACAGGGAGAGATAGGCAAGAACCTTAAAGATGGCCATAAAGACTTATCGACTGGGAAAAAGATTTCACGGTCAGGGACCGGTGAACAGACTCCGCACCACCTCGGGGAGATCCCCCTTGGGGAAGAGCTTGTTGTTCCGGCCCACCTCAAAAATCCCGAACCACTCCTCGGGGTCCCCCGCTTCGTGGCGGAACTCGTCCTCGGGGGTCCAGCCGATCTTCCACCACTCGTCCTGGAACTCGAAAAAGACCAGGCCGCAGAAATGCTCGGCCCCGCGCGCGCTGCGGATATCCCGCCAGACCGAACGGAACCCCTCGGCGACCCGCTGTGCCCGGTTGCCGCCGTAATCGGCCAGCTCCGGCCGGGGCATGATCGGCGAGGTCGAAAACCCCACCTGGGTCACCAGAACCGGCAGGCTGGTGGTCGCCGCGAGATCCTCCAGATAGCCCTGGTAGCTGGTCCCGGTTACCGAACCGGGGGGCGAGGTCTTCACCCCGTTGGCGTAGGTGTAGATATTCAGGCAGATGAGATCCCCCATGTCCGGCGCCAGCAGGTGCTCGCGGGGGAGTTCGAGATCGGGGCGGTCGGCGATGGGACCGATGTGCGTCCAGCTGGTGTGGGTGTAGAGATGGCGGCGGCCGTAGCGGGTCAGCTCATAGTCCATGGCCTGATCGATGAGGCGGGCCAGGGCGACCTCGCTGGCGGTGCGCCCGGTCACGGTCAGGTATTTGCCCCGGTAGTCGCGCACCTCGGGATGGAGTTTGTTGGTGCGCTCCACCGTCGCCGCCTGCAACTCGTCGCCGATGGAGAAGAGCACCAGGCGCTCGGGCCGGCCGACGGCGTAGGTATGGTCGATGACCTGACGGATGTTGGCGAGGGTTTTCGCCAGATAGTCCTCATCCAGCAGATCGTCAGTAAAGGGGTCGATCCAGATATCCTGACCGTAAACCAGGTCGGCGGCGTCGAGGGCGGCGAAGAAGTTGGGGGGCATGCGCAGGGGAAAGACATGCAGATAATTCACCCCCATCTCCTTGAGCAGCGCCAGATGCTGTTTATAGCGCCCGTCGTTCCCCGGCCCCGCCCCGTGCTGGGGAGTCTCCCCCGGCATATAGGGGGAATAGCCCATGCCGCGAAAAAAGACCGCCCGACCGTCGGCGCGGTCGACAAGCCGCGTCCCCTCGACCAGGAAACGGCCGGGATGGGGGGTGTCGGGATGAATCCGGGCGGCCTTCCCGGCGGCCCGGGCCATGCCGGGGGCCAGGATAAGGATCAGCACCAGAAGAAACATCGACCGTTTGGCCATCTTGAATTCGGGCATGGGGGATCTCGCCGGAAAAGTGGGGATTGCGAACGGACGATGAATAGCCGAGGCCCGGGTGGTTGTCAACGGCATTCTTCGGAACGGCGGAGGCGAGGCGAAACCGGATTTGGGAACAAGCGAACGAGGAGCGGCTTGGGGGAGTCGCAAAGCAATATGCGGAGCTGTGCTGAGAGAGTGCGATACATATGGCCCTCCCCTGCGTATATGCAACGCAAGGAGGAATCGATGACGCGAAAGCACTCTATAGCTTCTTCAAATTCCCACGCGCTTGGAGGCATGTCGTATTCCTGAGACCAAGATCACCTCGCTTCAGTTGCGCGACTGGAGCGTCAACCGGAAGCGAAGGGTTAGCGCTATCTGGCGGCAGGTATATACCCGACATCCACCAGTTTTACAACCGCGGCTGTGCCAAATTAGGTCTCGATACACGGTGGCGGGGCCACCCATCTTGCTCCGCCATATTACAACGGGAGCAAACATTTAACCGAGTCAGATTGGTATTGATGCACTCGCAAAAAGTCGAACAGAACCAAAAATGGCCGTTTTTCAAGGCCGCCAAACAATTCACAGAAGCGAGTTCGTTGATTCTGAGCGAAATATGACGGTCTCTTTTCCGCCAGAT